>DATLIR010000178.1:0-8486 GCA_035539315.1 Casimicrobiaceae bacterium
GTTCCACCGCGAGCTTCGATCGACGCCGCACGACGGCCGTCGAGCTCGACGGCGTCACGTTCGGCTACGACCGCACGCGCCAGATCCTGACCGGCATCTCGATGACCATCCCGCGCGGCCAGGTCGTCGCGATCATGGGCGGGTCGGGCTGCGGCAAGACCACCATCCTGCGCCTCATCGGTGGACAGCTCCGTCCGCGCGCGGGACGCATCATGGTGGCCGGACAGTCGGTGCCCGACCTCGACCGCGACGGCTTGTTCGCGCTGCGCCGCGAGGTCGGCATGCTGTTCCAGTTCGGTGCGCTGTTCACCGACCTGTCGGTGTTCGAGAACGTGGCGTTCCCGCTGCGCGAGCACACCGACCTGTCGGAGGACATGATCCGCGACCTCGTGCTGATGAAGCTCAACGGCGTGGGATTGCGCGGCGCCGCGCCGCTCGCGACGGGCGCGCTGTCCGGCGGGATGGCGCGCCGCGTGGCGCTCGCTCGCGCGATCGCGCTCGACCCGATGCTCGTCATGTACGACGAGCCCTTCGCCGGCCTCGACCCGATCTCGCTCGGCATCGTCGGCCAGCTGATCCGCAAGCTCAACGACGCGCTCGGCATCACCTCGGTCGTCGTGACGCACGATGTCTACGAGTCGCTCAAGATCGTCGACTACCTGTACTTCGTCTCCGACGGTCGCATCGTCGCCCAGGGCACTCCGGACGCCGTGCGCGCGTCGCGCGACCCGTTCGTGCGGCAGTTCGTCGACGGACAGGCCGACGGCCCGGTCCCGTTCCACGTCGCCGCCGCGCCGCTCGACACGGCGTTCGCGCTCGATGTCCGCTAGCGCCATCGCCGACGGACTGAGGCGCGTCGGCGGCGGCACGCGCCGCGCGATCTCGCGCCTGGGCTTCGCGGCGCGCTTCGCCCTCGCGGTGCTCCTGCACTCGCCCGAGGGCCTGAAGCGCATCCGGCTCACGCTGCGCGAGATCTATTTCTCCGGCGTGCTTTCGCTCGTGATCATCCTGGTGTCGGGCCTGTTCGTCGGGATGGTGCTCGCGCTGCAGGGCTACGACGTGCTGCAGCGCTACGGCGCCTCCGAGTCGCTCGGCATCCTGGTCTCCCTGTCGCTGGTGCGCGAGCTGGGGCCGGTCGTCGCCGGCCTGCTGTTCGCGAGCCGCGCGGGCAGCGCGATCACCGCCGAGATCGGCCTCATGAAGGCGACGGAGCAGCTTTCCGCGATGGAGATGATGGCGGTCGATCCGCTCGCGCGCGTCGTCGCGCCGCGCTTCTGGGGCGGCGTGATCTCGATGCCTCTGCTCGCCGCGCTGTTCTCGACGCTGGGCGTGTACGGGGCCTACCTGGTCGGCGTCAAGCTGATCGGCATCGACGCCGGCGCGTTCTGGGGCAACATGCAGTCCGTGGTCGACTTCCGCGCCGACATCGTCAACGGCATCATCAAGAGCGCGGTGTTCGGCGTGATCGTGAGCCTGATCGCGGTGTTCGAGGGCTACGACGCCGCGCCGACCGCCGAGGGCGTGTCGCGGGCGACAACCCGGACCGTGGTCGCGTCGTCGCTGTCGATCCTCGCGGCCGACTTCGTGCTCACCGTTTTCATGTTCCGCGGCGTGGGCGTCGTCTGACGCGCGGCTCGACGCCTCTCCGACAGCGAACCGACCAAGGCAGCGAGATCCTCCATGAACCGATCGACCATCGACCTGTGGGTCGGCATCTTCGTGGCGCTGGGGCTGGGCGCCATCCTGTTCCTGTCGCTCAAGGTGGGCAATCTGGTGACCACCGGCGCGCGCGAGGGCTATCACGTCGACGCGACGTTCGACAACATCGGCGGGCTCAAGCTGCGGGCGCCGGTCAAGGCGGCGGGCGTGGTCGTGGGCCGCGTCGAGGGCATCCGGCTCGATCCCAAGACCTACGAGGCCGTCGTGTCGCTCGCGATCGAGCCGCAGTACCGGTTCACGCAGGACACCATCGCGTCGATACTGACCTCGGGGCTGCTCGGCGAGGTCTATGTCGGGCTCGATGCCGGCGGGGACGCCAAGATGATCGCGGACGGCGGGCGCATCGCGAAGACGCAGTCGGCCGTGGTGCTGGAGAAGCTGATCGGGCAGTTCCTGTTCGACAAGGCGCAGGCGGGAGGGGGCAAATGACGGCGCTCGACAGGCAGGTCCGGACCGCCGCGGCACTCGCGTTGGCGACCGCGCTCGCCGGCTGCGCGACGATGGAAGGCGGCTCGGCGCCGTCGAAGTCCGATCCGCTGGAGCCGTGGAACCGTGCGATGTACGCGATCCACGAGCCGCTCGACACCAACATCGTCCGCCCCATCGCGCAGGCGTGGGTCGACTACGTGCCCAGGCCGGTCCAGTCCGCCGTGCACACGTTCTTCGGCAACATCGAGGACGGCTTCTCGGCGCTCAATGGCCTCATGCAGGGCAAGTGGGAGAAGGCGGGGAACGATCTCGGCCGCATCACGGTCAACGTCTTTGGACTCGGCCTGATCGACATCGCGACCGACGCGGGCATCCCCAAGGGGGACGAGGACTTCGGGCAGACGTTCGGCTTCTGGGGCGTCCCGCAGGGCCCCTACCTGTTCGTGCCGCTGATCGGCCCGACGACGGTGCGCGACGGCACCGGCCTGGTGATCCGCTACTACCTCGGGCCGGTGACCTACGTCGTCAACGACGTGCCGCTGCGGAACGTCCTGTACTTCCTCGGCGGGCTCGACCTTCGCGCGCAGGCGCTCGAGGCCTCGTCGATGGTCGACCGCGCCGCGATCGACCGCTACACGTTCATCCGCCGCGCGTACCTGCAGCGGCGCGAGTACCTGGTGCACGACGGCAATCCGCCGAAGAAGGAAGACGACGAATGAACCGCATGCTTGCAATCGTGCGCCGCGCGCTGGCCGTGGGCGCGTGCGCGCTCCTCGCCGCCGCGCCGGCGTTCGCGCAGGAAGCGCCCGACGCGCTGGTCAAGCGCGTGTCGCAGGAGGTGCTCGAGATCATCAAGGCCGACCCGAAGGTGCAGGCGGGCGACCAGGCGCGCATCCGCGAGGTCATCGAGTCGAAGCTGATCCAGCACTTCGACTTCCTGCGCATGACCGCGCTCGCGATGGGGCGCAACTGGGCGAAGGCTACCCCCGAGCAGCAGAAGCGCCTCGCCGACGAGTTCCGCTCGCTGCTGGTGCGCACCTACTCGGGCGCGCTGGTCCAGTACCGCAACCAGACGATCGAGCTCAAGCCGATGCGCGCCGAGGCGACGGCGACCGACGTCACCGTGCGGACCGAGGTGGTCCGCCCCGGGCAGTCGCCGGTGCAGATCGACTACGGGATGGCCAAGGGGGCGGACGGTTGGAAGGCGTACGACGTGATCGTCGGCGGTGTGTCGCTGGTCACCAACTACCGTGACGAGTTCAACGAGCAGATCCGGCAGGGCGGCGTCGACGCGCTGATCAACGCGCTGGCGGCCCGCAACAAGGGCGGTCCGGGCAAGTGAGCGACGCGGCGCGGCCGGGCGGGTTCGTGGCGGCCGACGACGGGGCGCGCTGGGAATACGCCGGCACGCTGACCTTCGAGAATGCGGAGACCGTGCTCGAGGCGACGCGGACGCTGCCGCTGCCGTCGCGCGGCGTCGCCGACCTCGCCGGCCTCGCGCACGCCGACTCCGCCGCGCTCGCGGTGCTGCTCGCGCTCAAGCGCCGCGCGGCGGCCGAAGGAGCGCCGATCGCCTTCACGTCGGTGCCGGAGTCGCTGGTCTCGCTCGCGCGCGTGTACGGCGTCGACGCGCTGGTCGGCCTTTGAGCGGCTGATGCAGCCGGCGGTCGACATCGCCGGGCTGTCGCGCCGCTACGGTCGGGTGCAGGCGCTCGAGAACGTCGACCTGGCGGTGATGCCGGGCGAGTTCTTCGGGCTGCTGGGACCCAACGGCGCCGGCAAGACCACGCTGATCTCGATCCTCGCCGGCCTGGTGCGCGCCGACGCCGGCTACGCACGCGTCATGGGCCACGACGTCGTCGTCGACTACCGCGCCGCGCGCCGCTCGCTCGGCGTGGTGCCGCAGGAGCTCGTGTTCGACCCGTTCTTCACGGTGCGCGAGACGCTGCGCATCCAGTCGGGCTACTTCGGGCTAAGCCGCAACGACGACTGGATCGACGAGATCCTGCACCATCTCGACCTGGTGTCGAAGGCCGACGCCAACATGCGCTCGCTGTCGGGCGGCATGAAGCGCCGCGTGCTGGTCGGCCAGGCGCTGGTCCACCGGCCGCCGGTCATCGTGCTCGACGAGCCGACCGCCGGCGTCGACGTCGAGCTGCGCCAGAGCCTGTGGGCGTTCATCCGCAAGCTCAACGGCGACGGCCACACGGTGATCCTGACGACGCACTACCTCGAGGAGGCCGAGGCGCTGTGCGGACGCATCGCGATGCTCAAGGGGGGGCACGTCGTCGCGCTCGACACCAAGCAGGCGCTGCTGTCGCGCTACTCGGGGCTCACCGTGCGGCTGGTCGCCCCCGACCTCCCGGCCTCGTGGCGCGACCGCCTGCTGCGCCGCACCGGCGACGTGTGGCATCTCGCGATCGACCATCCCTCGGACCTCGAGTCGCTGCTCGCGGCGCTGCGCGTCGCCGGCATCGGCGTGCAGGAGCTGACCCTCGACGAAGCCGACCTCGAGCAGGTGTTCCTGCACATCATGCAGGCGGGAGGCGCGGCGCCGGCCGCCGGGCCGCGGGTGCGCATGCGTGCGCCGACCCCACCGGCCCCCGCCGCTGACGAGCGGGCGTCATGACCGTCACCGCGCTCGCGAGCGACGGGTGGGGGCGCGGCGGCTTCACGCTGTTTCGCAAGGAGGTGCTGCGCTTCTGGAAGGTGAGCTTCCAGACCATCGCCGCGCCGGTGCTCACCGCGCTGCTGTATCTCCTGATCTTCTCGCACGTGCTCGAATCGCACGTCGCCGTGTTCGACGGCAAGGTGCGCTACACCGAGTTCCTGGTGCCCGGGCTCGTGATGATGTCCGTGCTGCAGAACAGCTTCGCCAACTCGTCCTCGTCGCTGATCCAGTCGAAGATCACCGGCAACCTCGTGTTCGTGCTGCTCGCGCCGCTGTCGCCGACCGGCCTGTACCTCGCCTACGTCGCCGGCGCGATGGTGCGCGGGATCGTCGTCGGGTTGGGCGTGTTCGCGGTGACGCTGCTGTTCGCGCCGGCCCTCCTCGCGCCCGCGCATCCGGAGTGGGTGGCCGCCTTCGCGCTGCTCGGCAGCGCGATCCTCGGCAACCTCGGGCTCCTCGCCGGCATCTGGGCCGACAAGTTCGACCAGCTCGCGGCGTTCCAGAACTTCGTCGTCGTGCCGCTCACCTTCCTGTCGGGCGTGTTCTATTCGATCCACTCGCTGCCGCCGGCGTGGCAGGTCGCCTCGCAGTTCAATCCGTTCTTCTACGTGATCGACGGCTTTCGCTACGGATTCTTCGGGCTCGCCGACGCGCCACCGCTTCAGAGCCTGGCGATCGTCGGCGCCTTCGCGCTCGCGCTCGCCGCGCTGACGCTGCGCGTGCTGGCGACCGGCTGGAAGCTGCGCCCCTGAGCCGTGGGTCGGGCTTTGGCCCACGCGTTCGCGACGCGCAGCTCCTGAACGGCGTCGTCGTCAACTACAGCACGCTCGCCGGCGTCGACGGCCTGGTCGTTCCGGTCATCGTGGGCATCGGCTACGAGACGCCCTGGCGGCCGGTGGAGGCGGTGCTGCACCTCGCCTGAGCGTACGGCTGGCCTCGCCGCGACGCGCGCTTCGTTCGTCAGGGTGCTCACGCTCGGCAATTCCGCCGTCGACGACGAGCGCAACGTGGCCCTGCGCGACGCGCGCGCTCGACGAGGTGCGCACCGCGCTCGCGCAGCACGTCCTCGACGTGTTCAATGAGTCCGGGGTCCGGATCGTGACCCCTGCCTGCGAAGGCCATGCGGAGGCGCCCAAGGTCGTCAAGCGCGCCGACGGGCACCTGCCGCCGGCGACTCCCGTGCCGGGCACCCGAGCGCCGCCGTCCGCACGCCCGCGCAGGCGAGTGCGCTACCATCGGGCCGCCGGTCCGCCTGCCATGCACGACACCCCGCCCGTCACGCCCGAGTCGATCCGCGCCTCGATCGCCGCCACGATCGCCTGCGACGCGCTCGAGGTGCGCGGCGACGGCCATCATTTCGAGGCGCTGGTCGTGTCGTCGCGATTCGAAGGGCTCGCACGCGTGCGCCGCCACCAGCTCGTCTACGCGGCGCTCGGCGACCGCATGCGGCAGGAGATCCACGCGTTGTCGATGCGCACGCTCACGCCCGGCGAGTGGCGGGCGCAAGGCCAGCAGTGAGGCTCGCCCGCCGTCCGCCCGAATTCGCCCGCGGCGCGCCGCGATCGCGTCCCGTTTCGCGCCATCGTCGGACGCGAGACTGCGGGAATGAGCGCGATCACGACGGCGGCCCGGGCAACGCGTCTCGCCGCTTGGCGACCTGACGCTCCCGATTCCCCTATGGACAAGCTGGTCATCGAAGGCGGGCACCGGCTCGCCGGCACGCTGAGCGTCTCGGGCGCGAAGAACGCCGCGCTGCCGATCCTGTGCGCGGCCCTGTTGACCGACGAGCCGCTCGTCCTCACGCACGTGCCGCACCTCAACGACGTGCGCACGATGCGCACGCTGCTCACGCAGATGGGCGTGGAGGCCGGGGACGGCGCGCCCGGGCACCTGACGCTCGAGGCGGCGCGCATCGAATGGCCGCTCGCACCCTACGAGCTGGTCAAGACGATGCGCGCGTCGATCCTCGTGCTCGGCCCCCTGCTCGCACGCGCGCGCGAGGCGCGCGTGTCGCTGCCCGGCGGCTGCGCGATCGGCCTGCGCCCGGTCGATCAGCACGTGAAGGGCCTCGAGGCGATGGGCGCCGAGATCGACCTCGACCACGGCTACATCGGCGCGCGCACGACACGCCTGCGCGGCGTGCGCTTCGTCTTCGACGTCGTGACGGTGACCGGCACCGAGAACCTCCTGATGGCGGCCACGCTGGCGGAAGGCACCACGGTGCTCGAGAACGCTGCGCGCGAGCCCGAGGTCGTCGACCTCGCGGACTGCCTCGTCGCGATGGGCGCGCGCATCAGCGGCGCCGGCACCGACCGCATCGTGATCGAGGGCGTCGACCGGCTGCACGGCGCGACGCACCGGATCATGCCCGATCGCATCGAGACGGGAACCTTCCTCGCCGCGGTCGCCGCGGCGGGCGGCAGCGCCACGCTGACCGGCACGCGCGCCTCCTCGCTCGACGCGGTCATCGACAAGCTCACCGAGGCCGGCGCGACGATACGCTCGACCGCCGACACGATCCACATCGCGCGCGACGGACCGCTCGCCGCCGCGAGCCTGCGCACCGCGCCCTATCCCGGGTTCCCGACCGACATGCAGGCGCAGTTCATGGCGCTCGCGGCACGGGCGGATGGCACCTCGGTGATCACCGAGACGATCTTCGAGAACCGGATGATGCACGTGCAGGAGCTCGTGCGCCTCGGCGCGGACATCGAGGTCGAGGGGAGCTCCGCGATCGTGCGCGGCGTGCCGCGGCTGACCGGCGCGAACGTGATGGCCACCGATCTTCGCGCTTCCGCGTGCCTGGTCATCGCCGGATTGGTCGCCGACGGGACGACGACGATCGACCGCATCTACCACCTCGACCGCGGCTACGAGCGACTCGAGCACAAGCTCGCGGCGCTGGGCGCCTCGGTCGTGCGCGTCAAGTGAGCACGCTAGGCACGTCGCCGCTCGGGCGGGCGAGCCCGGTCCCGGATCACTACGACCCTCGCCAGCTGTTCGCGGTCGAACGCGCCGAGGGGCGCGCGTCGCTGGGGCTCGGGGCGGCGCTGCCGTTCAGCGGGCACGACGCGTGGACCGCGTGGGAGCTCGCGTGGCTCGACGCGGGCGGGCGGCCGCAGGTCGCGGTCGGCCGCTTCGACGTGCCCGCGACCTCGCCGCGCATCGTCGAGTCCAAATCGATGAAGCTCTACCTCGCGTCGCTCAACCACGAGAGGATCGAGTCGCGCGAGGCCTACGCGGCGATCGTCGCCCGCGACCTGTCGGCGGCGGTGGGCGCCGAGGTTCGCGTGGCGCTCGCGCTGCCGCCCGCGTTCGGCGGCCTCGCGCGCGAGCCGGCCGACGGGGCGTCGATCGACGCGGCGCCGCTCGCGGCGATCCCCGACGAGCCGGACCCCTCGCGCCTCGCCACGACCGCGTGGGACGGCGACGAGACGCTGCACACCTCGCTGTTCCGCTCGGTGTGCCCGATCACCGGCCAGCCCGATTACGCGAGCGTGATCCTGCGCTACCGCGGGCCGCGGATCGAGCGCGGCGGCCTGCTCGCCTACCTCGCGGGCTACCGCCGGCACGCCGGCTTCCACGAGCATTGCGTCGAGCGCATCTTCGTCGACGTGCTCGCCGCTTGTCGTCCGAACAAGCTCGCCGTCGAGGCGCGCTTCACGCG
>DATLIR010000179.1:0-3244 GCA_035539315.1 Casimicrobiaceae bacterium
GCCGCCTTCCGCGACGCGCGGCGCGCCTCGCTCGTCGCCGCGCTCGGCTCGACGCTCGCGGTCGGCGTCGCGGTGCAGGCGCTCGACCGCAACGAAAGCTGGAGCTGGATCGCCGCGGTGCTGGTCTCGCCGTTGCCGATCGCCCTCGCGGTGGCGACCGTACTGTTCTGGTACGGCCGCACCACCGTGCGGCGGCGCACGCGTCGGCACGGCGCGTGACCGACCGCTGCGAGCACTTCGACGCGATCCGCCCGGTCACGCCGAGCGCGCAGCGTTGCGAGGCCTGCGCCGCGCTCGGCGCGCGCTGGACGCGGCTGCGCATCTGCCTCACCTGCGGCCACGTGGGCTGCTGCGAGGACTCGGTCCACGCGCACGCGCTCGCGCACCACCTCGAAACCGGCCATCCGATGATCGGGTCGTTCGAGCGTGGCGAGACCTGGGGTTGGTGCTACCCGCACCGCCGCTACTTCGACCCGATGCCCGGCGTGCCCAAGCGCCGGGCACCGCTGGCGCATCTGGTGCACCGCGTGCTGCGGCGGCGCTGAGCGAACGAGGCGACGATGTTCGTCGGCCACGTCGGTGCGGGGCTCGCGGTGAAGGCAGCGGTCCCGCGCCTCAATCTCGGCGCGCTGGTCGCCGCCGCGCTGTTCGCCGATCTCCTGCTGTGGACCCTCGTCGCGCTGGGCATCGAGGCGCTCGGCGCACCGATCCATGCCGGCGGCGCGCGCTTCCTCACCTTCACGTTCCCGTATTCGCACGGGCTCGTCGCCAGCGCGCTCGCCGCGTTGGCCGCGGGGGCGCTCGCCTGGGACGTCCTCGGCGCGCGCGTGCCGCGGCGCACGCGGCTCGCGACGGCGGTCGCGATCGCGATGGCGTCGCACTTCGTCCTCGACCTGGTCGTGCACATTCCGGACCTCCCGGTGGCTGGCGATGCGTCGCCCAAGCTCGGCCTGGGGCTGTGGCGCACGATGCCGATCGCGCTGGCGGTCGAGCTCGCGTTCGCCGGTGCGGCGACGGTCGCGTGGCTCGCGGTCGTGCGTCCTTCGCGCGGTCGCGCGCTGCTGCTGGTGCTCGTGGTCGCGACCGCGGCCGCTTTCACGGCCGCGGGGCCGTACCTGGGCGGCGACCTGCCGCCGCCGGACGCGCTGGCCGCCACGTCGCTCGCCACGCTCGCGATCGTGGTGGCGCTCGCCTTCGCCGTTGAGCGGCGGGTCGGCCTGCTGGCCGCGACGCCGCCGACCCCGGGGGCGGCCGCAACGCGTTTGTGACAGAATCGACGCGCCTCGCCTGCTGTTCCCCCGCCACGGCGCCCCCGACACCCGACTCCCGTACCCTCCGGCATCGTGGGCAACATCCTCGTCGCGCTGTTCGCGATCCTGCTCTGCCTCGTGAACGCAGCGGTGTGGACGTTCGTCTCGGACATGCCGGTCGCGGGGGTGGGCTGGCTCTTCGCCGCAGTCTTCTGCTACTGGCTGCAGAAGTGGTCGAAGGGCTAGCGGGACGCGATCCGTCCAGGCCCGACCCTCCCAGGAAGCCCGATGCCCGCCTACCTGATCGCCCGCATCCACATCACCGATCCGGTGCGCTACCAGGAGTACACGAAGCTCACGCCTGCCGCGATCGCCAGGCATGGCGGGCGCTTCGTCGTTCGCGGCGGGCCGGTCACCGTGCTCGAAGGCCCGCCGGAGAACGATCGCGTCGTCGTGATCGAGTTCCCGTCGCTCGAGCGCGCACGGACGTTCTGGTCGTCACCCGAGTACGGCGAGGCGAAGGCGAAGCGTGCCGGCGCGGCCACCGGCCAGTTCCTGCTGGTCGACGGCGTCGCCGGCTGATGCACCGGCGCGGCGAACCGGCCCCGGCCGGCGCGGTCGAACCGGCGGGATCGGCACGGACTTTGCGCCCACGCCGATTGTCACTATCCTAGGCCGACCCGGGCACCTGCACCGGGCTGCCGACCTCCTGCCCGCCATGCGCCGCTCCGCGCTGTACAGCCGCTCACCCCGCCGCGATGTCCCGGCGGGCGACACCACGCAGGCCACCGCTCCCGACACCCCCCCGGCGGCCGCCGCGCCGGTGGCGGCCCGACGCTCGCGCTTCGCGTTCGCGCAGCGCCACGAGCGTTGGCTCGCGCTGTGCGCGGGGCTCCTGGTCGGCGCCATCGCGTTCGCGCTGTGGAACTCGGCGCGGCCCGCCGCTCGGGCGCTCACGCAGAAGGACATCGACGGCGCGGTCCTGCACACGCTCGCGACGCAGACGCTGCCGTCGCGCGCGGCGAAGGCCTACGAGGCGGTGCGACCGTCGATCGTCAAGGTGATCGGCACCGGCTATCCCGACGACGACAAGGACGACGCGAAGAAGCGCGACAAGGCCGACACCGACAAGGCCGGCAAGGCGGGCAAGGGCGACAAGCCGTCGACCGCGCCGAAGGACGACGCCAAGCGCGCGGAGGCCAAGCCGCCCGTAGCGCCCGCCGCGCCGGCCGACAGGAAGGCCGCGGGTCCCGACGACAAGAAGGACCGCCAGCCGCTCCCCGATGGCCATCCTGACAGCGGCAAGGGCATCGGCATCGGCACCGGCGTCGTGATCGTCGACACCAAGGGCATCATCCTGACCAACCTGCACGTCGTCCTCGGCGCGTCGAAGATCAAGGTCGTGTTCTTCGACGGCCTCGAGTCCGAGGCGACCGTCATCGGCGTGCAACCGGAGAACGACCTCGCCGTCCTGAAGGCGTCGAACCTGCCCGACGACCTCAAGGCCGCGGTGCTTCGCTCGACGCAGGACCTCGCGCCCGGCGACGAGGTCGTCGCGGCGGGCTTCCCGTTCGGCATCGGGCCCTCCGCCTCGGCGGGCATCATCTCCGGGCTCAAGCGCGAGTACCGCTCGCCCGAAGGCAAGCGCCTGCTGACCAACCTGATCCAGTTCGACGCCGCCGCGAATCCCGGCAACTCGGGCGGCCCGCTGGTGACGATGGACGGCGAAGTCGTCGGCATCGTGACGGCGATCCTCAACCCCACCGACCAGCGCGTGTTCGTCGGCATCGGCTTCGCGGTGCCGATCGAGAACGCCGCCTCGGCGGTCGGGATGTCGCCGTTCTGACCGTTCAATCCCGCGAGTCTTCAGCGGCGCGAGCGCGCCGCCACGGGCATCGCCCCCGTTCCTGATCCCTGATCCCTGACACCTGCCAATGACCCCCCACGACCTCGCCCCCACCAGCCACGCCCCGCTGCCCGAGCGGATCCTCTAC
>DATLIR010000180.1:0-14160 GCA_035539315.1 Casimicrobiaceae bacterium
GTCCCACACGCGCGCCTTCGGATGTCCCTTGGCGAGGTCGGCCGCGTGGGCCGCGATTTTGTAGGCAATTACCCCGGTCTTGACGTCGTCTCGATTCGGCAAGCCGAGATGTTCCTTCGGCGTGACGTAACAGAGCATCGCGGTACCGTACCAGCCAATCATCGCGGCGCCAATCGCTGACGTGATGTGATCGTAGCCGGGCGCGACGTCGGTCGTGAGCGGTCCGAGCGTGTAGAACGGCGCTTCGTCGCACCATTCCAGCTGTTTCTCCATGTTCTCGCGAATCAGGTGCATGGGCACATGGCCGGGACCCTCGTTCATCACCTGAACGTCGTACTCCCAGGCAATCCGCGTCAGCTCGCCTTGGGTCCTGAGCTCGCCGAACTGGGCTTCGTCATTGGCATCGGCGATCGAACCCGGACGTAGTCCATCGCCGAGCGAGAACGAGACATCGTAGGCGCGCATGATCTCGCACAGTTCACGGAAGTGCGTGTAGAGGAAATTCTCCTGATGATGCGCGAGGCACCATTTGGCCAGGATGGATCCCCCGCGCGACACGATCCCGGTCACGCGATTGGCGGTCAGCGGGATGTAGCGGAGCAGAACGCCGGCGTGGATGGTGAAGTAGTCGACGCCCTGCTCGGCCTGCTCGATCAGCGTGTCGCGGTACATCTCCCACGTGAGCTCTTCGGCCTTGCCGTCGACCTTCTCGAGCGCCTGGTAGATCGGCACCGTGCCGATCGGCACCGGCGAGTTGCGCACGATCCATTCGCGCGTCTCGTGGATGTTCCTGCCGGTCGACAGGTCCATCACGGTGTCCGCGCCCCAGCGCGTGGACCACGTCATCTTCTCGACCTCCTCGCCGATCGACGAGGAGACCGCCGAGTTGCCGATGTTCGCGTTGATCTTCACGAGGAAATTGCGGCCGATGATCATCGGCTCGGTTTCCGGGTGGTTGACGTTGCACGGGATGATGGCGCGTCCCCGCGCCACCTCGTCGCGCACGAACTCGGGCGTGATCACGTCCGGGATCGCCGCACCGAAGCTCTGCCCCGCGTGCTGGCGCGTGACGATCGCCGGCAGCGTACGCAGCATCTCCTCGCGCCTGAGGTTCTCGCGGATCGCGACGAACTCCATCTCCGGCGTCACGATGCCGCGGCGCGCGTAGTGCATCTGCGACACGTTCGCGCCCGCCTTCGCGCGACGCGGCTTGCGGTCGAGGTCGAAGCGCAGGCCGGCGAGCGCGGGGTCGGCGAGGCGCGCGCGGCCGTACGACGACGTCGGGCCCTCGAGCTCGACGGTGTCGCCGCGCTCGGCGATCCACGGCGCGCGCAGCGCCGGCAGGCCGCGGCGGATGTCGATGTGGGCCTGCGGATCGGTGTAGGGACCCGACGTGTCGTAGACGACGATCGCCGGGTTCCGCTCGGCGCCGAACGAGGCCGGTGTGTCGGACTGCGCGATCTCGCGCATCGGCACGCGGAGATCGGGGCGCGAGCCTTCCACGTGGATCTTGCGCGACGCGGGCAGCGGCGCGACGGCGGCCGCGTCGACGTGCGCGTCGCGGGCGTAGAACTGGTCGTTGGCGTTCATCGTGGCTCCTCGCGGGGACCGCAGCGGAGGAGCGCGTCGACCCGGGACCCGGGCCGCGCTTCCCTACGCCGGCATTACCCGGATCAGGTTCGTGAGGGTTTGTCTCACCCGTCCCCGCGTCGAGACCGACGCGCCGGACAGGACCCCTAGCGCAATGGCGCGACGATACGCCGATCGGCGCAGCCGGACAACTTCCCGTCCCGGCGCAGTGCCAGAATCCGGTTCGGCGCCCGCATGAGGGGCGCCGCGAGGACCCCTGGCGCCATGGACGACGCGAAACCGGTGTGCAACGACTGCGGGACGGCGCTGCCCGCGAAGGCGCGCTTCTGCCCGGAGTGCGGCGCTCGCGTCGCCAGCGCGGCGAGCGCGCCGGCCGCGACCGCCGCCGGCGAGCGCCGTCCGGTGGCGATCCTGTTCGCCGACCTCGCCGGCTTCACCAAGCTCACCTCGGAAGCCGACGCGGAGGTCGTGCACGGCCTGCTCGGCCGCTTCTTCGAGCTGGTCGACGGCGCGATCGCGCGCTTCGGCGGGAGCGTAGACAAGCACATCGGCGACGCGACGATGGGCGTGTTCGGCGCGCCGGTCGCGCACGGCAACGACGTCGAGCGTGCGGTCGGCGCGGCGTGCGAGATCCACGAGGCGATCGCCGCGTTGTCGGCGGAGCTGGGCAAGCCGCTCGCCACGCACATCGGCATCGCGAGCGGCGAGGTGGTCGCGGCGTCCACGGGCAGTGCCGTGCGTGCCGACTACACGGTGATCGGCGACGCGGTGAACCTGGCGTCGCGCCTCGAGGAGCTCGCCGGCGCGGGCGAGACGATCGTTTCCGACGATGTGCGCGCGGTGCTGGGACCGCGCCTCGACGCGGAATCGCGCGGGAGCGTCGCCGTGCGCGGCTTCGCCGGCGAGATACCGGTGTGGCGCGTGCGCGCGCTGCGCGCGCCGCCCGCGGAGCGCCACCGCATCGTGGGTCGCGCGCACGAGCTCGCGCGCTTCGATGCCGCGCTCGACGCCGCGATGCGCTCGCGCGGGAGCACGCTGCTCGTCCGCGGCGACCCGGGCGTGGGCAAGTCGCGGCTCGCCGAAGCCATGCTGGAGCACGCGGCGTCGCGCGGTTGCGCCCGCCATGCGGCCGGCGTACTCGATTTCGGCGCCCTGCAGCGGCGTGACGCGCCGAGCCTGCTCGCCCGCTCGCTGCTGGACCTCCTGCCGACGGCGCAGGCCGACGCCTGCCGCGAGGCGCTCGACCAGGCGGTCGCGAGCGGGAGGGTCGCGGCCACCGACGAGCCGTTCGTCGCCGATCTCCTCGGCATCGCGCAGCGCGCGGGCGGCCACTACGAGGCCATGGACCACGCGGCGCGTGCGCGCGGACGCATCGAGGCGCTCGTCGCGCTCGCCGCAGCGGCGGCGCGCGAACGGCCGGTCGCGCTCCTGGTCGAGGACGTCCATTGGGCGACGCCGGCGGTGCTCGATTCGCTGGCCGCGCTTCGCGAGCGCGCGCGCGATCTGCCGCTCGTGCTGCTGCTGACCACGCGCCACGAAGCCGATCCCCTCGCCGGGCCGTGGCGCGACGCGAAGGTCGAGACCGTCGACCTGGCGCCGCTGTCGACCGACGAGGCGCTCGAGCTCGCCGCCGCGTTCCTCGAGGCGCGGCCCGACGTCGCGCGGCGCTGCGTCGAGCGCGCGCAGGGCAACCCGCTGTTCCTGACCCAGCTCCTGCAAAGCGGCGCCGACGCAGGCGCGATGCCGGGCACGATCCGCAACGTGGTGCTCGCGCGCCTCGACCGGCTCCCCGCGGCCGAGCGCGCCGCGCTGCAGGCCGCCTCGATCGCCGGCCAGCGCTTCGATCCGGCGCTGGTCGCGCACCTGACCGGCGCGCCGGCCCCGTTCGTGCAGGCGCGTGCGCGCGACCTGGTGCGCGACGGCGGAGCCGGCGACGAGCTGGTGTTCTCGCACGCGCTGATCCGCGACGGCGCCTACGCATCGCTGCTGCACAGTTCGCGGCGCGAGCTGCACGCACGCGCGGCGGAATGGTTCGCGAGCCGCGATCCCGTGCTGCGCGCCGAGCACCTCGAACGCGCCGAGGATCCGCTCGCGCAGCAGGCGTTCCTCGAAGCGGCCCGTGCGGTGGCGGCGCGCCTGCGGCCCGACGATGCGCTGGCGCTCGCGCGGCGCGGCGTGGCGCTTGCAGCGGCCGGGCCGGTCGCCCAGGCGCTCGCGCTGCTCGAAGGCGAGCTTGCCCGCGATCTCGGGGATCCGGTCGCGGCCGTGGCCGCGTACATGCGCGCAGCGGAGCTCGCGGGCGACGAGCGCGAGCGCTGCCAGGCCTGGATCGGCGTCGCGTCCGCGCACCGCCTGTCGAGCGCCGTCGCCGAGGGATTCGCGGCACTCGACGCCGCGCAGCCGATCGCCGAGCGCCTCGGGCTCGCGGCGGAGCGCGCGCGGATCGCCTACCTGCGCGGGAGCCTGCACTTCGCGCGCGGCGACCTCGAGGGCTGCGCCGCCGAGCACGAGCGTGCGCTCGACGCGGCGCGCGAGGCTGCCGACGAGGCGTGCGAGGCGCAGGCGCTGTCCGGCCTCGCGGACGTGCTGTACGCGAGCGGCCGCCTCCCGTCGGCGCAGGCGGCGTTCGACCGCTGCGTCGCGCTGTGCGACCGGCGCGGCGACACGCGCTTCGCGCTGATGAACCGGCTGATGATCGGGCTGCTCGATTTCTACCTGGGCGACGTCGACCGCTCGCTGGCGACGATCGGACGGGTACGCGTGATGGCGCGCGAGATCGGCCATCGCGTGGCCGAGGTGATGGCCGACGAATGCGCGGGCATCGTGCTGGTCGGGGCGGGACGCGACGCGGAGGCCGCCGTGGTGCTGGAGCGCAGCCTCGCGCTCGCCCGCGCGATCTCGTCGCGCCGCTTCGTCGCCTTCAACCTGGGATTCCTCGGGCGCGTGGGCCGACGCCACGGTGATCGTTCGCTCGCGCGCGCGCGCCTCGACGAGGCGTGGTCGGTGCTGCAGGACGTCGGGCCGGGACTCGCGGGCGCCGTCGTGCTCGCCGCCCGGGCGTGCGTCGCCGAGTCGGACGACGAGCGGCGCGACTGCCTGGCGCGCGGCGAAGCGCTCCTGACGCCGAACGCGTTGTCGCACAACCACTTCTGGTATCGCGCCGACGCGATCGACGCGACGCTCGAGGCCGCCGACCTCGACGAGACGCTGCGCCATGCGGGCGAGCTCGAGCGCTATGCCGCGCCCGAGCCCACGCCGTGGAGCGAGTTCGTCGTGGCGCGCGCGCACGCGCTGGTCGCCGCGGCGCGCGGCGCCCCCGATCGCCAAGCGCTCCGCGCACTGCGCGACCGCGGGGCTGCGTTGCAGCTCGGAGCGGCGCTGGCGGCGCTCGACGCCGCCCTCGCGACTGCGCCGCGAAGCTAGCCCGGGCCCTTGCCGCGCCGGTCGGGCACTGCCGGGCTGCGCGCGACGAGCATCAACGCTCCGATCACGATCAGCAGGACCGGGATCAACAGGCTCCAGCGGAGGCGATACTGGTCGTGCAGCCACCACATCACGCCCATCGTGATCAGCGTCGGTCCGAGCACGACCGACGACTTGGTGATCCCGTCCATCGCGAGCACGAGCACGCCTGCCGCGATCAGGCCGATCGCCGTCACGGCATCGACGTCGGGGAACCAGCCGAAGTACCAGACGAGGCCGATGGCGCCGACGACGATCAGCGTGACGGGGAGAGCGGCGTTGCGCATGGCGGGGCTCCGTCGGCGGGACTCGCGTGGGAATGAATATCGAAACGGCGACCCGGGGGACTCAACCCGATCCCGGCGACGCCGTCCACAGCGCATGGAAATGATGCACCGGTCCATGACCGCGGCCGACGTCGATCGCATCGGACGCGACGAGCGCGGCAACGAGGTAGTCCTTCGCGCGTCGGACCGCCGTGGGCACGTCGGTGGACACCGGCAACAACGCGGCGATCGCCGCCGACAGCGTGCAACCGGTGCCGTGCGTGTTCTTCGTGTCGACGCGCCGGGCCGCAAGCTCGAGCATGCGATCGCCGTCGGTCAGCACGTCGATCGCCTCGCTGCCGGGCAGGTGGCCGCCCTTCAGCACGACCCACCGCGACCCCGCATGCGCCATGCGCTCGCGCAGGCGCTCGGCGGCGCGCCGCATCTCCTTCAGGTTCTCGGGGGCACGCTCGCCCAGCAGCACGCCTGCCTCGGGCAGGTTCGGCGTGAGCACGCTCGCGCAGGGGAGCAGCGCCTCGACCAGTGCGCCGACGGCATCCTTCGCGAGCAACGCATCGCCGCTCTTCGCGATCATCACCGGGTCGAGGACGACGTGCGGCGGCTTCCAGTGCCGGAGCCCCTCCGCCACGGCGCGGATCACCGCGGCCTGCCCGAGCATGCCGATCTTGGCCGCGTCGATCCGCACGTCGGCGAACAGCGTGTCGATCTGCTCGCGCACGAACGCGGCCGGAACGGGGAACACGCCGGTGACGGCGCGCGTGTTCTGGGCGGTCAACGCTGCCACGACCGCGCAGGCGTACGCCGACAGCGCGCTGATCGCCTTGACGTCGGCGAGCACGCCCGCGCCGCCGGAGGGATCGACGCCGGCGATCGTCAGGACGTTCGGGATGCGTCGCGCCTCGGCCATCGCGACATTCTAGTCGCCGCGCTACCATGGGCGCCTGGGACTCGGACGACCCCGCGATGAAGACCGGCGACCTGATGCTCGACGCGCGCCAGAAGCGCCTGCGCGACGCCAACGGCCGTGCCTACGACCTCGCGACGCACCAATGGCAGGTCGACGAGGGCACGGTGTCGGGACGGCGGCTCACGGTGGTCGAGGCGCTGCGCTGGGTCCAGCGCGACAGCGGCCATCCGCGTCGTGAGCCGGTAGCCGTCGTCGGCGGGCGCCGCGCCAGCGTCGACGACCTCGCCAAGGCGCACGCGCTGGGCGCTGGGCTCGCGAAGATCGGCCTGGTCGTGCTGTGCGGCGGCCGCGGCGGCGTCATGCGCGCCGTGTGCGAAGGGGTCGCCTCCGAAGGCGGCGTGAGCGTCGGCTTGCTGCCGGGCGACACGATCGCAGACGCGAACGACGCGGTGACGATCCCGATCGCGACCGGCCTCGGCATCGCGCGGAACGCGGTGATCGCGCGCGCCGCGCTGTGCGTCGTCGCGGTCGGCGGGAGCTACGGGACGCTTTCCGAGATGGCACTCGCCATGCACTGCGGCAGGGTCGTGTTCGCGCTGCGCGGCGCGCCTGCGATCGACGGCGTCGACGTCCTGGGATCGGTCGATGCCGCGCTCGACGCGCTGGCGCGCTACGCGCTGGGCCTCGACCGCCGCGCGAAGCCGGCGCACAGCCCCGGCGATGCCTGATCCGCGCGCGTGCCCCCGGGAACCGGGGTGTAGAATCCGCAGCCGCGCGGGTGTAGCTCAATGGTAGAGCAGAGGCTTCCCAAGCCTACGACGAGGGTTCGATTCCCTTCACCCGCTCCAGCAGGCAGCAAGTCCCGTTGACGAAGGGCAGGGCGCGTCGAGACGCATCGCCGTCGCGACGGCCGGGGAGAAGCCAATGGTCGCCATGCGCCGGCGTCGGTTCCTTTTCCAATGCGCCGTCGCCTCCGCGGCGTGGCCCCTGCCGACGCGCGCACAGCCGGTGAAAGTCGCGCGAGTCGGGGCTCTGCACCTCGGCATCGCCGATGCAGAATCGTTCCAGCGCGAGCTCCGCTCCGGCATGCGCGAGCTCGGCTACGAGGAAGGTCGCAACATCGCGTTCGAGTTCCGTTCGGCGGAGGAGAAGCTCGAGCGGCTTCCCGAGCTCGCCGCCGACCTGGTCCGGCGCAAGGTGGATGTCATCGTCGCGCTTTACGTTCCGTGTGCGCTCGCGGCGAAGCAGGCGACCCGCGACATCCCGATCGTGATCCTGGCGGGCGATCCGGTCGAGACCGGCATCGTCCCGAGCCTCGCGAGGCAGGGCGTCAACATCACCGGCCTGTCGCTGATGGCCGCGCGCTCGAACGGCAAGAGCGTCGAGCTGTTCCGCGACATGCTGCCTTCGGCCAGGCGCGTGGGCGTGCTCGCCCACGCGACCAATCCGGTGTACGCCAAGGCGATGCTCGACGAGGTGATGCGAGCCGGCGGGCAGTCGCGGACGGAGATCCATCCCGTGGCGATGGTTCGCGGGCCGGACGACCTCGAGGCGGCATTCGCGAACTTCACGAAGGAGCGCGCCGACGCGCTGGTGGTGCAGGGCAGCCTGTCGATCCGCCCGGTGACGGACCTCGCGGTCAAGCACCGGCTGCCCGCAGCGTCCACGGCGCGCGCGTTCGCGGAGATCGGGGGCTTGATGGCATTCGGCGCGGACGGGCCCACCTCGGTCCGCCAAAGCGCGAAATTCGTGCAGCGCATCCTGCAGGGCGCGCGGCCGCAGGACCTGCCGATCGAGCAACCGACGAAATACGAGCTCGCGCTCAACCTCGCAACCGCGCGGGCCATAGGCGTGCCGATCCGCGATAGCTTCCTGCAGCGCGCCGACCTGCTGATCTCGTAGCCCCGGCGTCGCGCGTCGCAGTCCCGGCCTGAGGTTGCTCGGGCACCGCACTCGCATGCCATGCGTCGTTCGAGCCGTGCGCGTCGCCCGCGCCGCGGTGCTCGCGCTGCGCGCGGGGGCGGCGCGCCGGGTCACCCCGCGTAGAATCCCGCTTCCATGACCGATGCCTCCGACCGACTGGCGGACCTGCTCGTCCGCGCGCGCCGCGAGCACCGTTTGTTGAGCGCCGACGAGACCGGCGCGGGACCGGCGACACTCGACGACGCGTATCGCGTGCAGGATCGCGTCGCCGAGGCGCTCGGCTGGTTCCGCGGCGCGCATCCGACGACTTGGAAGGTCGGCGCCGCGCAGCGTGGTGCGACGCCCAGCGCCACGCCCCTGCCGCCGGAAGGCGTCGTGACGAGTCCCGCGCAGTTCGATGCGGCGCGCTTCCATGGTATCGGCATCGAGGCGGAAGTCGCGTTCCGCTTCGCCACGGCTCCCCTCGAGGCGGAACGGCCCGAGGACGTGCTCGGCGCCGTCGGCGAGCTCGTGGTCACGATCGAGGTGGTCGATGCGCGGCTGGTCGACGCGGCCGTGGCGCCGGCGTTGCTCAAGCTCGCCGATGCGCAGATGCACGGTGCGCTGGTCGTTGGGACCGGCGTGCCGTACCGCGCCGTCGACTGGGACACGCTTCACGTCACGGTGCAGCGGAACGGCGCCACGATCCACGATGCGCGCGGTGGACATGCGCTGGTCGACCCGAGCGTGCTCCTGCCGTGGTTCGTGCGTCACGTTGCGGCGCGCAGCGGCGGCGTGCGTGCCGGCGACCTCGTCACCGCCGGCACCTGGGTCGGCATCCTGCCGGCGCGCCGCGGCGACACGATCGAAGTCGCGTTCGGCGGCATCGGTCGGGCCGTCGTGCGCTTCGGCTAGCTCACAGCGGCGGGCGGCGCGCGGCCCAAGGCGCCTCGCGCTCGTAGGCGCGCGCGACGTCGAACAACGCGAGATCGGCGCCGAATGCCCCGACCAGCTGCACGCCAATCGGAAGCCCGGCGCGCGAAGGCGTCGACGGCAGCGCGATCGCGGGATTCCCGCAGACATTGATCCAGCCGGTGTACACGGCGTGGCCGCGCGGGCCCGCCGGCTTGCCATCGATGACCGGCGGAAACGGTTCGTCCGCGGGCCACGGCAGTGCGGCAGCCGCGGGCGTCAGTACCAGGTCGACAGCGGCGAACAGCAAAGTCGTCGCCCGGCGAAACGCGACGATCGCCTCGAGGCCCTCGAGGAAGCGCGCCGCGGAAACCCGCTCGCCCTGCTCCGCCATCTCGACGTACTTGGGCGAGGCATGGTTTCGCAGGTCGGGCGAGGCGGCGAATGCGCGCGCGAGCGACACCTGGCCCACGATCGGCCAGAACGCGAGGATCGGGTCGAGGTCGAGCGGGAGCGCTCCGGTCGCGACGCGATGGCCGAGCGAATCAAACACGCGCACCGCGTCGTCGAAGCTAGCTGAAACCTCGGCGTCGAGAGGCGCATCGCCGAAGCGCGATACGGCGAGGATCGAAAGCGCGCGGCCCGGCGGCGCGGCGGGCGCCAACACGAGCGATGCACGATCGCGCGCGTCCGGGCCACGGATTGCATCGAACAGGACCGCGGCGTCGTCGACGCCCCGCGCGAGCGGTCCCACCACCTCGAAGTCGAGCAACAGCGGCGGCAAACCGTCGGCGCGCGGCACGGCGCCGATTGACGGCTTGAACCCGACCAGGCCCGTATGCGACGCCGGGCGGCGTATCGACCCGCCGCCGTCGGTGCACAGCGCGAGCGGGAACAGGCCCGCGGCGCAGCCGGCCGCCGAGCCGCCGCTCGATCCGCCCGGCGTGACGCGTAGGTCCCAGGGATTGCGCGTGACGCCGAACAGCGGATTGGTCGTGTAGCCCTCGAGCGTGAACTCTGGGACGTTGGTCTTGCCGACGATGACCGCGCCGGCCGCCCGCAGGCGTGCGACCGGAAGCTCGTCGTGGTCGGGAACGAACGACGCGAGGGCACGCGTGCCCCAGGTCGCGGCGAGGCCGCGGACCACGAGGTTGTCCTTGATCGCGACCGGTACGCCGTCGAGCGGACCGAGCGGCGTTCCGGCTGCGTATCGCCGCGCGCTCGCGTCGGCCTGCATGCGAGCCGTCGGGTCGGCGGTCACCAGCGCGTTGATCTGCGGATTGACCCGCGCGGTGCGATCGGAAATCGCCTCCAGCACCTCGACAGGATCGAGGGTCCGCGCCCCGAACTCGCGCACGAGCTCGACCGCGGACAGCGCCCAGGCCGGCGCGCTCACCCCATCTGGGCGGGGAGCCAGGTCGCAAGCCACGGCATCGCCATCAGCAGGAACGTGAACAGGATCATGATGACCGCGTAGGGCAGCGCGCCCCAGATCGCGTCGGCGATCCCGCCCTTGTCGGGCCGGATGCCGTGCACGACGAACAGGTTCATGCCCACCGGCGGCGTGATCATGCCGAGCTCGCACATCAGTACGATGTAGATCCCGTACCAGATCGGGTCGACGCCGAGCGCGGTGACCATCGGATAGGTGATCGGGATCGTCGCGACCTGCATCGACAGCACGTCCATGAACATGCCGAGGATCAGATAGAACAGCGTCAGCGCGAGCAGCATCGCCGTGGCCGACAGGCCGTAAGAGATTACCCACTTGGTGATCGCGTCGGCGACGCCGGTGAGCCCGATCGTGAGGTTCAGGATGAACGCGGCGACGATGATCAGCATGATCATGCCGCTGATCCGCGCGGTCTGCAGGAAGCAGGTCTCGAGCACTTCGCGGTTCAGCCGCCCCGCGCGCCAGACGAAGAACAGCGCGGCCACCACGCCGAGCGCCGCCGATTCGGTCGCGGTGGCGACGCCGAAGTACAGGCTGCCCATCACGATGCCGAAGACGACCAGCGGCGGGATCAGGTACTTCAGCGTGCGCAGGCGCTCGGCGAGCGGCAGGGGCGCTTCCCGCTTGCCCGTGCCGGAAGCGACCGCGTTGCCGTAGATGTAAGCCATGAAGCACAGCGTCAGCAGGACCCCGGGGATGATGCCCGCGATGAACAGCTTGCCGATCGAGTTGTTCGTCAGCGACCCGTAGACGATCATGTTGATCGACGGCGGAATCAGGATGCCGAGGGTGCCGCCCGCGGCGAGGGAGCCGAGCGAGGCGCGCATCGAATAACCGCGCGCGTACAGGGGCGGCAGCGCGACGGTGCCGATCGTCGCCGCGGTGGCCACGGACGAGCCGGACGTTGCCGCGAACAGGGCGCATGCTCCGATGTTGGTGTGCAGCAGCCCGCCGGGAAGCCCGCCGAGCCAGGCGGACAGCGCGGTGTACATCCGATCGGCGATGCCGGATCGCAGCAGCAGCTCACCCAGGAGCACGAACAGCGGGACGCAGGTGAGCAGGTTCTCGTTCAGCGTGCCCCAGACGACGGGCGCGATCGAGTCGACGAACGGCGCCCCGAAGGCGGCGAGGCCGCCGGCGATGCCGACCATGGCCATCGAGACGGCGATCGGCATGCCGACGAGCATCGTCGCCAGCATCAGCACGAAGACCAGGGCGGCAGAAACGGCGAGCGTCACCTGGACTCCCGTGTCGCGGACGCGAGCCCGGCGGCCGATCCAGATGCGGCCAAGGCCCCGCTCCGCTGCGCGAAATCGTCGAGCTCCTCCTTGACCTCCTCCTTCGCGCTCTTCGGCGGGAACTCGCGGTTGACCTGGTCGACCTCACCGCGCGCGAGCAGCCACACCGCGCGCGCCGCATAGCCGACCGTGACCAGCGCGAACACGACGAGGCCCGCGTACCAGACGCCCTGCGGCCAGATGAGCGGCGTCTGCCACGGCGTGGGGGCGGTGCTGCGGTAGGACAGCGTGTCGGCGAGGACCTTGAACGCGACGAACGCGAGCAACACCGCGAACGTGGCGAGCAGCAGGTAGGACAGCGCGTTCAGCACCGCCTGAAGGCGCGCCGGGAAGCGTTCGTGGAACACGTCGACGCGGATGTGGTTGCGGCCGACCAGCGCGAGCGAGAACGCGATCACCGAGCCGGCGGCGAGCGCGTAGCCGCCCAGCTCGTCGGCGCCCTGGATCGAGAATTTGAAGAGCTTGCGGGCGATCGTCTCGATGGTCACGACAACCGACAGCCCGATGAAGATCGCGCCGAAGACCCACGCGAGCATGCGTTGGATGACTTGCATGGGGGCCCCGGCGCGTTGGACGACGTGCCTAGCGTACGCCGATCGCGGCGCCGACCGTCGACTTCCACTTCTGCGAGCAGCCGGGGTTCGACTGGTCGCAGATCTCGGCCCAGGCCGGGAGCGAGATGTCGCGCACCGCGCCCTTGACCGCGTCGAGGTCCGCCTGCGAGACCGGGACGTCGACGAGCTTGAATTTCTTGCCGGTGGTGCAGGGGTCGCGGCCGACGTTGCAGTTGACGGCGTCGCGGAACAGCTCTTCGGAATACTTCCACACTTCCTCGGTCTGCGCGTCGAACGCCGCCTTGAGCGTCGCCTGCTGGTCGGGCTTGAGCAGGTTCCATGACTTGAGCGTGATCGCGTAGCCATTGAGCGCGATCTGGAAGCCGATCGGCAACTGGTGCGTCGACACTTCCGGCCACCCGGCGGAGTTCGCCGAGCTCGGGCCCGTGATCGCGCAGTCGACGACGCCGAGCGACAGCGACTGGTGCGTCTCGGGGAACGACAGCGCGACCGGCGTGCCGCCGAGCGACGAGATGAACTTGGCGAGGCTCTGGTCGTAGACGCGGACCTTGAGTCCCTTGACGTCGGCGAGCTTCGTGATCGGCTTCTTGCAGAACAGCACCTGCGGGCCGAACGGCCACACGCCCAGCAGCTTGACGCCGAACTGCTGCTGCAGCCTCGCGTCGAGCGTTTCCGACCACGCCGCCACCGTCTTGCGCGCCGTCGCGTAGTCCGGGTTCTGGCCGACCAAGTCGAGGCCGAGCAGCATCGGCTCGTCGCGCGAGTTCTGCGACACGCGCAGCGAGACGATCTCGAACAGGCCCGACTTCATCATGCGCAGCTGCTCGGTGTCCTTGACGCCGAGCGTGTCGATCGGCTTGTAGTCGACCTCGATGGGCAGGCCGGTCTTCTGCGCGAGCGTCTCGAAGAACGGCTGCTCCTTGTTCTTCTGCACGAGTCCGGTGGCGAGCGGCTGGCCGATCACCTTGAACTTGATCTTGTCCTGCGCGAGCGCCGGAGTGGCGACGCAGGCTGCCGCGACGAGCGCGGCGAGGAGGCGGGATTTCATCGGGAGCTCCCTTGGGAGTGGCGGGACGGAGGGACGGTGCGTTTTAGACGACGACGGCTGCAGGACGGGTCTTCGACGGGGCATGGACGTCCGCGAGGTAGTCCAGCGCGGCTTGCACGCCCCGCGGCTGGTGGGGTACGCCGGCGAGCGCGAGCCCCATCTCGACGCCGGCGAGCGTGCCGGCGAGGGTCAGGTCGTTGAGGTCGCCCAGGTGGCCGATGCGGAACACGCGGCCGGCGAGCTTGCCGAGCCCCGCGCCGAGCGACATGTCGTAGGTGTCGAGCACGATGCGCCGGAACGCGTCGGCGTCGTGGTCCGCGGGCATCACCAGCGCGGTGAGCGTGCTCGAGTACTCGGCCGGATTCGCGCAGAGGATCTCGAGCCCCCAGGCGCGCGCGGCGCGGCGCGTCGCCTCGGCGAAGCGGTTGTGCCGCGCGAACACGGCGGGCAACCCTTCGGCCATTAGCAGGTCGAGGGCGGCCTGCAGGCCGTACAGCAGGTTGGTCGCCGGCGTGTAGGGCCACGTGCCGTGGCGATTCGACTCGAGGATGTCATCCCACGCCCAGTAGCTGCGTGGCAGCCGCGCGTGCGTCGAAGCGGCGCGCGCCTTCTCGCTGACGGCGTTGAACGAGAGCCCGGGCGGGAGCATCAGTCCCTTCTGCGACCCGCCGACGGTGACGTCGACGCCCCACTCGTCGTGACGGTAATCGATCGAGCCGAGCGAGC
>DATLIR010000181.1:0-8410 GCA_035539315.1 Casimicrobiaceae bacterium
AGCGCTCGCCATCGGCCGTGCCGGGGTCGCGGTCGTCGCCATGCCGCCCACCTCGCCGGCGAGGCCTGCGACCTCGCGGGCCGCGAACCACACGACCGCGCCGGCCGCCGCGAAGCCCAGCCCGAACGCGAAGCCGTGCAACGCGCGCCGCGCGAAGTCGGCCGGCGTCATGCGATCGACCACTCGTGACCGCACTGGCGGCAGCGCACGTGCACCGTGCCGCCGGCCACCGCGTGCAGGTCCATCGCCATCGACACGAACGCGAACCTGCCATAGGTGCGGCAGGCCGTGCAGGTCGCCTGCGCGGCGATGTGCTCGGCGGCGAACAGCTGCCGGTTGAATCGCAGCCACGAGTACAGGCACAGCGCCGCGCCGCAGCCGCCCACCGCGAGCAACGCGAGCAATCCGGCGAGCGATTCGCGGAACGCGATGACCTCGACGGCGATCGCCATCATGATGAGCGACAGGAAGCCGGTGACGAGCCAGGCATGGCTCTCGATCAGCTGCCGCTCGTACCAGCGGCGAAAGCCCTGCGCGCGAAGCGACTCGGCGAGATTCATGATCGGTGGTCGAGGCAGTCTACGCCGGCCGCGCAGGCGCGACAACGCGACGCCCGGTTTGCGTCCGGCGGCGCGTGTCGCTAGGCTTGGACCGGATGATCCGCCTCGCAGGACTCTCGCGCACCTTTCCGGGACCGCCGCCGCGCCCGCTGTTCGCCGGCCTCGATCTTTGCGTCGCGCGCGGCGAGATCGTCGCGATCCTCGGCGAATCGGGCTCCGGCAAGTCGACGCTCCTCAACCTCGTCGCGGGCCTCGACCTGCCGAACGCCGGCAGCGTGGCGGTCGACGGCGTCGTGCTGAGCACGCTCGACGACGACGCGCGCACGCGCTTCAGGCGCGAGCGGGTGGGCTTCGTGTTCCAGGCGTTCCACGTGCTGCCCTACCTCCCGGTCGGCGACAACGTCGCGCTGCCGCTGGCGCTCAACGGCGTCCGCGACGCGGCGCACGACCCGCGCGTCGCCGCACTGCTCGCGGCCGTCGGGCTCGGCGACCGGGCCGCGAGCCTGCCGCGCGAGCTCTCCGGCGGCGAATTGCAGCGCGTGGCGATCGCGCGCGCGCTGGTGCACCGGCCGGCCGTCGTCCTCGCCGACGAGCCGACCGGCAACCTCGACCCGCGCACCGCGGCGTCGATCGTCGCCCTGTTCGCCGAGACGGTGAAGCACCACGATGCGACCGTCGTGCTGGTCACGCATTCGCGCGCCGCGGCCGCCTGCGCCGACCGCGTGCTCGAGCTTCGGCCCGACGGCCTGGTCCCCATCACCCCATGACGTCCGGTGGCGCACGCGTTCGTCGGGCCGCCCCAACGGCGCGGCGCCCCCCCGCGGGAGGCTTGCGCAGCAAGCTTCCCGGGGATGTCATGCGGGCAGTGATGCGCGGGGCGTTCGGCGCGAACCGCGGCCGCACGCTCATCGCCATGGCGGCGATCGCGCTGGGCGTCGCGCTCGGCTTCGCGATCCAGACGGTGAACCGCTCGGCGATCGCCGAGTTCACCCAGGGCGTCGCCACGCTGTCGGGCGCGGCTGACCTCGTCGTGCGCGGCGGCGCCGACGGGTTCGACGAGGCGGTCTATGCGAACGTCGCGCGCGAGCGCGGCGTGGCGGCCGCGTCACCGGTGGTCGAGGTCGACGCGCGCCTGCCGGGGCGCGACCAGTCGCTCCGCATCGCCGGCGTCGACGCGTTCCGCGCGGCCGCGGTCACCCCGGCGCTGGTCGGCCAGGGCGCCACCGCGCTCGACCTCCTGCGCGAGGATCGCGTTTTCCTGTCGCCCGCGGCGCTCGCGCGGCTCTCGCTGGCCGTCGGCGCGTCGATCGACGTGCAGGCCGGGCCTTCGGTCGCGTCGCTGGTCGTCGCCGGCACGCTCGACGCGCCGGCCGGACAGCGTCTCGGCGTCGTCGATATCGCGACGGCGCAGGAACGGTTCGGCCGCGTCGGGCGGATCTCGCGCATCGACCTGCGCGTGCGGCCGGGCGCGGACATCGACGCGGTACGCGCGTCGATCGCGGCGCGGCTACCGGCCGGCGTGGGCGTCACCCGGCCCGAGGACACCGCCGCGATGGCGTCGCGCATGACGCGCGCCTACCGCGTCAACCTCAACGTCCTCGCGCTGGTCGCGCTGTTCACCGGAAGCCTGCTCGTGTTCTCGACGCAGGCGCTCTCGGTGGTCCGGCGCCGCACGCAGTTCGCGCTGCTGCGCACGCTCGGCCTTCCGCGGCAGACGCTGGTCGGGCTGCTGCTGGTCGAAGGCGCGGCGATCGGCACGGCCGGCGCCGCGCTCGGCCTCGCCGCGGGGTACGCGCTGGCGGCGTTGCTGCTGCGAACGTTCGGCGCCGACCTGGGCGCCGGCTTCTTCCGCGGCGACGCGCCCGCACTGGCCGTCTCGCCGGCCGCCGCGGCGCTGTTCGGGGGCCTCGGCGTGCTCGCGGCCATCGGTGGCGCCCTGCTTCCCGCGCTCGAGGCCGCCCGCGCCTCCCCGGCCGCGGCGATCAAGGCCGGCGACGACGAAAGCTTCTTCCGCGGCCTCGCCTCGGCCACCCCCGGCGTCACGTGTCTCGTCGTCGCCGCGGCGATCGTCGCGCTTCCGCCGATCGGGGGGCTGCCGCTGTTCGGCTACGCGGCGATCGCGCTGATGCTGATCGGCACGCTGCTCCTGCTGCCGCGCCTCGCGCGTGGGCTGCTGGCGCGCTGGCCGCGCCCGCGCTCGCCGGGGGGGGCGCTCGCGCTCGACAGCCTGCGCGCGGCGCCGGGCCAGGCGACCGTGAGCCTCGCGGCGATCGTCGCCGCCGTCGCGCTCGCAGTGTCGATGGCGATCATGGTCGCGTCGTTCCGCGATTCGCTGGCCACGTGGCTGGACCGCATGCTCCCGGCCGACGTCTACCTGCGCGCGGGCGGCGCGTCGAGCTCGGGCTGGCTCGAGCCCGGCGAGCAGCGTGCGCTCGAGGCATTGCCGCAGGTGCGGCGCGCCGAGTTCATGCGCGTGCTGCGCATCATCGTCCGCGATGACGAGCCGCCGGTGGTGGTGATGGCGCGCGACCTCGAACGCGCGACCGCGGCGCAGCGCATCGCTCTGGTCGGCGATGCGACAGCCGTGCGCGACGACGCCCCGCCGCCGGCATGGATCAGCGAGGCGTACGCCGACCGCTTCGGCGCGACGGGCGGCGCGACGATCTCGCTGCCCATCGCCGGCCGCCCCGTCCCTTTCACCGTCGCCGGCGTGTGGCGCGACTACGCGCGCCAGACCGGCGCGGTCATCATCGAGCGCGACGTCTATGCGCGGCTCGCCGGCGACGAGCGCGTCAACGACGTCGCGCTGTGGCTCGCGCCCGGGACCACCGCCGACGCACTGCGCGGCGAGATCGAGCGCGCCTTCGGCAGCGACCGCCTCGAGGTCGCGACGACCGGCGAGATCCGCGCATTGTCGCTCGCGGTGTTCGACCGCACGTTCGCCGTGACCTATGCGCTCGAGGCGGTCGCGATCCTGATCGGCCTGGTCGGGCTGTCGGCATCGTTCGGCGCGCTGGCGCTCGCGCGCCGGCGCGAGTTCGGCGTGCTGCGCCACCTCGGCATGACGCGCCGCGAGATCGGCGGGATGCTGGTGGCCGAAGGCGCGATGGTCAGCGCGGTGGGGCTCGTGGTCGGCGTGGTGCTCGGCGGTGCGATCAGCCTGATCCTCGTCTACGTCGTCAACCGGCAATCGTTCCGCTGGAGCATGGACCTGCACGTGCCCGCCGGCCAGCTCGCGCTGTTCTCGATCGCGCTGCTCGTGCTCGCGACCGTGACCGCGCTCGCGAGCGCGCGGCGCGCGACCGCGGGCGACACGGTCGCCGCCGTGCGGGAGGACTGGTGATGCGCGGGCGCCGTCGCGCGCTTGCCGCGCTCGCGCTCGCGGCGCTGCCTCGCGCCCTGCGCGCGGCGGTCGACTATCCGGCCATCGCCCCCGGCGACGCGGTCGAGCTGCCGCGCGACCACGGCAGCCATCCGGCGTTTCGCACCGAATGGTGGTACGTCACCGGCTGGACTCGCGACGCGACGGGCGTCGAGCGCGGTGTGCAGGTCACGTTCTTCCGGTCGCGGCCCGGGCTCGGCGAATCCTCGCGCAGTGCGTTCGCCCCGCGCGAGCTCCTGTTCGCGCATGCGGCGATCGCCGATGCGCGGCAGGGCAAGCTCGTGCACGACCAGCGAGCCGCGCGCGCGGGGCTCGGCCTCGCGGCCGCGTCGACCGCCACCACCGACGTGCGCGTCGACGACTGGTCGCTGCGGCGCCAAGGCGGCAGCTATTTCGCCAGGATCGAGGCGCGCGGCTTCGCGCTCGACCTCGCCTTCGCCGTGACGCAGCCCCCGCTGCTGCAGGGTGAGCGCGGGGTGTCGCGCAAGGGACCGCGTCCCGGGCAGGCGAGCGGCTACTACAGCGTGCCGCAGCTCGCGATCACCGGTTCGCTCGACGCCGGCCACGGTCCGATCCCGGTCACCGGCCGCGCGTGGCTGGACCACGAGTGGTCGAGCGCCTACCTCGCCCCGGAGGCGGCGGGCTGGGACTGGATCGGCGTGAACCTCGACGACGGGGGCGCGCTGATGGCGTTTCGCATGCGCGGCCGCGACGGCGGTACGGTATGGGAAGGCGGCAGCCTGCGCGATGCGACCGGGAAGGTGCAAATCTTCGCGCCCGGTGACATCGCCTTCGTCCCGGGGCGGACGTGGCGCTCTCCGCGCACCGGAATCGCCTATCCGGTCACCTTCGACGTCCGCGCGGGCGCCATGCGCCTCGCCCTCGAGCCGCTGATGGACGACCAGGAGCTCGATGCGCGCGGCAGCGTTGGGATCGTGTACTGGGAAGGCGCCGTGCGGGCGCGCTCGGGCGGGGTCCCCGCGGGCCGTGGCTACCTCGAGCTCACCGGCTACGGGACGCCGCTGACGCTGTAATATCTCGCGCCCGTCGCACGACTGACGGGGCAGGCGGCCCGCCCGGGGGAACCACGGGTCGACGCCCGGGTCTCTTGTCCCAGGGCCGCCCTCCAGGAGAGAACCATGAACCGCCGCACGCTACTGAGCCTCGTCGCCACGCTGCCCCTGTTCCGCTCGGCCACCGCCGCGAACCCGGTGCCCCCGGGCGCGACCTCGCCGCAGGTCGAGGAGCTGCGCGCCGGATGGAAGTCGCTGCTCGCGAAGAACGCGGACGTCGCCGCCGACGCGACGCCGGTCAAGCTCACGCCCGACGAATGGAAGAAGCGCCTGTCCCCCGAGTCGTACAAGGTGCTGCGCGAGGAAGGCACCGAGCGGCCGTTCTCGAGCAAGCTCAACGACGAGAAGCGCAAGGGCGTGTTCGTCTGCGCCGGCTGCGCCTGGCCGGTGTTCACGTCGGCGATGAAGTTCGACAGCGGCACCGGCTGGCCGTCGTTCTTCACGACCATTCCCGGCGGGTTCGAGACCTCGCTCGACAACCGCATCCTCTACACGCGCATCGAGTACCACTGCGCGAAGTGCGGCGGCCACCACGGCCACGTGTTCGACGACGGTCCGAGGCCGACGTTCCAGCGCTGGTGCAACAACGGCGTATCGCTGCGCTTCGTTCCGGCGTAATTCCCCGTCGCCCCCCACCCGTTCCGCAGCGCGGTGCGAGGGAGGCTCCTCTCCCTTTCCCCGCATCGCGGGGAGCGGGTTGGAGTGAGGGGCCGACGCGGTGTCGTATCCTGCGACCATGAACGACCCCCGCGTCTTCTTCGCCGCCGAGCGCACGCTGCTCGCCTGGGTGCGCACCGGCATCGCGGTGATGGCGCTCGGCTTCGTGGTCGAGCGCTTCGGGCTGTTCGTGAGCCTGGTCACCCAACAGGCCGGGCAGCCGGCGACGCGCCTGCACTCGACCGGGTCGAGCGTCATCGGCACGCTGCTGGTGGTCGCGGGCGTCGCGGTGATCGTGTTCGCGAGCGTGCAGCACGCCCGCTTCGTGCGCACGCTGCCCGCCGGCGACCTGCCGGCGTCGTACAGCGTCGGCTGGGCGCTGGCGTTCTCGCTGGCGTTCGCCGCGCTGGGCGGCGCGCTCGCGATTTATCTCGCGCTGACCTGACGAGTGCCGGGCCGAAGCCCCACCCCTATCCGTCGGGCTGAAGCCCGACCCACGCCGGTCACCGCCGGCCCGCCGCCAGCACGCCCGGCACGTCGCGCACGAGCGCTAGCGCACGCTTCAGCTGCTCGACGCCGCCCACCTCGATCGTGAAGCTCATGCGCGCCAGGTGCTGCTTGGTCAGCGTGTTCACGGCGGTCACGTTGATCTTCTCGCGCGAGAAGACTTCCGAGATGTCGCGCAGCAGCCCCGGCCGGTCGCCGGACTCCACGACGATGTCGACCGGGAACACCTCGTCGCGCCGGTCGCCCCAGTTGGCCTCGATGAGGCGCTCGGGCTCGCGCGCGCGGATCCGCGCGAGGTTCTGGCACGACGCGCGGTGGATCGTGATGCCCTTGCCGCGCGTGACGAAGCCGGCGATCGGATCCGGCGGCGCCGGCTTGCAGCAGCGCGCGAGCCCGGTCATCAGGCGGTCGACGCCGACGATCAGGATGCCGCCGCCCGAGCCGCTCGCCTTGCTCGCCCGCGTGACGACGGCCGCGTCGTTCGCCTGCGCGGGCGCCGGCGCGGGCGCGACCGCCGCCCGGATCGCCATCTGCAGCTGGCGCAGGTTGAGCTCGTCGCGCGCGTAGGCGGCGAACAGCTCCTCGGGCTTCGCGTAGCCCGCCTTCGCGGCGAGCGCGTCGAGGTTGAGCGTGGACGCGCCGGCGCGCGCGAGCTCGCGCTCGACGGCGGCGCGACCCTGCGCGACCGTCTCGTCGTGGACCTGCGCCTTGAACCATTGGCGCACCTTGGCGCGCGCGCGGTGGCTGGTCACGAAGCCCAGGTCGGGATTGAGCCAGTCGCGCGACGGGCCGCCCTGCTTCACCGTGAGCACCTCGACGCGCTGCCCGTTCGCCAGCGGCGTGTTGAGGGGCACCATGTGGCCATCGATCTTGGCGCCGCGGCAGCGGTGGCCGAGGCTCGTGTGCACCGCATAGGCGAAGTCGACCGGCGTCGCGCCGGTGGGCAGGTCGACCACCTTGCCCTGCGGCGTCAGCACGTAGATCGTGTCGGTGAACAGCGACTGCTTGAACGCGGCGAGCCAGTCGCTCGTGTCGGCGATCGCGTCCTTCCAGTCGAGCACCTGGCGCAGCCACGCGATGCGGTCCTCGAACGCCGGGTCGCGCCGCGCGAGGACGCCTTCCTTGTAGCGCCAGTGCGCGGCGACGCCGTACTCGGAGTGCTGGTGCATCTCGCGCGTGCGGATCTGCACCTCGAGCGGCTTGCCTTCCGGACCGATGACCGCAGTGTGCAGCGAACGGTAGTCGTTGGCCTTGGGCTTGGCGATGTAGTCGTCGAACTCGCCCGGCAGCGGCGTCCACAGGTGGTGGACGATGCCGAGCGCCGTGTAGCACTGCTTCACGTCGTCGACCAGGATGCGCACGGCGCGGATGTCGTAGAGCGCGTCGATCCCCGCCTGCTTGCGGCGCATCTTGGTCCAGATGCTGAAGATGTGCTTCGGGCGGCCCGACACGTCGGCGGCGATGTGCGCCGCCGCGAGCTCGCGCTTCAGCGTCGCGACCACGTCCTCGATGTAGCGCTGGCGGTCGAGCCGGCGCTCGTCGAGGAGCTTCGCGATCTCCTTGTAGGTGTCGGGCTCGGTCGCGCGGAGCGACAGGTCCTCGAGCTCCCACTTGAGCTGCCACACGCCCAGCCGGTTGGCGAGCGGCGCATACAGCTCGAGCACCTCGCGCGCGGTCGTGCGTCGCTCGGCCGCATCGCCCGACATCAGCCAGCGCAGCGCCTGCAGGCGCTCGGCGAGCTTGAGGATCACCACGCGGATGTCCTCGACCATCGCGAGGAGCATCTTGCGCAGGTTCTCGGATTGCGCGGCACGCTCCTCGGGCGTCGCGCCGATGCTGCGTGCGCGGATCGAGTCCATGCGCGCTACGCCGGCGACCAGTCCCGCGACGTCGGCGCCGAACCGCGCCGTGACGTCGTCCGCGTCGAACGCCTTCGCCGTGGGCAGCACCGACAGGAGCGCGCCGCGGATCGACGCGGGATCGAGCTTCAGGCCCGCGACGATCCCGGCGATGCCGAGCGCGCGGTCCGCGAGCTTCTCGCCGTCGGCGGCGGTCGCTTCGCCCACGCGTGCGGCGACGTAATCGAACGCCGCACGGAACGCGTCGACGTCGGCCTGCGGGTAGCTGCCCGCGAGCGCGTCGAGCCACGCCGCGACCGCGTGCGGCGCGGCGGACCCGGGCGCGGCGTGGACGACGGCGACCATGGACGGATGATAGTACGGAGTCGATGG
>DATLIR010000182.1:0-21745 GCA_035539315.1 Casimicrobiaceae bacterium
GGTCACCGCGACGATCAGGACGTCGCTGCCGATGCCGTGCGCGACCAGCGTCCCGGCGTCGAGGCGGCCGAGACCGCGCGGAATGTTCATCTTCGCCGGTTCGTAGGTCTGCGGCGATGCGCTCGTCGTGAGTGCGCCGCCATTGATCGCGACATAGCCTGCGATCACCAGCGTGCATCCGATCGCGAAGGCGACGAGCGTTGCGATGACGCTCAGGTCGCGCACGGCATCGGCAGCGACGTCCTGATCGTCGCGGTGACCACCGATTTTCGCGCGCGGGACCTCGCGACCGTCGCCTGGGACGTAACCGGGCTGCCCGACAACGCCGACGTTCGCCTGCTGTTCAACAGCGACTACACGCCGAGGCGCGTGCACAACCGGCCGCTGGTGGTCGAGGATGGACGACTGCGGCCGATCGCGCTCGACGACGACCGCGACTGGCTCGGCCGCATCACCGGCCTCGCGCTCGCGGTGCGCGCGCCCGACGCCGTCGTTCGCGTGCGCGGCGTCGCCGTGAAGCCGCTGAGCTTCCGCCAACTCTTGACCGACCGCGCCGGCGAGTGGTTCCGTTTCGAGCCGTGGACCGGCACCTCGATCAACAGCGTGACCGGCGGCGCCGCCACGCAGACCCTGCCGCTGCCGATTCCGCTGGCGCTCGCTGCGCTCGTCGCCTTGGCGCTGGTGCTCGGCGCGCGCCGACTGTTTCCGACCCGCCTCGCGTACGGCATCGCGCCGATCGCGGCGCTCGTCTTCATGATCGCCTGGCTGGCGCTCGACGTTCGCTGGACCGCCAACCTCGCTCGCCAGGCGGCGGCGACGATCGAGCGCTATGGCGGCAAGTCGGCCGAGGAGCGCGCGCCTTGTCGAGGAACGCGACCAGCTCGCCGTCTTCCGCGGCGTGCGCGCTGCTGCCCGACGGACCGCAGCGCATCGTCGTGCTCGCCGAGGCGCATTACTTCCGCGGACGCGCGGGCTGGCACCTGCTCCCACATCGCGTCTGGTGGGAGCCGGCGCGCGACGTCGCCCCCGCCCCCGGCATGCTGCGCCCGGGCGACTACGTGCTCGTGTGGCGACGCCCCGGCGCGCAGTTCGACGCGGCGCGGAGCAGCGTGCGCTTCGACAATGGAGTGGAAGTCTCCGCAACGGCGCTCCTGGTCGAGCGCGGCTCCGCGCTCTTCGCGGTGCGCTGACGCGATGGCCCTCGCCATGCCGATCGTCGCGCTGGGAATCGTGCTCATCCTGGGCACCTCGCTCGTCGCCGCCTGCCCGTCGCCGGCGAACGGGGCGCGCGAGCCCGGGCGCCTGCCCCGGCTCCTCGGCGCCGGCTATCTCGTCGGCGTGCTCGCCTTGACGCTGCTGATGCGCGCGGAGGCGGCGATGGGCGTTCCGTTCGGCCTCGCGACGATCGGATTGCCGGCCGCGGCGATCGCGGCCGCTTGCGCCGCGTACGCTTGGCGCCGCAGCCCGGCGTTGGCCGAAACGTGGCGCGGGTCGCTAGCAACGCTCCGGGGCGATGCGTCGGGCGGATTCGCGCGCGTCGCGTGGTTCGCGCTGCTCGCGTGGATCGGCCTGCGCGTCGCGCTGCTCGCCACCGAAGTGGCGCTGCGGCCGCTCTACGCATGGGACGCGTGGTCCGCGTGGGCAACCAAGGCCAAGACGTTCTTCGCGATGCGGACGCTCGTCCCGTTCGTCGACGCCGCGGGCTGGGCGACGTCCACCACGCCGGTCTGGTTCGACGCGGCCCCGCACCAACCGGTGACGCTCCCGCTGCTCCAGGCGTGGATCGCCACCGCTGCCGGTGCCTGGGACGACGCCAGCGCGGCGCTGCCCTGGGTCGCCTTCTTCGTGGCGATCGTGCTCGTCGTGTATGGCGAAGTGCGCCGGCGCGGCGCGACGCCGCTGTACGCGCTCGCGAGCGCATGGCTCGCAGGCTCGCTGCCGCTCGTAGGAACGCAGGTCGCACTCGCCGGCTACGCGGATCTCCCACTGGCCGCGGCGTTTACGCTGGGTGCGCTCGCCGGCTTGCGCGCCATCGCCACGCGCTCGCCCGTCGATGTCGTCGTCGCGCTCGCCGCGCTGATACTCGTCGCGACGAGCAAGTCCTCCGCCTGGACCTGGCTGGTCGTCGTGCTTCCCGGTTTCGCCGCCGCAGCGCTGGGAACCGCGTGGCACCGGCGCATCGGCATCCTGCTCGTCGTCGCGTCGCTTGCGGTCGTCGGCATCGCGGCGCGTTTTCCGGCGTTCGCGCTCGGCCCGGTCTCGTTCCGCTACGCCCCGGTCTGGGAGAACTTCGCGATCGAAAGCCTGCTCTTCGCGAACTGGCACCTCATCGCGCCAGGGATCGCCGGCGTGCTCGCGCTGCGGCGACGCCGATGCTTCGACGCGGAGATGGCGCCGCTCACGCTGATCCTCGCGGCGGGCGCGCTGTGGATCGCGATGCTCGCCGCGTTCCCGGCGTTTCGCGCGTGGGGCGCCGACCACCTCGGCCTCAATCGCGCGGTCCTCGTGCTCGCGCCCTTCGCGATCGCCTGGATGGCGATCGCGATGCTGCGCGCCGCACCCGCGGAAGTCCCCGCGTCGACCGCGGATCCCGAGCCCGCGCCGCAACCCGCCTGACCATGCTCGCGCTGCCCGACGTCACGCTGGTCTGCGCGGACACGCTCAACCACGCGCTCGCCGCGCGCGCGCTCGCTCGGTGCTGCGCCGGCGTCCTCTTCGGCAAGGCGCTGTTCCTCACCGACCGCGTCGATGCGGGCATCGCGCTGCCCGACGGGGTCGAGGTCCGCACCATCGCGCCGCTGGCCTCGCGCGAGGCGTACTCGACGCTGATGCTCAAGGGCCTGGCGTCGCACGTCGACACGTCGCACGCGCTGGTCGTCCAATGGGACGGCCACGTCGTCCATCCCGAGGCATGGAGCGACGCATTCCTGTCGTTCGACTACATCGGAGCCCCTTGGCCGTGGGGGGCGCCGGATCGACGCGTCGGCAATGGCGGCTTCTCGCTGCGTTCGCGCCGACTGCTCGACGAGCTCGCCTCGACCGAGGTCCGTCTCCAGGGCAACGAGGACGAGACGATAGGCGTGCACCGACGCGGCTGGCTCGAGTCGCGGGGCGTCCGCTTCGCGCCGCCGGACCTGGCCGCGCGCTTCTCGTTCGAGGTCGCCTATCCGGTCGGCAAGCCGTTCGGGTTCCACGGACTCTTCAATTTCTGCCGCGTGCTGCCCGAGGGCGAGATCGCCTCGCTCGTCCCGACCTTCCCTGACGCGATCGCGCGCTCGCCTCAGTGCCTGTCGCTGATGCGCAACTGCGCGGCGATGGGACAATGGCGCGCCGTCGAAGCGATCGCGTCGCGACTCCTCGCCGCGCAGCTCGATCATGCGGAAGCGCGACGGCTGCGCGACGAAGCGAGCCGGATGCGCGCGCAGGGCAACGCTGTCGGACGCAACGACCCATGTCCCTGCGGCAGCGGCAAGCGCTACAAGGCCTGTCACGGGTCGCTTCCGGCGGCGACACCGTGGACCCAGGACCCGGACGCACGCACGCGCGAAGGCATGGCGGCGCACCAGGCGGGACGACTCGAGGATGCCGAGCGCGCCTATGCCGCAGCGCTCGCGCTCAAGCCGGACCATCCGTACGCGTCGCACTTCCTCGGCGTCATCGAGATGCAGCGTCGCGACTGGACGCGTGCGCTGCCGCGCCTCGAGCAGGCGGCGGCGGCGCGCCCCGACGAGCCGGACTTCCACAACAACCTGGGCCTCGCCTACGCGGCGGTCGACCGCTTCGACGATGCGCTCGCCGCCCACCGCCGCGCGATCGCAATCCGTCCGCATGCTAGTGCCTACACGAACATCGGGCTCGCGCTGCTCGAGCAGAGCCGGCACGACGAGGCCATCGCGGCCTACGACCAGGCGCTCGCGCTCGACGCTTCCTCCGCGCATGCGCGGTGGAATCGCTCGATGGCGCGGCTCGCGCTCGGCCACCGCGAGGCGTGGGGCGACTACGAGGCGCGGCTCGAGCTGTCGGAGCTCGGACGCGCCAGCGTCCTGCCAGGCATTCCACGCTACGACGGCGGGCCGCTGGCCGGCAAGACGCTCCTGGTCGACGGCGAGCAGGGCTTCGGCGACATGTTCCAGTTCATCCGCTTCGTCCGGCCGCTCGCCGAGCGCGGGGCGAAGGTCGTGGTGCGCGGCCATCCGCCGATCGCGGCGCTGCTGCGCACGGTGCCGGGCATTGCGGAGGTCGTCGGACTGGACGACCTGCCGCCCTGCGACGCGTGGATCCCGTTGATGTCGATCCCCGGCGTCCTCGGCGCCGATCCCCTCGGCGAAGGGCCCGATCCGCCGTACCTATTCGCCGATTCTCGCCGTGTCGAAGCCATCAAGGCGCGGCTGGCCCAGGACCGTCCTCGCCTCGCGGTCGGCCTGTCATGGGCAGGCAACCCGCGAATGGCGAACAACCGTCGCCGCTCGTGCCCGCTCGCGGCGCTCGCGCCGCTTCTCGCTCGCGACGACATCGCCTGGTACTCGCTGCAGCGCGAGGACGGCGAGGACCAGATCCCCGACGTGCCCGCTGCGCGCGCCTTGCGCCTCCTCGACGAGCGCAACGACTTCGACGGCAAGGCGGCGCTCGTCTCCGCGCTCGATCTCGTCATCAGCGTGTGCACCTCCACCGCGCACCTCGCCGGCGCGCTCGGGCGACCGCTGTTCGTGATGCTCACGCACGTCCCCGACTGGCGCTGGGGCCTCACCGGAACGAGCACGCGCTGGTATCCGTCGGCGCGGCTGTTCCGCCAGCGCACGCTCGGCGACTGGGCGGGCGTCGTGCGCGACGTGGGCGCGGCGCTCGAGGCATGGAAGCGCCCGTGACACCCACCGCTCCGGTCCCGCGCTCGCGCAACGATCCCTGCCCGTGCGGCAGCGGCAAGCGCTACAAGCATTGCCACGGCAGCGACGCCCCGCCGCCAGACGACCTCGTCGCGGCCGACCCGGCCGCGGGCCCGCTCGAAGCCGCGCGCACCGCGATCCGCCGCGGGCGCCATGCCGACGCCGTGGCGCTGCTCGACGCGGCGAACGTAGAGCACGGTGACGACATCGCGGCGCTGCGCCTGCTCGGCGAGGCGCTTCGCCCATCGGACCCGGTGCGCTCGCGCGCCTGCTGGTTCCGCATCCTCGAGCGCGCGCCCGCCGATCCCGAGGCGCATTTCTTCCTCGGCGATCTCGATCGCGAAGCCGAAGACTTCGACAGCGCCTTCGACCATTTCGAGCAGGCACTCGTCGCCGCGCCCGATCACCCTGCGCTGCTCAACAACCTCGGGCTCGCCCTCGAGAAGACGCGCCGGTTCACCGACGCCGAGGCGAAGTTCCGGCGCGTGCTCGCGATCGCGCCCGGCGAGATCAATGCGCTCGCCAATCTCGCGCAGAACCTGTACCAGCAGATGCGCTTCAAGGAGTCGCTGTCGTTCTTCGACCAGGTGGTCGAGCTGATGCCGTCGGCGCCGATCGAGATCTGGGCGAATCGCGGCGTCGCCAACCGCATGTGCACCAACTTCGTGGCCGCCGAGGCGAGCCTCAAGCGGGCGACCGAGATCGATCCCAAGCGGGCCGGGCCGTGGCGGGACCTCGGGCTCACCTACACCGCGCAGCAGCAATGGGGACGCGCCGCGATCGCGCTCGCGCGCGCCTTCGAGCTCGACCCCGACGACCATGTCACGGAAGGCATGCTGCTGCACGTCAACGGCTACGAGGCGTACTGGCGTGATTTCGACCGGCTGCGCGCGAGCGTGCTGGCGCATGCGAGCCATCCGCCCCCGGACCTCGCGAAGAACACGCTGATCGTCCCGTTCCCGTTCCAGGCGATCAACGACGATCCCGCGATCGAGCTCAAGGTCGCGCAGCGCTGGGCGGCGAGCGAGTTCCTGCCGCCGTCGCCCACGCGTCCACCGCGGCGCACGCCGGACGGACGGCTGCGCCTGGGCTTCGTGTCCGCGGATCTCCACGGGCATCCGGTCGGACGGCTGATCGTGGGGCTGTTCGAGCGCCTCGACCGCCGTCGCTTCGAGGTCTTCGCGTACTCGTCGGGCCAGGAATCCGGCGACGACGTGCGCAAGCGCATCGTCGGGGCGGTCGACCGCTTCGCCAGCTTCCCGGTCGTCGACTTCTTCGAGATCGCCGACGCCATCCGCGACGACGGCGTCGACATCGCCTTCGACCTCACCGGGTTCACCGCCGGCGCCGTCATGAGCGCGCTGGCGCTGCGGCCCGCGCCGGTGCAGGTCAACTTCCTGGGCTACACCGGCACGCTCGCGTCCCCCGCGTTCGACTGGGTCGTCACCGATCGGTTCTGCGTGCCGCCGGAGGCTGCGCGATACTTCGTCGAACAGCCGCTGTACATCGATCCGTGCTACATGCCGAGCGACGCCGCGCGAATTCCGTCGAGCGACCCGATCAGGCGCGCCGACTACAAGCTGCCCGAGGACGCGACCGTGTTCGCGGCGCACATGGCGGCCTACAAGATCATGCCCGAGCACTTCGACGCCTGGCTCGACATCCTCGCCGGCGTGCCCGGGTCGCTGCTGTGGCTGCGCGACCAGCCGTCGACCGTGGTGCGCCGCTTCGAGCTCGCCGCCGAGGCGCGCGGCGTCGACCCGCGCCGCCTGCTGTGCGCGCGCAACGAGCCGGTGCCGCGCTACCTCGCGCGCTTCCGTCTCGCCGACCTGTTCCTCGACACGATGCCGTTCGGCGGCCACACCACGGTCAACGACGCGCTGTTCGGCGGCGTGCCCGTGCTGGCGGGCGCCGGCCGGTCGTTCGCATCGCGCGCGTCGGCGAGCCAGGTCATCGCAGCCGGCTTTCCCGAGCTGGTGGCGCATTCGCGCGCCGACTACATCGCGCGCGCGATCGAGCTCGGCAACGACCGGCCGCGCCTCGCGACCATGGCCGCGCGCCTGCGCGCCGCGCGAGACACGCTGCCCCTGTTCGACCTCGATCGCTATACGCGCGCGTTCGAGGAGGCGCTCGAGCGGGCGTGGCGCGAGACGCCCGCGTCCTGAGCTGCCGCCTCAGAGCGCCTCGAGCGCGGCGGCGAACGCGTCGACCGGCGCGGGATCGTCGAACAACCGCGCCGCGCCGCGGCCGATCCGTTCCGCGAGCTCGTCGCGCCACGCGCGGTCCTGCGCGAGCCGCGCCGCGATCGCCACGTAGTCGGCGGCATCGCGCGCGACGAGTTCGGGCACCCCGACCTGCGCGAGCATCGCGGAACTCTGGCGCGAGCGCATGTACGCGCCGGGTAGCGTGACCACGGGCAGCGAACAGGCGATCGCATCGAGGCTCGTGTTGCCGCCCGACCAGCGCACGCTGTCGAGCATCGCGTCGCAAGCGGCGCCGATGGTGAGGTAGTCGTCGTGCGGCACCTGCGGCACGACGACGACGCGTTCGCGCGGCACATGACGGGCGTCAAGCGAGCGGTCGAGCCGTGCCCGCCATGCGCGCGTCAGGCGGGGATGCCGCCCTTCGAAGGCGACCAGGTGCGCGCCGGTCTCGCCGAGCACCTCGGCCACCAGCGCGTCGTTGTCGGGGTGCAGCTTGAACAGCGACTGCGGGAACAGGAACAGCGTGGCCTGATCCGGCAATCCGAAACGCGTCCGTTGACCGCGGGCGACGCGTGCGGGCCGACCGTAATGCGTCCCGAGACCGGGCAGGCGGACGAGCCGCTCGCGATAATGGGCGTCCGCGCCGTCCGGCTCCATCGGCGCGGCGGTGAACATCGCATCGATCGTGGGCAGGCCGCTGGTCACCGGGTGGCCCCAGCCGGCGCATTGGACCGGTGCGAGGCGCAGCGACGCGAGGGCGAAGGTCGTCGCGTCCATTCCCAGCTCAGGGTAGACGATGACGTCCGGCGTCCCGGCGGTGATGGCCGGGGCGATCGCCGAGGGCAGCGACCCGGCGTGATCGTGGAAGGCGTCCGCACGGGCGCGAATCCTTCCGGTGAGGTCGTCGGTCCCGGACGCGAGTTGATGAACCGTGACCTCGAAGCGCTCGCGCGGCAGCGCAGTGATCCAGTGCTCGAAATAGCGTCCGGCCGTCCCGTCGCGGAAGAACGCCGACACGAAGGCCACGCGCATGCGTCTGCCCGTGCGCACGCGCCGCGGCGGCGGATCGCGCGAAGGCACCCGCCCGGCGGCAAGCGTCGCCGCAACGAGATCCCCGTAGGCGGATTGGAGCGCGAGGTCGTCCTCCCCCTGGTAGGCGAGCAGGAAATTGGTCCAGCGCATCTCGTCGAGCACGCGCGCCGCGTCGAGCGATGCCGCGCGCCGCGGCAGGTCGTCGGCCAGGCGCGCCAGCCCCGACGCGTATCCGACGCGCGCGACGGCCACCGCCTCCGCATCCGCGGCCACCATGGGCAGCGTGAGCTCGGCGCCAAGCCGGGCCCGCAGCAGCGAAGGATCGTCGCGCGCCGCCTGCACGTACGCCCCATGCGCCGCGTCGAGCTCGTCGCGCTCGGCCAGGGCGCCGGCCAGCGCCAATCGCGAGCGGGCATCGTCCGGCTGGGCGTCGAGCGCCTGACGGTAGCCCTCGATCGCCGGATCGAGGCGACCGGCGCGACGATCGATTCCCGCCAGCACGAGCCGCGCCGTGCGCTGTCGCGTATCGAGCGCGAGCGCGCGACGCGCGGCCGTCGCCGCTTCCGCATCGTCGCCGTCGTCGCGTCGCGCGACCGACAAATTGGTCCAGCCGAGCGTATAGCGCGGATCCGCGTCGACCGCGCGCTCGAACGCAGCTCGCGCCTCGGCGCGCCGTCCGGAAGCGCGCAGGGCGTTGCCGAGGTTGTTCCAGGCGCGCGCGTAGCGCGCATCGAGCATGGTCGCGCGCGAGAAGGCTTCGACCGCACGACGGGGCTCGCCCGCGTCGGCCGCCGCGATGCCGAGCGCATTCCACGCGCGTGCATCGGCCGGGGCGAGCGCCGTGGACCGCGCGGCGTCGTCGAGCGCGCCGCGCACGTCGCCACCCATCGCCCGCGCATCGGCGCGCACCCGCAGCGCCGCGGCGCGAACCGGAGCCGACACGCGTGCGTCGTCAGCCACCGCGGTCGCCTGCGCGATCGCCGCCGCGACGTCACCGGCGTCGAGCGCCCGCTCCGCCGCCGCGAGGCGCGGCTCGGTCATGGCAGCGCAGGCATCGGGACGCCGGCCGACGCGAGCGCGTCGGGCGCGCTTCGCGCGAGCGCGACCACGTAGGCGGCCTCGAGGTTCCTGGCATGCGCGTCCATGTCGGCGAGCACCGACCCGGGCAGCTTCAGCGCGATCGCGTTGCGCACGTCGCCCATGAACACCGTGTCGGTGGCGAGTCGCACGGCGAGATCGACATAGTCGCGACCGGTCTGCGCCACCGTCGACGTGACGCCGAGGTTCGCGAGGATCGACCAGCCGGTGCGTTCGCCATGGCGCTTGCCGACCAGCGTGACCACCGGCACGCCCATCGCGAGCGGCTCGATCGTGCCGTTGACGTTGCCGAACGGCATCGGGTCGAGCACGAGGTCGACGATCCGGTAGCGTGCCTGGTTGGACGCGTCATCGTGACCGGGCGGCACGACCAGCACGCGCTCCTCGCCGATGCCCGCGGAGGCGAGAATCTTCTGCGTCACCTCGCGGAAATCCGCGCGCAACGGCGAGATGGCGAAGAGCGCCCGGGGCACGCGATCGGCGATCTCCTTCCACAGCGTGAGGCAGCGGCGCGAGAGCTTCATCGGCGTCACGAACGCGCCCATCACCACCGCGTCGTCGGCGATGCGCAGCGCGCGCCGCGTATACAGCGACGACTCGGCGGGCGCCACCGCCCGGTACGGATACACGCAGCCCGCCATCGCGAGCAGCGGCTCGAGCTGCGTCTCCTGGGCTTCGGGCAGGTCGGCGTAGGCGTCGGTGAGCTTCCAGTCGATCGTGGCGAGCCCGAGCGTGCCCGCGCTCGCGACATGGGTGACCTGCACGCGGGCCGGCTTGAACGCGAGAATACCCGGCCGCGCGTGCCGCGTGTGCGTCTGCAGGTCGACCAGGAGGTCGAGGTCGTCGTCGGCGATCACCTGCGCGGCGGCGCGGTCGGTGAGCGCGGAAACGTCGCGGAACGCGGTGGCGATCCCCTCGAACCGTGCGGTCCAGTCGTCGCGGCGCGCGGTCATCGTGTAGAAGTGGACATCGAAGCGCGAGCGGTCGTGCCGGCTCGTCGCCTCCCACATCATCTTGCCCATTACGTGGTCGCGCAGGTCGGCGGACAGGTAGCCCAAGCGCAGCTTGCCCGGCTTCCGCGCCGGCCGGTCGCGCCCGGGACCGCCGTAGACGTGCTTCGCCGCGGTGTCGTAGGTGCGCGCGAACCGGTGCACGGTGCCCGGGTCGATGTCGAAGAACAGCAGCAGGTACAGGAGCTCCTCGAGCGCGTCGACCAGCGTGTTGTCGTCGTCGGCGCGGTAGCGCTCGAAGCGCAGGCCGTCGAGCACGCGATCGACCGCCGCGAAGTCGCCCTGCAGCTGGTAGAGCTCGAGCGACTGCACCGCGAGCAGCAGCGACTCGGGGCAGCGCTCCTCGAAGCGCCGGTGGCTCGCCGCCCATTCGCGCAGGCGACCCGACGCGTGCAGTATCTCGCCGACGTTCTTCCACGCCGCCGCGCGCGATGGATCCTGCTCGAGCACGCGCTGGTAGGCGGCGAGCGCGGAGGGGAACTGGTTCTCGTGCTGGAAGAGCACGCCGAGGTTGAAGTCCGCGTCGACCAGCGCCGGGTCGAACGCGAGCGCGTGCTGGTAGGAGCGCGCCGCGGCCTCGCCGTTCCCGGCGAGCTGGTGAGCGACGCCGAGGTTGTAGTGCAGCTCCGCGTCGAGTGGATCGAGCGCCATCGCGTGCTGGAACACGTCGACCGCCGCGACGCCGTCGCCGACCTTCAACAGCGCGTGCCCCAGTGCCGCCATCAGGCGCGGGTGTGCGGGAATGCGCTCGAGCCCCTTGCGCACGATCGAGACGGCGACGTACGCGGCGTCGCGCTCGATCGCGAGCCGGCTCGCGTCGATGACGAGGTCGGCGTGGGTCGGCGCCGCCGCCATCGCCGCCGCGAGGTCGCGGCCTGCCGCCTCGTGGTCCTTCGCGTCCCACGCGAGGCGTGCCCGGAACTGCAAGGCCGGCGCGAAGTCCGGCTGCTCGGCGAGCACCTCGGCGTAGGCCTGTGCCGCGGCGGCGGCATCGCCGGCTTGCTGCGCCCGCAACCCGGCCGAGAAGCGTTCCGACAGCGCAGTCGCCGTCGACACCGTCCCGGCGCGGCGCGGCAGCGATGCGACGAGCGACGCCAGCGCCTGCTCCGTGCGCTCGACACGCGCGTCGACCAGCGGCGGCTCGAGATCGGCGAGCGTCACGATGCGCCGCCCGGCGCGTTGCGCGATCCACGGCCCCACATCCGCCACGAGACCCGCGGCGTCGACCAGCAGGTCCGGATCGCGCACCAGCAGCATGCGCGCGCTCGCCGGATCCGGTCGCGCGCCGATCCCCACCAGCGCGCGCGGCGCGAACGGCAGCGACGCCGCCAGCGCCGCGGCTTCGTCCTGCGGCGCGAGCACGACCAGCGTGACCTCCACGAGCGGATCCGCGAGCGCGCGGCACGCGTCGAGGATTTCCGGGTGGATCGCGGGGCCGACGAGCAGCGCGACGCGCACCGCATCGCCCGCGGTTCGACGCGGCCACAGCACGGGCAACGTCGGCGCGTGGATGAAGACGCAGTCGCGCCCGTAGCGCGTCGCGAACTCGCGTGCCGTCGCGTGATCGCCCGCGCGGGCCGCGGCGAGCGCCAGCCGGCGCCACGCCTCGGCGCTGCGAGGCGCGACATCGCGTCGCTGCGCCTCGGCCAGGATCGCCGCCACGCGCTCGCCGGCGTCGGTCGCGCGCCTCGCGCACGCGTCGGCGAGCGAAGCCAGGAGCTCGAGCGGCGCCCGGTCGAGCAGGCCCGCGAGCGTGTCGACCAACGCGTCGAAGCCGGAAGCGTCGACCGCGCGATCGATCGCCTGCCCGATCAGCCGCCCGCGGGCCGGCGCGCCGAGCATCGCCGGCTTGGCCTGCACGGCGGCGGCCATCGCGCTCCAGTCGACGCCCGGCTCGCCCAGCGCCGCAGTCGCGACGAGAAGGAACGCGCGCGCGCGCGCGTCGCCGGGCGCCCGTTCGAGCGCTTGCTCGGCCGCGCCCTTGGCGCCCGCCGCGTCACCGGTGTTGAGGCAGGCTTCGGCGAGCGCGAGGCGGCTCGCGACGTGCGCCGGCGCGACGCGCGTCGCCTCGGTCCACGATGCCTTCGCCGCTTCCATCATGCCGAGCGACCACTGCACCTCGCCCAGGTGGAAGCGCGCGTCGCCGTACGCGGGACGCGCGGCGATCGCGCGACGCAGGCACAGCATCGCGTCGATCGGGCGTCCGCCCCACTGGTGCTCCCGCCCGCGCTTGAACCAGTCGATGTCGGGCTTGCTGCTCACTTGAGGCGCGCCTTGAGCGCCTCGCGGAGGAAGCCTGGCGTGAGGGCGCGCAAAAGCGGCCCCGCCGACGACTGTCGCAGCCGCAGCGCCGCGTGCGCGAGACGGCTACCGGCGTCGCCACGCGTCACCGTCGGCGTCGCGCTCGCCACCGGCGCGCGAGGTTGCCAGCCGCGGTAGCCGAGCGCGTCGCGCACGCGTGCACGCGCGAGCGGCGCATGACGCGTCGCCGTTCCCGCGGCCAGCGCGCGCCGGTAGATCGCGAGCGTCGCCTCGGCCATCGAGGCGAGGGTGACTGGCGGCATGGACGCGGCTGCGTTGGCGGCACGCTCGAGCTCCGTCGCATGCGAAGGCGCCACCAGTGCCGCGATGCGTTCGAGCATGCACGCCTCATCGCGCCACTCATCCGTGGTCATCACCCACCCGGCGCCGGTGTCGCCGACGCGCTCGGGCAGCGCGCCGATCGGCGGCACCAGCACCGGGCGGCCGGCGCCCCAGGCCTCGGAGAGCGTATAGCTGAACGTCTCGGGCCCGGCCGACGGGAACAGCACGAGCGAGACGCGGTAGTGCGCGAGCAGGTCCGGCAGGTCGCGCGCATCGTAGCGGCCGTGCACGGTGAAGCGCGCATCGGCGCTCTGCCACGCGGCGTGCTGGCGGTCGAGGTAGCCGATCAGCACGAAGCGCACGCGCGTGCCGCGCTCGCGCACGAGCTCGACCAGCCGCTCGAGGCGGCGCGCGCCCTTGTCGGGCCCGACGGCGCCGAGCACCGCCACGGTCGGCACGCCGTCGTCGGGCAGCATCACCGCGAGGCGCGTGCCCGCGTGCCGCGGCGTCGTGTCCGGGACCCCGTGCGGCACGACCGCCGCCTGCACCGACGGGTAGTAGCGCCTAAGCGTGTCCGCAGCCCAACGCGACGGCGCAATCAGAAACGACGCACGCTCGATCAGCGGGCGGTGGGCCTCGCGCCACGCCACGATGTCGACGCCGGCGAACGGCGGCTGGGCGGCGAGGCAGCGGCGACAGGTCTCCGGATCGGTCTCGGCGCCACAGTACATGCCGTCGGCCGCGAGGAAGGTGATCGTCGGGCAGGCGACGTTGACGTCGTGCACCGTGTAGCCGAACGGCAGGTCCAGCGCCGCGAGCGCGGTCAAGAGCCCTTCGCGGCACGCCGAAACGTTGTGCACGTGCACGAGGCCGATGCCCAGCGTCGCGCACAACGCTCCCACGAAGTCCTTCCACGGCTCGTCGGGCAACCGCTCGAGGTCGAACGCGAGGGTCGCGCCGTCGGGGCGATGCGCTTCGATGCGCCAGCGATCGCCCACCGCAACGGCGATCGCATGTCGCAGGCGACCGCGCGTCGCCGCGACGAGGGCGCGTGCGTGCGTCTCGGTGCCGCCGCCCTGGTGGTGAAGGATGTGCAGCACGCCCAGCCCCGATTCCGCGTCGAGCGCGAGCGTCGCGGCGTCGCGCAACGGTGCGAGCGGATCCGCGGCGACGTAGTCGCGCACCAGCGCGAGGTAGGTCGGATGGCGCTCGAGCAGCGTCGCGGTGTTCTTGGGGACGAGCGCGTCCTTCTGCCTCGCGAACGAGCGCCCGCCGGTGTGCAGGACGAATGCGTCGTCGGCGACCACGTTGCGCCAGCCGGCGGCGGCGGCGCGCATGCAGAGGTCGTTCTCCTCGCCGTAGCCCGCGCCGAACGCCGGATCGAAGCCGCCGATCGCGTCGAGCATGGCGCGGCGCACGAAGAAGCAGAATCCCACGCCAGTCGGCACGTCCGGCCAGGTGGGCACCGCCGAACGGGCGAAGGCACGCGCGATCGGCGCCGGGTCGGCGCCGCGGGGCCATGCGTTGTTCTCGCAGAAGCGCGGATACGAGAGGATTTCCGCATTGTTCGACCACGGCGTGATGGTGCCGATGCTCGCGTCCGACGCGGCGCAGCGCTGGAGCGCCGCGAGCCAGCCGTCGGTCACCACCGTGTCGCTGTTGAGCAGCACGACGTCGCGCCGCGACAGCCCCATGCCGCGGTTGGCGGTGCCGGTGAACCCGAGGTTGCGCTCGTTGGCGAGCAGCGTGACGTGCGCGAGGTTGCGGCGTGCGATGTCGTCGAACACGCGCCGCACGCCCGGGTCCGGCGAAGCGTCGTCGATGAGCACCAGCCGGTAGCCCGGTGGCGTGTGGTCGAGCACGCTCGCCACGCAGTGGCGAACGTCATCCGGCGCGTTGTACACCGGGACCACGACGTCCACCGAGTAGCGCGTCTCCATCGGATTCATGCGCCGCTCAGGCGCTTCCACGCCAGCTTCACGCGCATCCACGGCAACCCGAGCCACCAGCGGAACGACTGGCGATAGGCGATGATGCGTTCCTGCGCCTCGAGCGCGCGGTCGAGGCGACCGCATTCGGCGTCGAGCTCGGCGATGCGCTTGCGCGCGGCCTTGTCGTCGTCCCGCGCCTTGGCGAGCAGCCGCTCCACCTCGGCACCACGCCGCTGCGCGGCTTCCTGGTGGCTGCGCGCCTCGGCCAGCGCCGCGTGGTCGCTGGCGATGCGCTCGTCGCGCGATGCGAGCGCGGCGTCCCGCTCTACCACGAGCCGCTCGCGGAATGCGCACAGCTCCTCGAGATGCCGGACGTGCGCATTGGTGGCCTCGAGCAGCGCGTCGCGCTCGGCGACGATGCGCTGCCGCTCCAGGGCCAGTGCCTCGAGCCGCGCCGTGCGCGCGTTCACCTCCTCGAGCTGCGCGTCGCGCTCGGCGACGACGCGCTCGCGCTCGGCGAGCAGCGGGTCGCGCACCGCGAGCAGCCCCTCGAGGTGCTCGACATGCGCATGCGCCTTCGCGAGCTGCGTGTCGCGCTCGACGACGACTTGCTCGCGCTCCTTCAGCAGCCCGTCGAGCCGGATGGCCTCGGCGGCCGACGCCGCGGCGCGCTTGAGCTCGCTCTCGCCCGCGTCGGAAAAGAGCGACAGGGCGGGCGCCGGCGCCGGCAATGCCGATGCGCGCCGCGCAGCCACGACCAGGAAGTACATCGGGGCGGGGACGCTCGCTGCGTCGACGTGCGCGGCGTCCCCGGCGAGCGCCTCGACCTCGGCGCCGCCGCCCTCGCGCCACAGCGTCGAGCCGAGCCAGACGCGCTGCGCGTGCCACGCCATCGCCGGAAAGGTCACGCGAAGCAGTCGCTCGAGTTCGCCGCGATCGTGCTCGTGGCGGTGGTAGGGATTCACGTAGCCGCGCGATTCCGAGTACTCGGGACGGTTCGGCGCGGAGAGCACGAGGACGCCGTCGGGGGTGAGGACCCGGGCGAACTCCGCGAGCATGCGCGGCTGGTCGGCGGCGTCGAGGTGCTCGATCGTCTCGAACGAAACGACGACGTCGACGCTCGCATCGGCGAGCGGCAGCTGGGTCGCCGAGCCCGCGACGAACGACAGATTGCGCTGCGTGGCGTAGGCCGACTTCGCGTGGTCGACGGTCGCAGCGTCGATGTCGACACCGGTCACTTCGCGCGCGACCGTCGCGAGCAGCGCGCTGCCGTAGCCTTCGCCACAGGCGACGTCGAGCACCCGCTTGCCCGTGGCATAGCGCCGCGCGAACGCGTAGCGGTGCACGTGCTCGTAGACGATTTCGCCCCCCACGCCTGGGACGAAGCGCTCGCCGGTGAACTTGAGGTCGTCGGCCATGCGGCAGGAGACGCGGAAGGCGGCCAATCCATGAGGAAAAACAGGCAATTCTAGCCGATCGGCCTGCGTCGGCCGACGCGGCGGGCGCCCGGGCGCGGGTACACTTCCGCGGCGATGGCCCGCCTGCCGATCCTGACCTACCACGGCGTCAACGTCGGCGGGGACGCGTACGCGACCAACGACCACGTCGCGCTCGCCACCGACCTTAAGACAGTGGACCGGCTGGGGTGGCGCATCGTTCCCCTGCCGGCGGCGGTCGAGCGCTGGGTCGCCGGCGACCCGGCGTGGACGGAGGGGCGCACGCTGGCGATCACCTTCGACGACGGCACCGACTTCGACTGGCGCGACCTGCCGCACCCGGTGCACGGCGTCCAGCGCAGCCTGTTCAACACGCTCGCCGATTTTCGCCAGGCGCACGCGCGACCGCGCCAGGCCCACGCGACCACGTTCGTCGTGGTGTCGCGCGAGACGCGCGAGCACATCGACCGTGTCGGTCTCGCCGCGCGCGGCTGGTGGAGCGACGACTGGTGGGCGGAGGCGGCCGCGAGCGGCCACGCCGCCATCGCGAGCCACAGCTGGGACCACAACCACGACCTCGCGCGCCACCTGATGGGAAGCGAGCGCGCCACCGGCACGTTCCGCTCGATCGCGAGCTTCGAGCTCGCCGAGGACGAGATCGCGCGCGCGTCGGCCCAGCTGAAACGCGTCGCCCCCAATCCGGGTGACCGCCTCTTCGCCTATCCCTACGGCGAGTCCAACGACTTCCTGGTGCGCGATTACTTCCCGCACCACCACGCCCGCATCGGCGTCGACGCCGCGTTCGGCGACGGAGCGCGCCCGATGACCGACGGCGACGAGCGGTGGTGCCTGCCGCGCTATGTGTGCGGGCGGGACTGGACCCGTCCCGAGGCGCTCGAGGCGCTGCTCCGCGATGCGGGCGGGATGTCGGGCTGAAGCCCGACCCACCGCACTCAGAACGGGCCGAGCGCGAGGTGCTGGTGGCGCGCGGAAGCTCGCGCTGCCAGCACACGATCACGTGCGGATGCGCGGTGCGTTCGTAGCCTGCGCGCAGGTCGACGCGTTCGGCACGGGGCTCGCCGACGTGGCCGAACAGCGCGATCGCGTCGGCCAGGTGCTCGCGGATGCGACGCAGCAGGAACTCGGTCACGCCGCCGGCCGCGCGAATGCGCGCGCGGTGCGCGCTCGCGATGCGGCGGTAGACGCGCTCGTCGAACGCCATGCCGCCGCCGAGGTAGCAGCCCTCCCACGGCGTGAAATGCGCGTAGGCCAGCGGGGCGGGCGCGGCACCGCCGAGATAGCGCAGCACGAAATGGCGCGGGAAAGCGGGCAGATCGTCGCCGAACAGGCGCCTGAACAGCGGGCCGACCTCGCGCGCCGCGGCGGCGTCGTCGAGCTCGACCACGGCCACGAGATCGGCGATGGCGTTCCACCCCGAGACCGGCTCCGGAGCCCGTCCGCTGTCACCCTGTGCCTGGTCGACGGACATGGCGACGCGGGTCAGGCTCCCGAGCCCGTGCCCTGGCGAGGCTCGACGTCGATCCACTCGTGCGCGAGCCGCACCAGTCCCAACTCGCGCGATTCGCCGGTCACGGTCAGCGGCACCTCGACGTGGTCGAACAGGTAGAGCCCCTCCGGATCGAGCGCGTGCGCACGGACCACGTACTTGCCGGGCAGGAGCGCGAGCGAGGGCAGCGACAGCGTGAACGTGTAGCGGTCGCCGCCCGCGTGCGAGGGCGCGACGCCGTCCATGTCGGTCGCGACGCCATACACGGGCGTGCCGTCGGCGCGCACGATGCCGACCAGCACGACCGGCGCGCGCCCGTCGGGCGAGTACGCCGCGCCGCGCACGACGAGTGGCGCGCCCATGCGCACGAACTCGCCCGGCTCGAGCGCGAGCGAGCGAACGCGATGCACGTCCGGTCCCTCGCCGGTCTGCACCTCCGGCCGCCGCGCGGCCGGCCCGCCGGCCTTCTCCTCGTGCCACGCGAGGTACGCCTGCGTCACCTCGATCGCAGGCCCGTAGCGCTCGACCCTGCCTTCGTCGAGCCACAGCGCGTGTCGGCACAGCTTCTGCACGTGGTACATGCTGTGCGAGCACAGGAGCAGCGTTCCGCCGCCGGCGAGGTAGCTTTCCATCCACGCCATGCATTTCTTCTGGAACGACTCGTCGCCGACCGCGAGCACCTCGTCGGTGATGAGCACGTCGGGCGACAGCGCGGTCGCGACCGCGAAGCCGAGCCGCACGACCATGCCGGACGAGTAGTGCTTGATCGGCTCGTCGAGGTGCGCTCCCAGGTCGGCGAAGCGCACGATCGCATCGCGCTTCCCCGCGAGCTCGCCGGCCGTCACGCCCAACAGCGCTGCGGCGAGGTCGATGTTCTGCGCGCCGGTGTACTCGGGATGGAAGCCGGACCCCAGCTCCAGCAGCGCGCCCACGCGCCCGCGCACCGCCACCGTCCCGCGCGTCGGGCGGATCACGCCGGCGACGACCTTGAGCAGCGTCGACTTGCCCGCGCCGTTCGCGCCGATGACACCGAGCGACTCGCCGGCGCGCATCGACAGCGACACGCCGTCGAGCGCGGTGAACGCGTGCGAAGCGCCGCGGCCGCGCAGGAGGTCCCACACGAGCGCGAGCCGGCCGCCACGCGACTCGACCTTCGCATAGTCCTTGCCGACGCTCGACAGCTCGAGCAGCGATTGGCTCATGCGCGCTCCGGCGACCGACCCGATGGCGCGCCAACGGCGCCCGCCGACCGACGGGCCGCCCCGAGGTCGAGTGGCGGGCGCCGGCCCCCTCCGGGGGAGGCGCGCGCAGCGCGCTTCGGGGGGACCACCCTCACACGAAGTCCTCGAAGTACGGCGACAGCCGCCGGAACATCCAGCGGCCGAGCACGAACAGCGCCACCGCCACGGCCAGCGCGACCAGGTCCCCCGGCTCGGGCGCGAGGCGGCCTTCGAGCAGCGCGGCGCGCAGCCGGTCCACCAGCCACGTGAACGGATTCGCGGCGACCCATGGCCGCAGGTTGCCCGGCACGAGCGACAGCGGGTAGAGGATCGGCGTCAGGTACATCAGCATCATGAGCACCGGCATCAGCACGTGCTCGACGTCGCGCACGAACACCTGCAGCGACGCCAGCGCGAGCGCGAGTCCGGCGACGGCGATCGCCAGGATCGCCCACAGCGGGATCGCGAGCAGAAGGCCGACCAGGTGCACCGGCTCGCCGGTCGCCCGCAGCGCGGCGAGCACGACGACGTAGCCGGCGAAATGAAGCGCGAGCGTCGCCGCGACCGATGCGTAGACGACCACCTCGTGCGGGAACGCCACCTTGCGGATCAGGCCGCCGTAGCCGGGCACGGAGACCGCAGCGCGCTGGATCGCCTCCTGCGCGGCAAGCCAGGGCCACAGCGCGACCGCGACGAACGCCAGGAACGACGAGCCGGCGAAGCCGGTCGCGCGGAAGATCGACGTGAAGACGAAGTGATAGACGGCGAGCAGCGCGATCGGATGGACCAGCGCCCACGCGAGCCCGGTCACGCTCCCGAGGTAGCGCGTCGTCGCCTCGCGGCGGAAGAACTGGGCGAACAGGCCCCAGGCGCGCGCGCCGGGGCCGACCAGGCGGTCGCGCGCGACAACGGCGGCGTCGAGGGCGCTCATGGGCCGCTAGTGTAGCGACTCGGGGGTGCAGGCTACGTTCCGGCGCCCCTCTCTCCCCGACCCTCTCCCCGCGATGCGGGGCGAGGAAGACGACGTTCGGGCCACTGCGCTTCGTGCGATACGCGGCGAGTGCGTTGCCTGTCGAGACCGCCGCGCTTCGTGCGCTCGGGGCGAGGGTGACGCCCTTCGGGACCGCGCCTTGGCGCGACAGGCGTCCCCGATCGGACCCTTGCTATTTCGGCGGCTGGCGCGCGCGTTCGCGCAACGCTTCCTGCTGTCGCTGGATGGCGTCGCGCTGCATCGCGTCGATGCGCGCGTTGTCGGTCTTGATCACGATCGCGTCGACCTTCTGCATGTCGGTGCCCTTGAAGGCGTCGGTGCGCAACGTGTCGAGGGCCGCGTCCTTCTGCGCGTTGACGTACTGGACGCGTTGCTCGGCCATGATGCGCGGCCGCGCCTGCTCGAAGGTCTGGCGCTGCACGTCCTTGCGGTCGTCGAGGCGGATCAGGTGCACGCCGAACGACGAGACGACCGGCTCCGAGACCTCGCCCTTCTTCGTGAGCGCGAACGCGGCGCCCTCGAACTCGCCGTCCATCTGGCCGCGCTTGAAGAAGCCGAGGCTGCCGCCGTTGCTCCTGGCGCTCGGGTCCTCGGATTTCTCGCGCGCGATCGCGTTGAAATCGGCGCCGGCGACGATCGCCGCGCGCGTCTCCCGCGCGAGGCGCATCGCCTCCTCGACCGAGTGCGGCGGCGTCGCGAACAGGATGTGCGACGCCGAGACCTCGGCCCCGACCTCGTACTTGCGCGGATCCATCACGTAGATGTCGCGCGCGCGCGCCTCGAACGGCGTCCGGTTGGCGTCGAATGCCGCGGCCGCGTCGCGCTCGATCTTCGCCACCATCAGCAGCGACTTCAGCCGCTCCATCTCGGCGGCGAGCCGGCGCGCGGTCTCGGGATCCTCGAGGAGCCTGGCCTGGTCGGCCTGGACGGCGAGCGTCTTGGTGACCAGGAGCCGGTTGATCAGGTCGACGACGCGCTTCTCGCTGGTGGCGAAGCCGCCGCGCGCCTCGGGCGGCAGCTTGGTGAGCTCGAGGTCGTAGTCGGCGCGCGTGACGCGCGCGACGCCGTTGTCGGCGAGCACGGTGTCCGGCGACATCGCCTGGGGCGCCCGCACGACCGCGGACTGCGCGGCGGCCGGCGTGGCGACGAGGAACGCGGCGGCGCACAGCGCCGCGCGAAGGTTGGCGTGGGGCATCGAAGGCACGATCCGCGAAGGGGAAAAGAAAAGGCCGCCCCGCGTTCGCGGGGCGGCCGGACGACAGTTGACGGCGCGTTACTGCGGGAGGCCGCCGCGCATGCGGCAGTCGCCGGTGCAGCTCGGCTGGCCGGTCGAGTAGTAGTTGCGCACGTTGATGTAGTAGCTCTGGCCAGCCACCAGCCCCACGGCCGAGGTGCTCGAGCTGCCGGCCCGGTACTTGAACGCGAAGCCGATCGCGTCGACCGAGCGTTGCACGACACCCAGCGACGTCTTGAGCGCGTTCGCGTTGCTGAAGTCGCACGGCACGTTCGAGAACACCGCTTCGCGCACCGTCGGCGGACCGGCGTACTCACCCCACGACGACGTGCGGGTCGTAAGTCCGGTGAAGTTCCCCGGCGGCTGCACGTGGATCGACATGATGTTGCCGCCGAACTCGCCGAACTGCGCCGTGTCGATCGCCGTTTGGCCCCACTGGCCGTCGATGGTCAGCGTGCCGGACGGACAGCCAGCGAAGTTGCCGCCGCCACCCGACTGCACTGTGAACGACGCCGAGCGCGGATTGTTGCCGGCGCTGCCGCCGCCGTTCGAGAAGCTGGCTTGCCAGGTCGAGTTCGCGGTGACGTTGCTGATCGCGCAGGTCGCCGGCGTGCCG
>DATLIR010000183.1:0-17226 GCA_035539315.1 Casimicrobiaceae bacterium
CGCCGAGCTGGGCCCGCGCTACAAGGCGCGCCCGGGCGGCTACCTGCGCATCCTGAAATTCGGCTTCCGCCAGGGCGACAACGCGCCGATGGCGCTCGTCGAGCTGGTCGACCGGCCCGCGCCGGCCGAAGGCGCGGAGCCCGCGAAGGCCGGCTAGCCGCCGCCTGCTTCAGGTTCCAAGAAGGCCGGGCCGCGAGCCCGGCCTTTTCGTTGGCGCGCGCGGCGCGCCTTCGGCGCGACGGCCCGGCGCCCGCCGCCGCCGCGGTTCCTCTGCTGTAGGATGCCCGGCCATGGACGGGAAGATCCTCGTGACCGGAGGCGCCGGCTACGTCGGCTCGCACGTCGTCGCCGCCCTCGCCGACGCGGGCTACGCGTCGATCATCCTCGACAACTTCGTGACGTCGAGCCGCGCGGTCGTGCCGCGGCTCTCCGCGCTCACCGGCTTCGCGCTCGACCTCGTCGAGGCCGACGTCCGCGATCCGGCCGCCTTGCGGCGCACCTTCCACGACCATGCGATCGCGGCGGTCGTGCATTGCGCGGCGCTCAAGGGCATCGCCGACGGCGAGGAGCGCCCGCTGGCGTACTGGGACGTCAACGTGGGCGGGACCATCGCGCTCGCCGAGGTGATGGGGGAGGCAGGCGTCGCGCGCCTCGTCTATTCGAGCTCGGCGACAGTTTATGGGCAGCCAGACCGGCTGCCGGTGACCGAGGATGCGCCGCTGCGCCCGCAGAGCGTCTACGGGCGCACCAAGCGCGCCGCCGAGGACTTCCTGCGCGACCTGACGCGCGCCAACGCGAACTGGCGCATCGCGATCCTGCGCTACTTCAACCCGGCCGGCGCGCATCCGTCGGCGCGGATCGGCGAGCACTACACGGAGCGGCGCGAGAACCTGGTCCCGCACCTGTGCCGCATCGCGGCGGGCGAGGGCGGCGAGCTCGCGATCTTCGGCAGCGACTGGTCGACCCCGGACGGCACCGGCATCCGCGATTACCTGCACGTGGTCGACCTGGCGGAGGCGCACGTGGCGGCGGTGCGCTTCCTCGCGTCGGCCCCGGGCGCGACGACGTTCAACCTGGGCGCGGGACGCGGCTCGTCCGTGCTCGAGGTGGTCGAGGCGTTCGAGCGCGCGTGCGGGCGGCGCATCGCGCGCACCTTCGTCCCGCGTCGCGCGGGCGATGTCGCGTGCTACTACGCCGATCCCGCGCGCGCCTCGGCATTGCTGGCGTGGCAGGCGCGGCGCGGCCTCGACGCCATCTGCGCGGATGCATGGCGCTGGCAGCGATCGGGCGGATACGCCTCGTCGGCGCGGTAACGCCGCGCACACCGCACGCCGGACGGCGCGGGACCGCGCCTACTTGGTCTTTGCGGCCTTCCGATACTGGTCGAGCTCGCCGTGCAACCATTCCTTCGACGTGAGCTCGCGCGACCCGCAGCGCACCTTGTAGGCCTCGCCGGTCAAGCTGCTGCCGGTCGCGACGTAGTCGATGAACTGGTCGGCGGTGGAGAGCATCGAGCGCGCCGCCCCGAGCTTGCGCTGCAGGTGATCGCGCGCCTCGGGGCCGGGATGCTCGGAGCCGGCGCGGACGAAACGGCACGGCGAGGCGGCGACGAACGCGAGCAGGTGATCGATCTCGCGTGACGCAGTCGCGTCCGGCGCGGCCGACGCAGCCGGTGCCGCCACGAAGGCGAGCACGGCGAATCCGATGCGCAGCGACACGGTCACGACGGCGGCAGGCGCAGCCGGGCGCGGATCGGCGCGTGGTCGGAGGACTCGACCGTCTCGACCCACACGTCGTCCACGTCGAGCCCGCGCACGAACACGTAGTCGGCTTGCATTCCCAGGAAGCGCGAGCGCTCGCCCCGTTGCGGCCGTGCCTCGACCAGGCCGATGCGCGCGGTCGCCGCCGCGAGCGCCTGCTCGCGCACCGGGCTCCAGGTGTTGAAGTCGCCGGCGAGGATCACCGGTCCGCGGTGCGCGGCGAGGACGTCGACGACTGCGTCGAGCTGCTTCTGGTAGCCGGTGAGGTCGAGCGTGAAGTTGATCGAATGCACGTTCGCCACGGCGAGCCGCTCGGAACGCCCCTCGAGTCGGTACCAGGCGACCAGCGCCGACTTCGGCAGGCCGAGTAGCGGCTCGGAGGCACGTTGCACGCAGGCGGCGGCGGGCAGCGTCGTGGCGGCGGTGAGCACGCCGTTGTTGATGCCGTCGAACATCCAGGCGTCGGCGTGCGTCCACGGCCGCTCCGCGCCGCCCAGCACGGCGCGGAGCGCGGCGGTGAGTGTCGCCTCCTGGAGCAGCACCAGGTCGCTCGCCGCCGCGAAGCGCGCGAGGTCGTGCTCCCAGCCGGGGTCGCCGTTGCGATGGATGTTCCAGGAGATCATCGAAAGTTCGCGTCCGGCGAGGTTGCCCGCGCCGGCCGGGGTGGCCGTCTCGGGCGGACATCCCAATTGGACCGCGACGACCGCTCCCGCGTTCTCGATCCACGCGCGGTCGCTGTCGGCGACGCTCGCACAGCCGGCGAGCGCCAGCGCGAGGCCCGCCGCGGCGAGCCCGGCGCCGGCCAGGCGTCGGGGCCCCTCAGTCGACCGGTAGCGCGGCACCTTCGACCTTGAGCGCCTCGGCACGGATCTCCTCGGTGAGCCGGGCCTTGAGCGCCGAGAATGCCGGCGTCGTCTTCACCGTGTAGTGGCGCGGATGCGGCAGCGCCACGGCGACGTCCGCCTTGATGCGGCCGGGTCGCGCGCTCATCACGACGACGCGGCTCGCCATGAAGATCGCCTCCTCGATGTCGTGCGTGACGAACAGCACCGTGGTCTTGTCGTGCTCCCACAGCGCCAGTAGGAGCTCCTGCATCAGGCCGCGCGTCTGGTGATCGAGCGCGCCGAACGGCTCGTCGAGCAGCAGGATCTTCGGCGCATTGGCGAGGGCGCGCGCGATCGCGGTGCGCTGCTGCATGCCGCCGGAGAGCATCTTCGGGTAGTGGCGCGCGAAGCCGTCGAGCCCGACGCGGTGGATCCAGTGGCGCGCGATCGACGCCTGCTCCGCGTCAGGCAGCCCCTTCTCGCGCAGCCCGAAGCGCACGTTCTGCTCGACGGTGAGCCATGGGAACAGCGTGTAGCTCTGGAATACCATGCCGCGATCGGCCCCCGGGCCGCTCACCGGGGTGCCGTCGACGAGCGCGCGTCCCTCGGTGGGCCAGTCGAGGCCGGCGACGATGCGAAGCAGCGTCGACTTGCCGCAGCCCGACGGTCCCAGGATCGTGATGAAGTCGTTGTCGGCGACCGCCAGCGTGATCGGCGTCAGCGCGACGGTCGGCGGCCCGCCGCGAACGCCGGCGAACGTGCGACCCACGCCTTCGAGCGTCAGGCGGCCCATGTCCGCGTCGCGCCACGTGCCCGTGGGTCGGGCTTCGGCCGTGGGTCGGGCTTCAGCCCGACGGGTTTCACGAGTGCGCGACCAGGTGCCACGGGAACATCCGCTGGTTCGCCCACTTGAAGGCGAAATCGGACACGAGCCCGATCAGCCCGATCATGATGATGCCGAAGATGATCTGCCCGGTGTTGAGCAGCGCCTGGCTGTCGGTGATCATGTGGCCGATGCCCGACGATGCGCCGATGAGCTCGGCGACGATCACGTAGGTCCACGCCCAGCCGAGCACCAGGCGCAGCGTCTCGGCGATCTGCGGCGCGGCGTTGGGCAGGAGCACGCGCTGCACGATGCCGCGCGGCCCGGCGCCGAGCGTGTAGGCGGCCTCGACCAGGTCGCGCCGCGTCGAGCCGACGGTCACGGCGATCATCAGCACGATCTGGAAGAACACGCCGATGAAGATCAGCAGGAGCTTCTGCGCCTCGCCGATGCCCGCCCACAGGATCAGGAGCGGGATGAACGCGGAGGCGGGCAGGTAGCGCGCGAACGACACGAACGGCTCGAAGAACGCCTCGATGGGCTTGAACGCGCCCATCGCGATGCCCAGCGGAACGCCCAGCAGCGCCGCCAGGCCGAACCCGCCCAGCACGCGCCACACGGTGATGCCGACGTCCTGCGCGAAGCCGTGCTGCGCGAAGAGCGCGTAGCCTTCGCGCAGCATCGTCAGCGGATCGGCGAGGAACGTCCTCGACACGAAGCCGCCGAATGTCGCCGCGCTCCAGGCGGCGACGAACAGCACGAAGAAGGCGATGCCGAGCGCGATCTTCCGCGCCTGGCTCACGGGGACGAGCGGCTTCATCGGTCTGCGGGTCGGGCTTCAGCCCGACACCTTACCCCGTCGGGCGAGCCCGACCCCATGGGCGTCGGCCTGAAGGCCGACCTACTGAATGAACCGCGTGTCGGCGAGCTTCGACAGGTCGGGGATCGTCCTGATGATGCCGACTTCCAGCAGCAGGTCGGCGGCTTCCTTGCTGAAACGCGCATGCTCGCCGGCGAAGAACTCGCGGTTCGCGGCGCGGCCTTGCCAGCGCAGGTATTTCTGCGAGGCCTCGAACTGTTCGCCGGTCTGCTTGACGTCGGCACCCATGATCTCGAAGCTGCGCCGCGGGTCGCGGCCGATCAGCTCGAGGGCCTCGAAGTAGCTGTCGGCGAGCGCCTTCGCCGCCTTCGGGTTCTCGGCGAGGAATTTAGGCGTGCAGCCGAAGGTGTCCATGATCATCGGGTAGTCGACCGTCGTGGCAATGATCTTGCCGGCCTGCGGCGCGGCGCGGACGGTGGAGAGGTACGGCTCGTAGGTCATCGCGGCGTCGTTCTGGCCGGCGACGAACGCCTGCGCCGCCGGGCCGGGCTCGAGGTTGACCACGGTCACGTCCTTCACCGACAGCCCGTTCTTCTTGAGGAACCACGCGAGCGTGAAGTAGGGCGCGGTGCCCGGCGCGGACGCCGCGACCGTCTTGCCCTTGAGGTCGGCGATCCTCGCAATCGAATTGCGCACGACCATCCCGTCGGCGCCGTCGCTCTTGTCCATCTGGAAGATCTGCGTCGTCGCCACGCCGCTCGCGTTCCACACGATCCAGGTCTCGACCGTCGTCGCGGCGCACTGCACGTCGCCCGACGCGATCGCGAGGTGGCGGTCCTTCTGCGGGATCTTCTTGAGCGAGACGTCGAGGCCGTTCTTCTTGAAGATGCCCGCTTCCTTCGCGAGCGTGAGTGGCGCGAATCCGGTCCAGCCCGACAGGCCGATCGCGACCGGGGTCTCCTGCGCGGACGCCAGGGACGCGCAGGCGACGGCGAGCGCGGCGGCGAGAACGGTGAGCGGGCGACGCATGGCAGTACTCCACAAGGAGGGCGAGACGACGATCTTGGGGGGGCGCTCCGGGACTGTCAACGGCGCGACGGTGCGCGGCGTCCCTTGGCATACAATGCCGGCGCCCGGGATGGGGATGGCGCTTGGGTGAAAATGAACCAGGCAGGGGAAACGCGTGCGCAAGGCTGTCTCGTCGGCATCGTCGAGCCCTCGCACCGCGCCGTCGACCCCACGCCCTCCGCGCAACCACGGGAGGAACATGAACCAGGCAGCGGCAGTGCGCGCGCAAGAGAGCCTCATTGGCAACGTCGAGCCCGTCCTCCGCGCCCTCCAACGTCCGCGCGCCGCGCAGGCGTCGTGATGCCAGGACCCGTCGGAGCGTGATTCCCCGATGACGCCCCATCGCCTCCTCGCTCCGCGCGACTTCCGCCGGATGCCGTGGAAGAACGGCGCCGGCCGGACGGCCGAGATCGCCGCGTGGTCGCCCGATACGGGTGACGCGGGCTTTGCGTGGCGCGTGTCGATTGCCGAGATCGAGCGCGACGCCGCGTTTTCCGCCTGGCGCGGCGTCGACCGCACGTTCGTGCTGCTCGACGGCGACGGCGTCGTGCTCGCGATCGACGACGTCGAGGTCGAGATCCTGGTGCGCCACGAGCCCTTCCGCTTCGCCGGCGAGCGGCCGTGCACCTGCCGGCTGGTGGGAGGGCCGGCGCGTGCGTTCAACCTGATGATCCGGCGCGATCGCGCGAGCGGCACGCTCGTCGTCGCCGACGGCGCCACCGCCATCGCCGGACCGTTCCGCTTCGGCGTGTGCTACGCGGCCGAAGGCGCGAGCGAATGCCTGCTGCCGGGACAGGCGCCGATCGGCCTCGCGGCGGGCGAGGCGCTGGTGACCGACGGTGATTCGCCGGTTGCGTCGATGCACGTCAATCCGGTCGACGGGCGCGCGGTCGCGCTCGTGGCGGCGCTCGATCCGCGTGGCTGAGCGCGCGCTTCCCGGGAACGCGCGCGTGCACGCGCCGTGGGCGCTGCTGCCGGGCGGCTGGGCGCGCGACGTCGTCGTCGCGACCGCCGCGGGCACGATCACGAGCGTGACCCCCGGTGTCCCGCGCGGCGATGCGGAAGACGCCGGCGGCGCGCTGGTGCCGGCGATGCCCAACGTGCATTCGCACGCGTTCCAGCGCGGCGTCGCGGGGCGCACCGGCCACGCGGGCGCGAGCGGCGAGGACAGCTTCTGGACCTGGCGCCAGGCGATGTACACGTTCCTCGAGCGCCTCGATCCCGAGGGTTTCGAGGCGATCGCGACGCAGGTGTACGTCGAGATGGCCAAGGCGGGCTACGGCTGCGTCGCCGAGTTCCACTACGTGCACCACGACGCGGCGGGACAGCGCTACGCCGATCCCGCCGAGCTGTCGAAGCGCGTGCTCGCGGCGGCACGGCGTATCGGCGTGCCGCTCACGCTGCTGCCGGTGTTCTACGCGCACGGCGACTTCAACGGGGCGGCGCCTTCGCCCGCGCAGCGTCGCTTCGTGATGCAGACCGACGAGTTCGCGCGCCTCCTCGAGACGGTCTCGCCGGTCGCGCGCGCGGACGGCGCCGTGCTCGGCAGCGCGCCGCACAGCCTGCGCGCGGTCACCGGCGACGAGCTCGAGCGCGTGGTCGCGGCGACGCCCGCGCACGCGCCGATCCACATCCACATCGCCGAGCAGACGCGCGAGGTCGAGGAATGCATCGCCTGGTCGGGACGCCGCCCGGTCGAATGGCTGCTCGCGCAGGGCCAGGTCGACGCGCGCTGGTGCCTCGTGCATGCGACGCACATGGTCGAGCGCGAGACGCGCGCGCTGGCCGCGAGCCGCGCGGTCGCCGGGATCGCGGCGACGACCGAAGCCGACCTGGGCGACGGCACGTTCCCGGGCGTCGCCTTCACCGGCGCGGGCGGGCGCTGGGGCGTGGGGAGCGACAGCAACGCCATCGTCGATCCGTTCGCGGAATTGCGCCAGCTCGAGTATTCGCAGCGCCTGTTCTGGCGCCGGCGCAACCTGATGCACCACGGCTCCGATGCGTCGGTCGGCACGGCGATGTGGCTTGCCGCCGCGACGGGCGGCGCGCAGGCGTGCGGACGCAATGCCGGGACGATCGCGGCGGGGGCGGCGGCCGACCTCGTCGTGCTCGACCGCGACGATCCGGCGCTCGCGGGCCACGGCGGCGACACGCTGCTCGACGCGGCGATCTTCGGTCCCTGCCGCGCGCCGGTGCGCCACACGATGTTGGGCGGGCACTGGGTGGTGCGAGACGGCCGTCACGCCGACGAGGACGCGGTGCTCGCGGACTACCGCCGCGCGATCGCGCGCGTCGCGAACGGCGGGACGTGACCGCCGCCGCGCACTTCGACCTCCTGCTCGCCGGGCTGAATCTCGCGACGCTCGACGGCGAGGGCTGGGGCACGATCCGCGACGGCGCGATCGGGACGGTCGGCGACACGATCGCCTGGGTCGGGCCGCTCGCGGCGCTGCACGCGCACACGAGCTGGACCGCGCGACGCGACTTCAACGGTGCCTGGGCGACGCCGGGGCTCGTCGACTGCCATACGCACCTGGTCTACGCGGGCAGCCGTGCGAACGAGTTCGAGCGGCGGCTCCACGGCGCCAGCTACGCCGAGATCGCGCGCGAAGGCGGCGGCATCCTCGCGACGGTTCGCGCGACGCGGGCGGCCGATGCCGAAGCCTTGGCCGACGCCAGCCGGCCCCGGCTCGCCGCGCTGGCGGCGGAGGGCGCGACGACCGTGGAGGTCAAGTCGGGCTACGGGCTCGATCGGGATACCGAGCTTCGCCAGCTCGCGGTGGCGCGCCGGCTGGGTGCGGAGCTCGACGTCGACGTCCGCACGACGCTACTCGCCGCGCATGCGGTGCCGCCGGAATTCGCCGGGCGCGCGGACGCGTGGATCGACGTCGTGTGCAAGGACATCGTGCCTGCAGCGGCGCGTGCGCGATTGGCCGATGCGGTCGACGTCTTCTGCGACACCATCGGCTTCACGCGCGAGCAGACGCGTCGTGTGTTCGATGCCGCGCGCGCGCACGGGCTGGCGGTGAAGCTGCACGCCGAGCAGCTGTCCGACCAGGACGGCGCAGCGCTCGCGGCCGAATACGGCGCGCTCTCCGCCGACCACCTCGAATGGCTGTCGCCGCGCGGCGTCGACGCCATGGCGGCGGCGGGCACCGTCGCGGTGCTGCTTCCCGGCGCGTACTATGCGTTGCGCGAGACGCGCATGCCGCCGATCGACGCGCTGCGCGGGCGTGGCGTGCCGATGGCGGTCGCCACCGACTGCAATCCGGGAACCTCGCCGACCACCTCGCCGCTGCTGATGCTCAACATGGCCTGCACGCTGTTCCGCCTGACGCCGCAGGAGGCGCTGGCCGGTATGACACACGTGGCGGCGCGGGCGCTGGGCCTCAAGGATCGCGGCAGGCTGCGCACCGGCATGCGCGCGGACATCGCCGTCTACGCCATCGACGAGCCGGCCGAGCTCGCTTGGCGCTTCGGCGCGCAGCCGTGCCTGGGCACGCTGCGCGGCGGCGTGCCGCACTGGCAGTGACCGACGCGGTGCGCGCACCGTGAACCTGCTCGAGCTCCACCGCGGCGACACTGCGCTGGTGGTCGACGTTCCGCACGCGGGTACCTGGCTTCCGCCTTCGATCGCGAGCGCCATGGACGACGCGGCGCGCGCGCTGCCCGACACCGACTGGCATGTGGACAAGCTCTACGCCTTCGCGCGCGAAGCCGGCGCGACGCTGGTGGTCGCGACGCACTCGCGCTACGTCGTCGACCTCAACCGCGATCCGGGCGGCGTCGCCCTGTATGCCGGCGCCGACAATACCGAGCTCGTCCCGACGCGGACCTTCGACAACGCGCCGATCTGGTCCGCCGGTCGCGCGCCGGAGCGCGACGAGGTCGCCGCACGGACGGCGAGCTGCTTCACGCCCTACCACGCAGCGTTGGCGGCGGAGATCGAGCGCGTGAAGGCGCGACATGGCCATGCGGTGCTGCTCGACGCCCATTCGATCCGCTCGCACGTGCCGCGCTTCTTCGCCGGGCGCCTACCGGACCTCAACCTCGGGACCGCCGACGGGACGAGCGCGGACGGAGGGCTCGCACGTCTCGCCGCGGGCATCCTGGCCTCCGACGCGCGCTTTTCGTCGATCGTCGACGGCCGCTTTAAGGGCGGCTGGATCACGCGCCACTACGGCCGGCCGGACGGCCAGGTGCACGCGCTGCAGCTGGAGATCGCCCAGGCCGCCTACATGGACGAGACGCCGCCCTGGCGCTGGGACGCGGCGCGCGCCGCCCCGCTCGGGGCGATCCTGCAGCGGCTCGTCGACGCCCTGGTCGCGTGGCGGCCGCGGGCGGGCGCGTGAAGCGCCTCTATTCGCCCGACACGCGCGTCGACGCGTGGCTGCTGCGCGACCGGCTGACGCACGCGAACATCGTGGCGCACATCTTCAACCAGCACATGCAGTCGATCGCCGGCGACGTTCCCCCCGACGTGGCGGGCCCGCAGGTGTGGGTCGACGACGAGGACTTCGCGCGCGCGCAGGCGATCCTCGAAGCGTTCCGCGTCGAGCGCGAGCGCATCGGCACGCTCACGTGCCGGCACTGCGGCGAGGAGAATCCGGCGACCTTCGAGCTGTGCTGGAAGTGCGGGACGTCGCTCTAGCGACGGCTCATTCGCGGATGTCGTCGAGCATCGCGCGTGCGCGCGCGGTCACGCCCGCATCCGCTGCCGCCTCCGGAGCGGCGCTGCCGGCGCGGCGCCGGCGCACGACCGCGTACCAGATGCCGGCGCCGCCGACGAGCAGCGCGAACGGCCCGAACCACAGGAGCCACGTCGTCCCCTTGACCGGCGGCCGGTAGAGGACGAAGTCGCCGTAGCGCGCGACCAGGAAGGCGCGGATCTCGTCGTCCGACTTGCCCGCGACCGCGAGCGTGCGAACTTCGCGGCGCAGGTCCTCGGCGAGCGGCGCGTTCGAGTCGGCGAGCGTCTGGTTCTGGCACACGAGGCAGCGCAGGTCGGCTTCGAGGCGCTTCAGTCGCGCCTCGAACGCGATATCCGGCGCGGGCTGCGCGAGCGCGGCGCTCCACGCGAACACCGCGGCGAGGACGACCAGGCGCGGCCGCCTCACGATTGCTGCAGCTTGCGCACGAGCGGCAGGATCTTGTCCTGCAGCGCCTCGACGCTCACCGGGCCGATGTGCTTGTAGCGGATGAGGCCGGTCTTGTCGACGACGAAGGTCTCCGGTACGCCGTAGACGCCCCAGTCGATGCCGACGCGTCCGTCGGCGTCGACCACCGACAGCGTGTACGGATCGCCGTGCTGCGCGAGCCACGCGAGCCCTTCCGCGTTCTTGTCCTTGTAGTTGAGGCCCACGATCGGGACCGCCTTGGTCTTCGCGAGCTCGAGGAGCAGCGGGTGCTCGACGCGACAGGAGACGCACCACGACGCCCACACGTTGAGCAGCCACACCTGGCCCTTGAAGTCCGCGGTCGCGACCTTCTGGCCGGGACGGTGCAGGTCCTGGAGCGCGAACGCCGGCGCGGGCCGGTCGACCAGCGGCGAGGGCACCTCGCGCGGATCGCGGAACAGCCCGACGAACAGGAACGCGACGAGGACGGCGAAGATCCCGAGCGGCGCGAGGCGCCGCCATGCCGGTCGCGGCGCACGGCGCCTGGCGTCGTCGGCGACGGTACCGTCAGCCATGGCGTCGCATCAGGCGCGCGCCGCGCCGAGCATCGCGGCGACGCGGTCCTTCACCGCGATCCGGTAGCGGCGGTCGGCGATCGCGAGGAACCCGCCGAGCGCCATCAGGATGCAGCCGCCCCAGATCCAGTCGACGAACGGCTTCACGTAGATGCGCACGCCCCAGGCGCCGGCGTAGCCGTCGGGCGTGACCGGCTCGCCGAGCGAGACGTAGAGGTCGCCGGTGACGCCCGTGTCGATCGCCGCCTCGGTCATCGACTGGCCGCTCGCCGCGTAGACGCGCTTCTCCGGATGCAGGACGTCGGTGAGCGCGCCGCCCCGCCGCACCTCGACCGTGCCGACGAGCGACTGGTAGTTCGGACCGGGGCGCTCGGTCACGCCCTTGAACGTGAACGCGTAGCCGCCGACCTCGGTCGAGCCGCCGAGCTCGAGTCGCACGTCGCGCTCGACTTCGTAGCCCTTCACCAGCGTGACGCCGACGATGAACACGGCGACGCCCACGTGCGCCAGCAGCATGCCGTACCACGAGGCCGGGTTGGCGCGCAGCCTCGCGCCGAGCGTCGCCTGCGGCGCGCCGCGCAACCGATGCAAGACGGCGACGGCGGTCGCGGCGATCACCCACAACGCGAGGAACAGGCCCGCGGCGACCAGCGGCGACCAGCGGCCCAGCGCGAACGGCAGCACCAGTGCGGTGACGATCGCGACGCCCAACGCCCAGCGCAGCCGCGTCCACAGGCCCGGCAGCTCGGCGCGCCGCCAGCTCGCGAGCGGGCCGATGCCCATCAGGAACACGAGCGGCGCCATCAGCGGCCCGAACACGGCCTCGAAGTAGGGCGGGCCGACCGAGATCTTGCCCGCGTTGAGCGCGTCGAGGAACAGCGGGTAGAGCGTGCCGAGCAGCACGCTCGCCATCGCGACGACGAGCAGGATGTTGTTGGCGAGGAGGAACGATTCGCGCGACACCGGTGCGAATGCCGCGCCGCCGCCGACCGCTCCCGCGCGCGCCGCGTAGAGCGCGAGGGAGCCGCCGATCACGATGACGAGGAACGCGAGCACGAAGATGCCGCGCGCAGGGTCGGTCGCAAAGGCGTGCACCGACGTCAGCACGCCGGAACGGACCAGGAACGTGCCGAGCAGCGACAGCGAGAACGCGACGATGGCGAGCAGCACCGTCCAGCTCTTGAACGTGCCGCGCTTCTCGGTCACCGCGAGCGAGTGGATCAGCGCGGTGCCGACCAGCCAGGGCATGAACGACGCGTTCTCGACCGGGTCCCAGAACCACCAGCCGCCCCAGCCGAGCTCGTAGTATGCCCACGCGCTTCCGAGCATGATGCCGAGCGTCAGGAAGCACCAGGCGACCGTCGTCCACGGCCGCGACCAGCGCGCCCAGCTGGCGTCGAGCCGCCCGCCGATCAGCGCCGCGATCGCGAACGCGAACGCGACCGAGAAGCCGACGTAGCCCATGTACAGGAGCGGCGGGTGCAACACCATGCCCGGGTCCTGCAGCAGCGGGTTGAGATCGCGGCCCTCGGGCGCCGGCGGGACGAGGCGCTCGAACGGATTCGACGTCAACAGCAGGAAGGCGAGGAACCCGACCGCGACCAGGCCCATCACGGCGAGCACGCGCGCGAGCATCGGCGCGGGCAGGTTGCGCGAGCGCAGCGCGACGGCGGCCGACCAGCCGGAGAGCATCAGCGCCCACAGCAAGAGCGACCCTTCGTGCGAGCCCCAGGTGGCGGCGAACTTGTACGCCGGCGGCAGCGTCGTGAACGAGTTCTGCGCGACGTTCACCACCGAGAAGTCGGAGGCGAGGAAGCTCGCGGCGAGGCAGCCGAACGCGCCGGCCACCAGCGCGAACTGCAGCAGCGCCGCGCGACGCGCGAAGCCCATCAGGGCGGCGTCGCCGCGCGCGGCGCCCACCAGCGGCACCACGCCCTGCGCGAGCGCGACGACGAAGGCGAGGACCAGCGCGAGCTGGCCGAGTTCGGGGATCATGGGGTCGCCTCGCGTTTCATCACTTGCCGGACTGCTTCATGCTTCCGCCCTTGTGTGCCTGGTCGATCGCCGCGGCGGCCTCGGGCGGCATGTAGTTCTCGTCGTGCTTCGCGAGCACCTCGGTGGCGGTGAACACGCCGTTGGCGCCGAGCGTTCCCTGCGCCACCACGCCCTTGCCCTCCTTGAACAGGTCGGGCAGCAATCCGCGGTAGGCGACCGTCACCTTCTGGGCGGTGTCGGTCACCACGAACGTGATGGCGAGCGAGCTCGGATCGCGCTTCAGGCTGCCCGACTCGACCAGGCCGCCGATGCGGAACGGTCGGCCCACGGGCGCCTCGTTGCTCAGGACCTGCGAGGGCGAGTAGAAGAACACCAGGTTCGAGCGGAACGCGTTCAGCACCAGGGTGACCGCGACCGCCACGGCCACCAGGCCGGCGCCGATCCACGCGAAGCGACGATGGCGAGCCTTCACAGCGCGGCCTCCGGGCGCCGCGGCGGCGCGTCGTCGACGGCGACGCGTGCCTCGACGCGCGCGCGGCGGCGACGCGCCCGCAGCGAGACGATCTCCGCGGCGATGGCCAGCGCGCAGGCGCCGTACGACATCCAGACGTACCAGCCGTAACCGCCCATGGCCAGGAATTCGCTCATGCGGCACTTCCCCGCGCCGGCAGCGCACCGATCCATGCCGAGCCGCGCTCGCGCTCGAGGATGATCGCGCCGACGCGCCACAACGCGGCGGCGATGCACCACGACCACGCCGCGAGCGCCATCAGCAGCATGCCGGTCAGCATCAGCGTGGCCATCGTCGGCGCGGCGGTGAGGCTCACCGACGCGCCCTGGTGCAGCGTGTTCCACCAGCGCACCGAGAAATAGATGATCGGCACGTTGACCGCGCCGACCAGCGCCAGCACCGCGCAGGCGCGATCCGCGCGGCGCGGCTCGTCGATCGCGCTGCGCAGGGCGATGACGCCGAGGTAGAGGAACTGGAGGATCAGCGTCGAGGTCATCCGCGCATCCCACGCCCAGTAGGTCCCCCAGGTCGGTCGGCCCCAGAACGCGCCGGTCCACAGCGCGAGCAGCGCCATCAGCGCGCCGCTCGGCGCGAGCGCCTGGGCGAGCATCGCGGACAGGCGCGTGTTGAACGCGAGCGCGAGCGCGCTCCAGAACGCCATCACGAGGTAGATGAACATCGCCATCCATGCCGCGGGCACGTGGACGTAGATGATCCGGTAGGCCTCGCCCTGCGTCGCATCGGTCGGGGCGAGCCCGAAGCCCACGTACAGCCCGCCGGCGGCGAGCAGCCCCGCGAGCGCGGCGAACCACGGCGCGAGCCGCTCCGCGACCGGGTAGAAGGTCACAGGCGAGGCGTAGTGGAACCAGTTGATCGCCATTCGTCCCCGTTCAATCGAGCGCGATGCGCACGGCCGCGGCGGCCGCGAACGGGCTCCCGAGCGCCGCCGCGATCAACCCCGCGCCCAGCAGGGACAGATTCGCGTCGAACGCCAGGCCCGCGCGGTACGCATCGACCGCCCCGGCGCCGAAGATCAGCACCGGCACGTACAGCGGCAGGACGAGCAGCGCGAGCAACCCGCCCGACGCGCGCACGCCGAGCGTCAGTGCGGCGCCGATCGCGCCGATCAGCGACAGGATCGGCGTGCCGAGCGCGAGCCCCGCGACCAGGATGCCGACCGCCGCGCCGTCGAGGCCGTACTGCAGGGCGGCCAGCGGCGTCAGCACGACCACCGGAAGTCCCGTCGTCAGCCAATGCGCCAGTATCTTACCGGACACGATGGCCGGCAGCGGCCACGGCGACAGGGCCATCTGCTCCAAAGTGCCGTCGGCTTGATCGAGCGCAAACATCCGCGGCAGCGACAGGAGCGACGAGAGCAGCGCGGCGACCCACAGGACCCCCGGGCCCATCGTGGCGAGCAGCGTGCGCTCGGGCGTCGTGGCGAGCGGGAACAGCGCCACGACGATCGCGTAGAACAGGAGCTGGACCGCGAGCTCGGAACGTGTCCGGAACGCGAGCGCCAGGTCGCGCCTGAGGGCCCAGCCGAGGCCTGCGAGCGCGTCGCCGGTCGCCGCGTCGTCGTCGCGTGCGAGGACCGTAGCCATCAGTCGAGCGAAAGCGTCCGTGCCCGCGACGCGGGCAGGGCCAGCGGCGCGTGCGTCGATGCGACCGCGAGGCCGCCCCGGTCGAGATGCGCGGCGACCAGCTCGGCGAGGAGTCCTGCGCCGGCGGCGTCGAGCGCCGTGACCGGCTCGTCGAGGATCCAGACGCGGCGACGCGACAGCGCCAGCCGCGCGAGCCCGACGCGGCGCCGCTGGCCTTGCGACAGGACGCGCGCCGCGAGGTGCGCGCGCGCGCCGAGCGCGACACGCTCGAGCGCGGCATCGAGCTCGACCGCGGAGGCGCTCGCGCCCGACAGCGTGACGAGAGAGGCCAGGTTCTCGCGCGCGGAGAGCTCGTCCTTGAGCGCGAGCGCATGGCCGGCGCGAACGCGGTGACGCGAACGCCATCGAGACGGATGTCGCCGGCCTCGGGCAGCGTCAGTCCCGCAAGCATGCGCAGGAGCGTCGTCTTGCCGCGCCCGTTCGCGCCGGTGACCACCAGCGCCGTGCCCGCGCCGACGGCGAGCGAGAGCCCGCTGAACAGTCGCGCGGTGCCGCGTCGCGCCGCGAGGTCGTGCGCTTCGAGCATGGGCGTCGGGTATGAAGGAGCAGCGCCGCGGACGAGAGGCGGGCGGGGGCGCTAGTACCGGTGGCGAATTATAGCGAGCCCGGTCCGGCAGACGCGCGGCGGGCCGCGAGGCTATGATGCGGGCTGCCACGCTTCCGACGCCGCGCATGACATTGCTTGCATCCGCACGACGCTTCCTCGCCTCTCGGCACCCCGCGCTGGCCGCGGCCAGCGCCGCGCTGGCCGGGGCGGCGCTGCTGGCGGCCGGCAGCGCGCATGCGCAGCGTGCCGGCGCGCTGGACGCCGGCATGGGCTTCCAGCCGCCCACGATCCCGTCCGGCAAGCCGACCAAGCTTCGCGTGCGGCTCGAGAACACCAACGACGGCACGATCGCGAGCATCGCGTTCGACATCGTCTTCCCGGCGGGCATGCGCATGGTCGGGACGCTCGACCCGCTGCAATGCCGCGGCAACGTCGATCCGGTCACCGGCGGCATCACGCTCCGCAACGGCTTCCTGTCCGCCTACGACAACTGCGAGGTCGCGGTCGACGTGACCGTCGACAGCGACACGACGCGCGACGTCGTGCAGACGGTCGGGCCGATCACGTCCAACGGCGGCGGCACGATCCAGCGCCTGTCCGCGACGCTGACGGTGATCGGCGGCATCCCGCCGAAGATCACCTCGCCCCTCCTGCCGACGCCGGCGCTCATCGGCCTCGCGTACTTCCACCAGGTCACGGTCACCGGCACTGCGCCGGTCGTCGTCACCGCGGAGGGACTGCCGCCCGGCCTTGCCTACGACGACACGACGCGCCGCATCACCGGCGCGCCGACCACCGCCGGCACGTTCATCGTCACGCTGCGCGCGACCAACGGGACTGCGCCGCCCGACGCGCAGGTGTCGGTGGTCGAGGTGCGCAACCCGCCGCTGCAGATCATCACGCCGCCGCCGCTCGCGCCGCCGCTGGTGATCCTCGCGCCGGTGTCGCTGCTCGTCGAGGCGACCGGCGGCCTGAAGCCGTACAGGTTCGACATCGCCGGCGGCGCGTTGCCGCCGGGGCTCGCGCTCGCGGAGGACGGCCGCATCACCGGCGCGCCGACGACGCCGGGCTCGTACACGTTCACGGTGCGCGTGCAGGACGTGCTGACGCAGTTCGACGGGCGCGACTACACGCTGGTGGTCCAGAAGATCCCGACGACGCTGAAGCTCGGCCTCGCGCCCAATCCCGCGGTAGCGGGCCAGGTCGTGGTGCTGACGGCGAACGTCGAGGCCGCGATCGGGCCGCCGCCCGGCGGAACGCTCGAGGCCTGGGTGGCCGGGCCCGGCACCCGTTGTCCCGACCCGTTCGAAAGCGGCAACGACCCGATCACACCGATCGCGAAGAGCGCGGCGCTGGTCGGTGGCGTCGCGCAACTCGCGTTCCCCGACCTCTCCATCGGCCGCTTCCGCGTGTGCGCGCGCTACGGCGGCGCCCCGCAGCACGACGTGTCGATCCTCGGGCCGGTCGATCTCTTCGTGATCAAGGGCATCCTGCTCCCGTCGCCCAAGGTGACGGTGCTGGC
>DATLIR010000184.1:0-25108 GCA_035539315.1 Casimicrobiaceae bacterium
TGTACGCGCAAGGCCACCTCGCGATCCTCAAGGGCAACCTCGCGCCCGAAGGCTGCGTCGCCAAGATCACCGGCCTCAAGAATCCGTCGATCACCGGACCCGCGCGCGTGTTCGACTCGGAGCCGCAGTGCATGGACGCGATCATGGCGAAGAAGATCCGCGCCGGCGACGTCGTCGTCATCCGCTACGAGGGGCCCAAGGGCGGCCCCGGCATGCAGGAGATGCTCGCGCCGACGTCGGCGCTCATCGGCCAGGGCCTCGGCGAATCGGTCGGGCTCATCACCGACGGGCGCTTCTCGGGTGGCACCTGGGGCATGGTCGTCGGCCACGTCGCGCCCGAGGCGCAGCAGGGCGGCTTGATCGCGCTGATACACGAAGGCGATTCGATCACGATCGACGCGCACAAGCTCCTCGTGCAGCTCAACGTCGACGACGCCGAGCTCGCGCGCCGTCGCGCGGCGTGGAAGCCGCCGGCGCCGCGCTACACCAAGGGCCTCCTCGCCAAGTACACGCGGCTCGTGTCGACGGCGAGCCTGGGCGCCATCACCGACGGCGGCTGAGCGGTGCGCGCGCCGGGCGCAAGGCGGCGGGCAGCGTGCGCGCTCGTCGCGATCGCGCTGATCGGCGCGGCGTGCGTCGCGCCCGCACACGCTGCGCCGGTGCCGCTGGTCAATCCGGGCTTCGAGTCCACGCGGCCGGGCGAGGGAGGCAGTCCCGAGGGCTGGGTCGCGATCCAGCACGCCGGCGAGGAGTCGTACGACTTCGCGCTCGACAGCGGCCAGAAGAAGAGCGGCACGCAGAGCATGCGCATCAAGCGCTACGGGCCCGAGCCCTACGGCACGATCACGCAGGTGCTTCCCGGCTCGGCGCTCGCGGGACGCACGGTGCGCCTGTCGGCGTGGATCCGCACCGAGGACGTTCCGCAGGGGCGCCGGACCGGTGCGGGCCTCGTGCTGATGGCGCTGCGCGGCAGCGCGTTCCTCGCGCACGAGTTCATGCAGAAGCGCCGCGCCCAGGGCAGCACCGACTGGACGCGCTATTCGATCGAGCTCGCGCTGCCGCCGGGCACCAACCGGCTGGAAGCCGGCGCGACGCTGGAAGGCGGCGGCACGATGTGGGTCGACGACTTCGAGCTCGAGGTGCTCGACCGATGAGCGCGCCGCTCTCCGCCTCCGCGCAGCGCGTGCAGGAGGCGCTCGCCGCGGCCGGTCTCTCCTGTCGCATCACCGAGCATGCGGCTCCCGCGCGAACGTCGGCTGAGGCGGCGCTCCTGCTCGGCTGCGACGTCGCGCAGATCGCCAAGTCGCTAGTGTTCCGCCGCGGGGCGGCTGACGAAGCGGTGCTGGTGATCGCCAGCGGCGCGAACCGCGTCGACGAGGCGAAGGTCGCCGCGCACCTGGGCGAGCCGATCGCGCGCGCCGACGCGGCGTTCGTGCGCCAGGCGACCGGCTACGCGATCGGCGGCATCCCGCCGCTCGGGCACACGATGCCGATGCCGGTGCTCGTGGATCGCGACCTCGCGGCCTTCGACGTCGTGTACGCGGCGGGCGGCACGCCCAACGCACTGTTCCCGATCGCGTCCGCCGACTTGGTGCGCGCGAGCGGCGGCACGCTCGCCGACGTCGCGCTCGCGCGCTAGCGCGCTACGCGGCCGTGCTTGCGCACGCGTCGCGGATGGTCTAGTTTCGGACCACCCGGGCCGGGCGTGGCGCCTCCGCTGCCGACCGCCGGTGGAGAGCGACATGCCCCAGCGCAAGCGCGCGAAGCGAGCCGAGCCCCGGCGGATCCGGCCTGACGACGTCGATCCGCACCACGACTGGTCGCGGCCGCTGCAGGCGCCCGGCCGCACGCAAGTCGACTTCGAGGAGCGCGTCAATTTCCGGCGGCTCCACGACTACCGGATCGCGCGCGTGCGCGCCGCGCTCGCGGGCAGCGGCCTGGGCGCGCTCCTGTGCTTCGACCAGCACAACATCCGCTACACGACCAGCACGGTCATCGGCGAGTGGGCGCGCGACAAGCTGACGCGCTATTCGCTGCTCACCGGCAACGGCGACCCCTACATCTGGGACTTCGGCTCGGCGGCGAAGCACCACCGGCTGCACGCGCCGTGGCTGCACCACGATCACTGCCGCGCCGGGCTCCTCGGCCTTCGGGGCGCCACCGGCGCCGACATCACGCTGTTCCGCGAGGCGGCACGCGAGATCCGCGCGCTGCTCGACGAGGAGGGCGTGGGCGACATGCCGCTCGGGCTCGACGTGGTCGAGCCGCCGATGCTGTTCGAGCTGCAGAGGGCCGGCATCGACGTGCGCGACGGCCAGCAAGTGATGCTCGCCGCGCGCGAGGTCAAGAACATCGACGAGCTGACGCTGCTCAACATGGCCGCGGCGATGGTCGACGGCGTCTACCAGGACATCGCCGAGGCGCTGAAGCCCGGCGTGCGCGAGTCCGAGATCGTGGCGCTCGCGACCGGGCGCCTCTACGAGATGGGCAGCGACTGCGTCGAGGCGATCAACGCGATCTCGGGCGAGCGCTGCTCGCCGCACCCGCACAACTTCACCGACCGGCTGATCCGTCCCGGCGACCAGGCATTCTTCGACGTGATCCAGTCGTTCATGGGCTACCGCACCTGCTACTACCGGACGTTCAACGTCGGGCGCGCGACGCCGGCGCAACGCACCGCGTACCGCAAGGCGCGCGAGTGGATGGACAAGGCGATCGCGTGCCTCAAGCCCGGCGTGTCGAGCGACGTGGTCGCGCGCGCGCTGCCCACGGCCAAGGACATCGGCTTTCCTTCCGAGATGGAGGCGTTCGGCCTCAACTTCTGCCACGGGCTGGGGCTGGGCCTGCACGAGCGGCCGCTGGTGTCGCGCCTTACCTCGCTCAAGGAGCCCATCGAGCTCAAGGCGGGCATGGTGTTCGCGGTCGAGACCTATTGCCCGGCGACCGACGGCTTCAGCGCCGCGCGCATCGAGGAGGAGGTGATCCTGACGCCCACGGGCGCGCAGATCATCTCGCTCTACCCGGCCGAAGAACTGCCGATCGCCAACCCGTACTGACGCCTGCCGTGACCGCGCACGCGAAACCCGGACCGCACCGCCTCGGCTGGATCGGCACCGGCCGCATGGGGTTCCCGATGGCCCAGCGGCTCGCGAAGGCCGGCTGCGACATCGCGGTGTGGAATCGCACGCGCTCGAAGGCGGAGCCGCTCGCGGCCGCGGGCGCGACGCTGGTCGACGCGCCCGCCGCGCTCGCCGACCGCGACATCGTGTTCACGATGGTGTCGACCTCGCACGACCTCGAGGACGTGGTCGGGGGCGCGCACGGGCTGCTCTCGGGCACCGGCCACGCGCCGAAGGTGCTGGTCGACTGCTCGACGGTGTCGGCGGACGCGAGCGCCGCCGTGCGCGCCGCGCTCAAGCGCGCCGGCGGAGCGATGCTGGCCGCGCCGGTGTCCGGCAACGCGAAGGTCGTCAAGGCGGGACGCCTGTCGATCGTCGCGTCCGGGCCCGCGGACGCGTACGCGCTCGCCGAGCCCTACCTCGCCGCGGTCGGCGAGGGCGTGTCGTACGTGGGCGACGGCGAGCTGGCCCGCATCGTCAAGATCTGCCACAACGTGCTGCTCGGCGTCGTCAGCCAGTCGCTCGCCGAGATCACCGTGCTCGCCGAGCGCGCGGGCGTGCCGCGCCACGCGTTCCTCGACTTCATCAACAAGAGCGTGATGGGCTCCACGTTCACGCGCTACAAGACGCCGGCCATCGTCAAGCTCGACTTCACCACCACGTTCACGCCGGTGCTCTTGCGCAAGGACCTCGACCTCGGCCTTGCCGCCGCGCACGAGCTCGGCGTGCCGATGCCGCTCGCCGCCGCCACGCGCGAGATCGTGCAGACGCTCGTCGGCGCGGGCTACGCCGACGAGGACTTCATGCGCCTCCTGACGCTGGAGGCGCACGGCGCCGGCGTCGAGCTGAAGCCCGAGCGTGTCGACGTGTCGGACGGATTGACCACGAAGTGATCGTGCCCTCCCCGGGAGATGCCATGAAGCTCGTTCGCCTGTTTGCCGCGCTGGCCGCCGTGACGCTTGCGCACGGCGCGTTCGCACCGGACGCGCTGGCGCAAGGCTGGCCGTCGAAGCCGGTCCGGATCATCGTGCCGTTCACGCCGGGAAGCGCCACCGACATCATCGCGCGCGCCCTCGCCGAGCGGCTGCAGCCGGTGCTCGTGCAGCCGCTGATCGTCGAGAACCGCCCCGGCGCCGGCGGCACGATCGGCGCGGCGGTGGTCGCGCAGTCGCCGCCCGACGGCCACACGCTGCTCGTGCAGTCGTCCGGGCACACGGTGAACCCGCACATCTACGCGAGCCTGGGCTACGACACGTTGCGCGACTTCGCCGGCGTCACGCCGCTGGTGACGCTGCCCAACGTGCTGATCGTCGCGCCGTCGAAGGGCTACAAGTCGCTCGGCGAATTGGTCGCGGCGGCGAAGGCGCAGCCGGGCGCGCTCAACTACGCCTCGGCGGGCACCGGAAGCGCGACGCACATGAACTCGGAGAAGTTCCGCGCCGCGGCCGGCATCAGCGCGGTCCACGTGCCGATGAAGGGCACGCCCGAGGCGATCACCGAGACGATCGCCGGCCGCGTCGACTGGTTCTTCGCGCCGCTCATCTCCGCCGGGCCGATGATCAAGGACGGCAAGGCGAGCGCGCTCGCGGTCGGCACGTCGCGGCGCGCGGCGCTGTTGCCCGACGTGCCGACCACGGTCGAGGCCGGCGTCGCGAACTCGGACTACACGTTCTGGATCGGGCTGTTCGCGCCGGCGAAGACGCCGCGCGAGATCGTCGACAAGCTGCAGCAGGAAGTCGTGCGCGTGATGGCGTCGACCGAGATGAAGGAACGGCTCGCGAGCCTCGGCGCCGAGGCGTGGACGACGACGCCGGCGCAGTTCGACGACTACGTGCGCGCGGAGCTCGCCGCCAATGCGTCGATCGTGGGCGCGGCAGGCATCAAGCCAAACTGACTATTTGAGGCGAGCGCGCGCGCGCTCGTAGGGCCCGAGCTCGAGGTACTTGTCCGGCGGCGGCGCCACGCCGCCGCCCGGGGGGGCAAGCTCGGCGCGGATCGCGAGCACCGCGCGCAGGCCGTCGACGTCGAGCCGTGCGTCGGGCGTCATGCCGAACTTCGGGTCGACGACCGCGGCGTAGGTCTTCGCGGCCAGCTCCGGCGTGAGCTTGAGCTTCTCGGCGAGCAGCGCGACGCTCGCGTCGCGGTTCGCCGGATCCATGGCGATCCGCGTCGCCTCGATGTAGCCGGCGATGTAGCGCTCGAGCAGCGGCCCGTGGTCGCGCACCCAAGCGCGCATCGCGAACGCGCTCGACCCCTGGTAGGGACCGAGGAGGTCGACCGCGCGGCCCATGCTCTTGAGGCCGTTCGCCGTGGCCTCGAACGAATAGGGGGGATTGAGCGTCGACGCGGCCAGCTCGCGCGATTCCATCATCGCCTTGCCGCGCTGGAACGTCCCGCCGGCGACCTTGACCTGGTAGGTGCCAGGCGCGACGCCGGCGTTCTTCAGGATCTTCATCGCCTGCAGCGCGTACGCCGTGTTCGGCGCGTCGACGGCGAGCGTGCGCCCCTTCATGTCGGCGAGCGTGGCGATGTCCGGCTGCACGAACAGCTCGTTCATGCTGCTGTCGCTCCCCATGACGAAGACGACGTCGTGCTTGGCGACCTCCACCATCGCGATCGCATTGTCGGCGGCGGCGTGCGCGACGTCGAACGCGCCCGACGCGAGCCCGTCGCGGAGCTCGGGGGAGGTCTGCGTGAACTGCAGGTCGACCGCGACGCCGTGCTTCGCGAACGTGCCGCGCGCGAGCCCGGTCCACAGCGCGAGGTTCTGCGCGCCGGGGAACACCTTGACGCGCAGCAGCTCCGGGGCCTGCGCGGCGGCGCCGGCGACGACGAGCGCACCAGCGGCGAGGAGAAACGCGCGACGCAGGACCATGGACCCTCCGGATCGTCCGACGGATGGACGCGGCCCACAGGATGCGTCGTCCGCGATTCGCGCGCAAGCGGACGCCCGTGGAATCGCGGCGCTATGATGGCTGTTCGCCCTCCAGGAGGAGTCCGCGATGGACACGCCCACCGATCCCGCACGACGGCGGCTCTTGCTCGCCGCTTCGATGACACCGCTGGTTCCGCTCCTCGCCGCCTGCGCGGCCGCGCCCGGGACGAGCGACGGGCCCCCGGCGCCCGGACCGACGCTCAAGGTGGGCGACCGCTGGGTCTACAGCGGACGCGACGGCTTCCGGGACCCTCTCGTCTGGGAGGAGACCCGCGAGGTCGTCGCCGTCACGCCGGGCGCGATCGACATCCGCGTGACCTGGAAGGGAAACCGCGTCGACTCGACGCGGGTCGAGCGCTGGACCACGCCGGGCGATCTCGCCGTCGGTGCCGTGTTCGATATCGAAACGCGCCGCTTCATTCCACCCCTGCCGCGATGGAAGTACCCGCTGACCCCCGGCGACGGCTGGAGCCTGTTCGCGAAGCAGGTCAACGAGACGACGGGGCGCACCGATCCGGTCAACTACTGGATCAAGGTTGGAGGCTGGAAGCCGGTGACGACGCCCGCCGGCACCTTCGACGCCGTAGCGCTTCGCATCATGATGCGGCTCGACGACGAGGAGTTCTGGCGCACGGCCACCGAGTCCAATTATCTGTTCTGGTATGCGCCCGCGGTCGGCAACACGGTGCTCGAGGAGAAGGAGTCGCAGTACTACGACAAGGGCGACCCGATGTCGCGCGCGACCTACCGGAGCCAACACGGAGTATTGGAGCTGGTCGCGTTCAGGAAAGGCTAGCGCGCCGCACGCGGCTTGCGCGCCTGGCGGCCGACCTTCGCGCGCGGCCGGACGCCCGCTGCATCCTTGGCCGCGGCAGCGCGTAGCGCGGCGCCCACCGCGAGCCTTACCCATTGCCCCATCGCGTCCGGCCGCTCGAGCGCCTCGTCGGGCGCGCGCAGATAGCGCATCGCCTGCCGCTTGCCATCCTTGGTCATGAACTCGAACGGCGCGGCGTCGTGCGCCTCGAACGCGGCGCGGTTGCCCGCGTCGACGCGCAGGTAGAGCACGTCGTCGTCGACGATGCCGAAGAACAGCCCGTCGACGTAGAGCCCGTGCCCGCCGAACATCGCGCGCGAGACGACGGCGTATCCGCCGCCGCGCATCAACTCGCGGAGGTAATCGAGGAAGGCGGCCGTGTTGGCCACGGGCGGGGACTACAGCGCGAGGCGCTGCCAGATCGTCGTGGTGAGCGCCGCGTGGTTCAGCGTGTAGAAGTGCAGGCCGGGCGCGCCGCGCGCGACCAGCTTCGCGCACAGGTCGGTCACCACGTCGAGCCCGAAGGCGCGGATCGACGCGACGTCGTCGCCGTAGCCTTCGAGACGGCGGCGGATCCAGCGCGGGATCTCGGCGCCGCACGCGTCGGAAAAGCGCGCGAGTCGCGCGGCGCTCGCGATCGGCATGACGCCCGGGACGATCGGCACACGGACGCCCATGGCGTCGCAGTCGTCGACGAAGCGGAAATAGGCGTCGGGGTTGAAGAAGTACTGCGTGATCGCCGAGTCCGCGCCGGCGTCGATCTTGCGCTTGAAGTTGGCGAGGTCGTGCTCCGGCGTGCTCGCCTGCGGATGCATCTCCGGGTAGGCGGCCACGTCGATGTGGAACCAGTCGCCGGTCTGCGCGCGGACGAACGCGACCAGCTCGCTGGCATAGCGGAACTCGCCCGTGTCGACCGACCCCGACGGCAGGTCGCCGCGCAGCGCGACCAGGTGCCGGATGCCGTGCTCGCGGTACTGCGACAGCACCGCCGCGACGCTCTCGCGCGTCGAGCCGATGCACGAGATGTGCGGCGCGGCGGGAACGCCCTCGCCGCGGATCTCGAGGACCGTCTCGAGCGTGCCCTCGCGCGTCGAGCCACCGGCGCCGAACGTCACCGAGCAGAACGCCGGCTTGAGCGCGGCGAGCTCGCGCCGCGCCGCGCGCAGCTTCTCGACGCCTTCCGGCGTGCGCGGCGGGAAGAACTCGAAGCTGTAGGTGCGCGTTGCCATGAACGTGTCGTCAGCCTCAGTGCGGCGTGCCGCCCGCGTAGGGCTTGAGCGCCGCGTAGATCGTGTCGTGGACCGGCGTCGGAACGCGGTGCTGCCGCCCGAGCCGCACGACGGCGCCCGACAGCCACGGCAGCTCCAGCCGGTGGCCGGCGGCGAGGTCGTTCGCCATCGACGCCTTCATCGCCGGATTCAGCGAGTCGGCGAACGCGAGCTGCTTTTCGACGTAGTCGTCGGCGAGCGCGACGCCCTCGGCCTTGCCGACCGCGACCGCCTCGCGGACGGCGCGCTCGTACATCGCGCGGAGGTCCGGGTCGGTGCGCACGACGCCGATCGGCTGGCGCGCGAGCGCGGTGCAGCCCGACAACGCGCTGAACATGGCGAATTTCTCCCATAGCGCGAGCCGGATGTCGTCGGCGACCTCGACACCGATGCCGGCCGCCTTTGCCGCGGCGGCGAATGCGTTCACGCGCTGCTCGCCGATCCCGAAGAACGAGCCGACGCGCAGCCGGTTGAGCGGGCTCACCACCTTGACGACTCCCGGCGACGCGATGGAAGCGCCGATGTAGGCGATGCCGCCGGCCACGTGATCGCGTCCGAGCGCCCGCTTCAGCATTTCGGGGGCGTCGACGCCGTTCTGGAACGGGATGACGATGCCGCCGTCGGCGACCAGCGGCCTGAAGGTGGGCGCCGCCGGCTCGACGTCCCACAGCTTGGTGCAGCACATCGCGACGTCGACCGGCCCGATCGCCGCCGGATCGTCGGTCACCGTCGCGCTCGCGACGTGCATCGGCGCGTCGGGGTGCTCGACGTGCAGGCCGTGGCGGCGGATCGCATCGAGGTGCGCGCCGCGGGCGACGAACGCGACGTCGTTGCCGGCGAGGGCCAGCTTGGCGCCGTAGTAGCCGCCGATGCCGCCGGCGCCGATCACTGCGATGCGCATGCCCGAGTCCTCATGTGCCTGGTGCAGCGCCCCTCACCCGGACCCTCTCCCCGCGACGCGGTGAGAGGGGGTCGTGCTTGCATGCGGCGTGCCGCCGAACGACGGCGTTGGCGCGTCGAGCGGCGCGCGAATCGAGCGCCGCTCGAACGCCGTGACGGCGGCGTTCGCACCATTGCGGCCGCGTGGCTCGCCACACCCCGCCCGGTCAATACCGATAGTGATCGGTCTTGAACGGACCCTCCCGCTCGACGCCGATGTAGCGAGCTTGCTTGTCGCTGAGCGCCGTCAGCGCCGCGCCCAGCTTCGAGAGCTGCAGCCGCGCGACCTTCTCGTCCAGGTGCTTGGGCAGCACGTACACGCCGACCGGGTAGCGATCGCTGCGCTCGCGCGCGGCGGTCCACAGCTCGATCTGGGCCATCACCTGGTTGGCGAACGAGCTCGACATCACGTACGACGGGTGGCCGGTGCCGCAGCCTAGGTTCACCAGGCGCCCCTCGGCGAGCAGGATGATCCGCTTGCCGTCCGGGAAGATCACGTGGTCGACCTGCGGCTTGATGTTCTCCCACGCGAGCGTCTTCAGGCCGGCGACGTCGATCTCGTTGTCGAAGTGGCCGATGTTGCACACGATCGCGTTGTTCTTCATGCGCCGCATGTGCGCGAGCGTGATGACGTCGATGTTCCCGGTCGCGGTGACGAAGATGTCGCCCTTGTCGCAGGCGTCGTCCATCGTCACGACGCGATAGCCTTCCATCGCCGCCTGCAGCGCGCAGATCGGGTCGATCTCGGTGATCCACACCTGCGCCGAGAGCGCGCGCAGCGCCTGCGCGCTGCCCTTGCCGACGTCCCCGTAGCCGGCCACGACCGCGACCTTGCCCGCGATCATCACGTCGGTGGCGCGCTTGATGCCGTCGACCAGCGACTCGCGGCACCCGTAGAGGTTGTCGAACTTCGACTTGGTGACCGAGTCGTTGACGTTGATCGCCGGGAAGCCGAGCCGGCGCTCCTTCGCCATCTGGTAGAGGCGCTTGACGCCGGTGGTGGTCTCCTCGGTGACGCCCTTGATCGCCGCCTTGCAGCGCGAGTAGAACGTGGGGTCGGTCGCGAGCTTGGCCCTGATCGCGGCGAACAGCGCGTGCTCCTCCTCGCTTCCCGGATGCGTGAGGCACGACGGATCCGACTCCGCCTGCGCGCCGAGGTGCACGAGCAGCGTCGCGTCGCCGCCGTCGTCGAGGATCATGTTCGGCACGCCGCCGTCCGACCACTCGAAGATGCGATGCGTGTAGGTCCAGTATTCGTCGAGCGTCTCGCCCTTGACGGCGAACACCGGCGTGCCGCGCGCGGCGACCGCGGCGGCGGCGTGGTCCTGCGTCGAGTAGATGTTGCACGACGCCCAGCGGACCTCGGCGCCGAGCGCCTGCAGCGTCTCGATCAGCACCGCGGTCTGGATCGTCATGTGCAGCGAGCCCGCGACGCGGGCGCCGCGCAGCGGCTGCTCGGGCGCGAACTCGTCGCGAATCGCCATGAGTCCCGGCATCTCGGTCTCGGCGATCGCGATCTCCTTGCGGCCCCAGTCGGCCAGCGCGAGGTCGGCGACGTGGAAATCCTTCACGCCGCGGTCGTTGGGTGCGTTCATGGTGCGGTCACTCCTCGTCGTGAGCGATCGAGGGGAACCGGGCGGGAAGGTCGGCACGCCCGTCGTTCCCGCGGATCGCGGGTCAACGAGCGCCGTTCTAGGGAAGCTCCGAGCCTGGTCGGGCCGCGCGGGCCCGATTGCAGCGCTCCTCGGAGGGGGGCGATTGTACCGCAACGAAACGCCGCGCCAGGTGCGAGGTAACCAACGGCGGCCGGTAGCGACGGGCGGGGGAATGCACGGACGGGAGACGGCCCCGGCCACCGATGCGCCCTCACCCTCACTCGCTCCCCGTCATGCGCCAAGAGGGGACCCCGACCCTCGCCGTCAGGTTCCGGAGGGCGGCGGCGCGGCAGCCTTGCGCGGTCGCGCATCGGGCGGCGGTGTCGCCATCAGCGCGATCAGCGCGTTCGACAGCGTGGATTCGCGCTTGTAGAAGCCGTCGGTGTGGAACGTCTCCTCGAGGCCGAACTTCTCGTAGTCGAGGTGGTGGCCGATCTCGTGCACCAGCGTGCGCAGGAACGAGCGAAACGCGACCACCTGCTGCCGCTGCGCGGTGCGCATCCAGACGCTGATGCGCGCGGGCGCGCGGCCCTCTTCCGGCTCGTAGAGGCCGTGCAGCTCGCCGTAGTCCGACGACGGGCGCCGCGCGAGCACGCGCACGCGGATCGGCGGCACGCCGAAGCCGCGGGTCAGGGCGTCGGTGAGCTTCCGGCACGCGCGCTCGCACGCGGCGCGATCGTCGGCCGCGAGGGCCGCGGCGATCGCGTCGACGGCGCCGGCCGCCGCGAAGCCCGGCGGCGGGTCGAGGCGCTCGATCGCGTCGCTCGCGCGGTAGATGCGCTTGCGGGCGGGAGAGAGCTTGGCGTAGTAGGCGAACGGCACGGAACGGGGGCAAACGACAAGGCCGCCCGGGGGCGGCCTTGGCGGCGAAGCGGCGAACGCGTGCGGCGTTACGCCTTCTTGACCTTCTCGAGCATCTTGAAGATGCCCTTCTGGCTGCCGACGAACATGCGCTTGAACGTCTTGGGTAGGCAGCGGCGCTCGAGGGTGTTGCGTCGGGTGCGCTTGACATCGGCCATCGTGGATCTCCGGGACGCGGCCGGGGCGAGGCCCCGGTCGGCGAAAAAACATGATCTTACAGCAACTTGGGTCCGCGCGCCAGCGGCAGGGCCGGGGCGGGCCTCACGCCCCGACGATCCAGCCTTCGACCGGATCGACGCGGGAGGGGAGGCCGTAGCGCGCCTTGGCGCGCTGCGCGCCCCACCCCGCCTGGACCGCGCAGGCGATCGCGTCGAGCGTGTCGCCGCTCGCATCGTCGATCGCGGCGCGCGCGAGCGCGATCGGCAGGTCGGCGCGCAGCGTGTAGGCGTGGGCGCCCTCGACCAGCCCCCAGAGCAGCCCGACGCGCGCATCGCGCTGCGCGGTGGTCTGCCTGGCGCGCGCGTCGTTCTTGTACGACGGCGCGCGACGCTCACCGCGCGCGACGGCGATGCGGCGCATCAGGAGCCCCGGATAGGCTTCGAGCGCGACGCGCGACGGATCGCCGCGCGCGACGCCAGGCATGTGCAAACCGGCCGCGACCAGCCGCGGCGCGCCTTCGTGCAGCATCCAGCCCACCGGCGGATTGGCGAGCTTCATCGACGGATGCGCTTGCGCCCGGGCCTCGGTGGCTCGATGCGCGTACTTGCGGCCGGTCGGCCGTCGCGCGCGGAACCGCGCGAACGCGCGCTCGACCGCGTCGCGATCGAGCGACGCGTAGTGGGCGATCATGGCTCGCCAGCCCCGCTGCGAGCGCGCCCGCGCGCCGGGCCAGCGGAGCGCGTCGACCAGCTCGCGCGGCAACCCGAACGGAAAATCGAACGCGGCGACCCAGGGCCCCGGCGCGGCGAGCAGCGCCTCGAACGCGGGCCAGTCTTCCAGCCGGTCGACGCGCTCGATCTCGACGCGGTCGCCCGCGAGGCGACCGTGCGCAGCCGTGATCGGCTTGCGCCGCGACGGCGCGCTGGTGAAGTCGATGCCGACGACCCGCACTGCCGTGGAATTCGGGGTCAGATCCGAACTTCCTTCAAACGGTCCCCGCACGTGTCACGTCTCCCGGGAAAGTCGGGTCCGACCCCGGCTTTTCATCGAGCACGCGCGTGCGGAACCGCTCGAAGCCTTCGTCGCGGTCGCTGTAGCCCGCGGCGATGGACGCCGCGTCATGCTCGTGCCGGGCGGCGATGAACGCGGCGATGCCGCCGCGCTGGTAGGCCTCGAGGTTGCGGTCGGCGGCGAGCAGAATGCGCGCCGCGAGCGCGACGTCGACGCAGTCGAGTGGCGCGAGGTAGAGCTTCGCGCCCGCAGGCACGTGGCGCAGCACCAGCGCCAGGGCATCGTCGGCGCCCGGCGAGCCGATCACGACGGCGTCGGGCCAGCGCGAGCGAGGGACGCCCGGTGCCCACGCGGCGGCGAGGAAGTGGCCAGGTGTCGATACGGCCCCCGCGGGGCCTTGGACGCGCGCCGCGTCGACGACGCGCACGCAAACGCCGATCCAGGTCGCGTCGCTCGCGCGCGACGCCAGGCGCGCGGCAACGTCCGCGCCTGGAACCGGAGTCACGGCACCGCGATCTCGAAGCGCACCGTCTTCGCCGAGGCGTCGTTGGTCTCCCACGGGCGGCGGTAGGCGAGCTCGATGCTCGACGTCCCGCTCGCGAGCGCGCGGAAGCGGAACGTCGTGTGGCCCGGCGCGCCGACGCGCGGAACGCCGGCGGCGGTCTCGGGCTGGTAGTCGGGGAGCCCGACCTGCGCGACGGAGGCGCCCGCGAGTCGCGTGAGCTCCCACCGGTAGCCGGTCGACGGGTTGGCGTCGAGATGCACGGCGAGCGTGTCGCCGCGCTTGACCACCTCGCTGCGGCCATCGATCGAGGCGTCGCTGTTGCGTACGATCGGGGCGCGGTTCCAGAAATCCGAGGCGGGATTCGACGAGCACGCGGCGAGCGGCAGCGCGAGGGACGCGAGCACGAGGGCGCGAACGAGCGGCATGCAGGACCTCCGGTCGGCGCGTCGCGGGGCCGCGGCGCGCGGGAATGACACCATTGTCGGCCGTGCGGCGCCGCGGCTCAAGCGCCGCGACGCCCGCGTCGCCGTCAGACGCCGGCGGCGCTGCGCAGCGCGTGAACGCGGTCGACGCGCTCCCAGGTGAACTCGGGCTCGTCGCGGCCGAAGTGGCCGTACGCGGCGGTCTTGCGGTAGATCGGGCGCAACAGATCGAGCATCCTGACGATGCCCTTGGGACGCAGGTCGAATTCCTGCTGCACGATCTCGGCGATCCGCTCGTCGGGAACCTTGCCGGTCCCCTCGGTGTAGATGGTCACGTTCATCGGCTTCGCGACGCCGATCGCATAGGCTACCTGCACTTGGCACTGGCGCGCGAGCCCGGCCGCCACCACGTTCTTCGCGACGTAGCGGGCCGCATACGCGGCGGAACGGTCGACCTTCGACGGATCCTTGCCCGAGAACGCACCCCCGCCGTGCGGTGCGGCGCCGCCGTAGGTGTCGACGATGATCTTGCGGCCGGTGAGGCCGGCGTCGCCGTGCGGGCCGCCGATCTCGAAGCGCCCGGTCGGGTTCACCAGGTAGCGGGCGCCTTCGAGCATCTCCTTCGGAAGCACCGGCTTGATGATCTCCTCGATCACCGCCTCGGCGAGCTCGGCCTGCTTGTCGTTCATGCTCGGGTGGTGCTGCGTCGACAGCACGACGGTGTCGATGCCGATCGGCACGCCGTCGCGGTAGCGCACGGTGACCTGCGACTTCGCGTCGGGACGCAGGAACGGCAGGCGACCGTCGCGCCGCACCTCGCTCTGCCGCTGCACGATGCGGTGCGCGTAGTAGATCGGGAACGGCATCAGCGCGGGCGTCTCGTCGCACGCGTAACCGAACATCAGTCCCTGGTCGCCGGCGCCCTGGTTCAGGTAGTCGTCGGACGCGCGGTCCACGCCCTGCGCGATGTCGGGCGACTGGCGGCCGTAGCACACCATCACCGAGCAGCCGTCGGCGTCGAAGCGCAACGCGGGATCGTTGTAGCCGATCGAGCGCACGGTCTCGCGCGCCACGCGAGCGAAGTCGACGTGCGCCTTGGTGGTGATCTCGCCCGCCATCACCACCAGCCCGGTGGACACGAGCGTCTCGGCGGCCACGCGACCCGTGGGGTCTTGCTCTAGAATCGCGTCGAGCACCGCGTCGGATATCTGGTCGGCGACCTTGTCCGGATGCCCTTCCGACACCGACTCCGACGTGAACAGGAATTCGCTCATGGCCCCCCTCGTGGCAACGGGCCGTCGCGGCCCGCCTGCGATCGCGCCCGCGGGACCCGGTCTCCCGCGCGGCAAAGCCCCGGATTCTACCAAATCCCGCGTCGTGCCGCCCTGCTAAGCTCATGAACGCAAACGTGCTTCCCGCGAGCGACGCGACGGTCGAGCGCGCGGCCGACACGCTTGCGCACGGGGGGCTCGTCGCCTTCCCGACCGAAACGGTCTACGGGCTCGGTGCCGACGCGGCCAATCCCGTCGCGGTGCGCGCCGTGTTCGCGGCAAAGGGGCGGCCGGACGATCATCCGCTCATCGTCCACCTGCCCGATGCGAGCCATCTCGATGCGTGGACGCGCGAGGTGCCGCAGGGCGCTCGCGCGCTCGCACGCGCGTTCTGGCCCGGGCCGCTGACGCTGATCCTGCCGCGCGCCGCACGCGTGAACGACGCCGTGACCGGCGGGCAGGACACGGTGGGCCTGCGCGTGCCCGCCCACCCGGTGGCGCAGGCACTGCTGGCCGCCTTCGCGCGACGCGGCGGTCACGGCGTCGCGGCGCCTTCGGCGAACCGCTACGGCCACGTGTCGCCGACCACCGCGCAGCACGTCGCCGACGATCTCGGCGAGCGGGTTGCGCTGATCCTCGACGGAGGCGCCTGCACGGTCGGCATCGAAAGCACGATCGTCGCGTTCGACGGCGAGGAGGCGTTGCTCATGCGTCCGGGCGGCATCGACGCCGGCGCGATCGCGCGCGTGCTCGGTCACGCGCCGCGCGCGTCGGGCGCGGATGCGCCGCGTGCCTCGGGCACGCACGCCTCGCACTACGCGCCGCGCACCGCCGCGTTCCTCGTCGATGCGCATGCGTTCGCCACCGAGCTTGCCCGCCTGTCGGAACGCGACGAGGTCGTCGCGGTGCTCGCGCGCACGGTGACGCGCCCGGCCGGCTTCGATGGCCCGTGGATCGCCGCACCGCCGGACGTCGACGGCTACGCGCGCGATCTCTACGCGAACCTGCGCGCGCTCGACGCCGAGCGGGCGGACGCGATCGTGATCGAGGCGCCGCCGGCCGAGCCGGCGTGGCTCGCCGTGCACGACCGGCTAACGCGGGCGACGCATCGGTAGCGGGGTCGCTGCGTCGGCGAGGGGCCCCGGCGCTTGCGCCGGGGATCGACGACGCGCGCTTGCGATCCCCGCAGCGGCCGACACGCGACCCGCCTTTCGCGCAACCGTCCAGGGAAGCCGCTGCGGGGTGGCCTCAGCTGCCTAGGCGCGCCGTGGCGCGCAATCGCTCGAGCTCGGCGAGGTCGCGCGCGAGCGTGGTGTCCATCAGGCTGATCGCGCCGGAGCAGGCGATGCGGCATTCGTCGACCAGCTCGCGGCGACGGAAGGCGTGCTGCTCGCGCAGGCGCTGCTCCTCGTGGTCGAAGAACCGGTCGCGCGCCGGACCGTCCTTGAACGAGGCGGGCACGAGCGTGAGCGCGACGCCGATCGGATACTCGAACATCGCGCCGCTCGCGAGGTCGACCAGGAACGACACGGCGCCGGCGACGCCGAGCCACAGGGCGGTCGACGCCGCGGCGGCGGCGGGCATCATCGTGCCGAGCGCCGCCGACGTGAGCGTCGTGCCGGTCGTTCCCTGCAATCCCGACAACGCGCCCATCGTCACGCTGCCGACCTGCCCGTTCTCGACGCCGGCCTCGAGCGGCGTCGTGGCGTCGAGGAAGCCGTCGGCCCGGCACGCGACGACATAGTTGTCGAGGCCCTTGCGCACTCGGACGTAGCCGGGCGTCGTCGGCACCGCATCGACCACGGCGCCCTTCAGGCGCAGCTCGCAGGCCGCGCCGATCGGATCGGTGGCGATCTGGATGTCCTGGGTGACGCCGCGGGTGATGGTCGCGCAGCCGGCGACGACGGCGAGCGTGCAGGCGAACAACGGCATGCGAAGCGCACGGCATGCGACGACGCCGTGGCGTCCCGCTGCTAGCATGGCGTCCCGCATGAATCGCGCGCGTCGTCCCCGGTCACGGGGGCGACGCTACCACGACATGGCCGTCCGATCATCCGTCGTCGTCATCGCGCCCGACTCCTACAAGGGCTCGCTCGCGGCTCCCGAGGTCGCGGCGGCGATCGCCGCGGGCGTCGCGCGAGCCTGGCCCGGCGCACGGACCGTCGTGCGGCCGATGGCCGACGGCGGCGAGGGAACGCTCGACGCCGTGCTGCGGTCGGCCGGCACGACGGCGTCGCGCGGCACGTTCACGGTGGAAGGCGCGGGCGGCGCGCCGCTCGATGCGGGCTTCGGCATCGTCGAACACGCGGGCGTGCCGTCCGCGGTGCTCGAGGCCGCGCAGGTCGTCGCGATCACCGACGCGGCCGGCATGGCCGTCCCGGTGACCGCGCGCACGACGATCGGCCTCGGGCATCAGCTGCGCGCATTGCTCGAGCGGGGCGTGCGCCGCTTCATGGTCGGCCTGGGCGGCAGCAGCACCAACGACGGCGGCGCGGGGCTGCTCGTTGCGCTCGGGCTGCGCCTGACCGACGCGGGCGGCCGGACCATCGCGCCGACGCCGGACGGCCTCGCGCACCTGGCGAACGCCGACGCGACGCACCTCGACCCGCGCCTCGCATCGTGCGACATCACCATCATGTCCGACGTCAACAATCCGCTCGCCGGCGAGCGCGGCGCCACCGCGATCTTCGGCCCGCAGAAGGGGGTCGCACGCGATCGCATCGCGGCGATCGACGCGACGCTCGCCCGTTACGCGACGATCGTCGAAGGCGCGCTCGGCCGCCAGGCGGCCACCCACCCCGGCGCCGGCGCCGCGGGCGGGCTCGGCCACGCGCTGATGCTCGTCGGCGGCACGATGCGCTCGGGCGCCGCGGTGGTCGCCGATCTCGTCGGCCTCGATGGGGCGCTCGCCGGCGCCTCGTGGGCGATCACCGGCGAAGGCCGCAGCGACACGCAGACGCTGCTCGCGAAGGCCCCGGCCGTGGTCGCCGAACACGCGCGCGCGCGTGGCGTGCCCGTTTCGCTCCTATCAGGCGCGATCGATGCCGCCGCGCTGCCGTCGCTCAACGATCGCTTCGACGGCTGCTTCGCGCTGCCCGCCGGGCCGGCGACGCTGGAGGCGTGCGTGCGCGACGTCGCGACGCTCGTGGCCGATCGTGCCGAGGCGATGGCCCGGCTGTTCGTGGCGGCCCAGTCGCGAGCCTCGAGGTAGCGGCCCACGACCCGAGGGTCAGGCGCCGGACGCCGACGCCACGAGGGTGGCGCCCCCCAGCGCCGCGAAATGGCGCACCGGATGACCCAGCAGCGGATCGTCCTCGATCAGCGAAGCGAGCCGGACCGGATCGAGGCGCAGCACGCGCGCCATCGCCGGCGCCTCCATCGCGACGACGCGCGCATCGGACAGCGCCTCGACACGATCGGCCTGCAACCCGTTCGCGAAGAACGCGGCGCTGTGCCCGGTGCCGACGAGGCGCGCGGCGACGTGCACGCCGCGGGCGCGCAGGAGACCGATCACGCAGGCGTGATGCCCGAGGAACTGGGCGAGCCCCGCCGCTTCGGCGGCACGCGTGGGCTCGTGGCCCAGTGAGTCCTCGACGAGCGTCACGTCGGTGAGTCCGCCGGCGTCGAGGCTGGCGAGGAGCTCGGCGTCGATCGCGAGCGCTTCGTGCGCGCCGAACGTCGTGCCCGCGGCCCGCACGACCGCGATGCCGCCCTCGCGGTCCACCCACGGCGCATCCGCTCGCTCGAAGCCGATGCGCTCGACCAGCCGCGCCTGCACGTCGCGCACGCGGCGCTCGAACGGCACGGCGTCGCGGATCGCGAGGCCGATCCACGCACGCAGCGTCGCCGCATCGTCCTCGATCAGGTCCGCGATGCCGGCGGCGGCGCGTGCCGGCGCGCCGAAGACGCGAGCGACGGCATCCGCGTCGTCGGCGGCGATCTCGTCGCGGCCGCGCGCCGCCTCGATCACGCCCGGGCCCGATACGCCGAAGCGCACGCGCGGCAGCAGCGCCAGCCGGTCGCAAGCGCCGGCGAGCACGGACGCGCCGCCGAACACGTCGCCGGCGGCGATGGCGACCACCGGGACGCCCGAGGCGCGCACGTCGACCAGCGCCTTCACCACCCGTGCCAGCGTCAGCTCCGCAGCGTTCGCCTCGTGCAGGCGCACGCCGCCCGACGCGAGCACGAGGACGACGGCGAACGGGCGCTCGACGAGCGCGCGCGCGGCCAGCGCCGCGAGCGCCCGTCCGTGCATCGCGCCGACGGCGCCGCGCAGGAAGCGCTCGTCCTGCGCAGCCACCAGCACCGCCCGGCCGTCGATCGCCGCGGCTCCCGTGGTGACGCCGTCGTCGTCGCGTGCTGCGATGCCGAAGCGCGCGAGGTCGCGGCTCGCGCCCACCGGCGGGTCGAGGACGAGCGTGCCCGGGTCGGCGAGCGCGGCGAGACGCGCGGCAGGATCGCGGTGGGCGAGCGGGGTCACGGCGAGGTGCGCGGCTGTCGTATAGTGGCGGCTCCGCCGGCGCCCGCTCCTTGCGCGGCGGCGCGACGACGCGCTCGGTGCACAAGGTAGCACGCGCGGCGCGACGACCCACGGCCGTGGACGCCAATCTCTACACGCTGTTCGCGCAGCACGTCGCCGACCCCGCGGCGCCGTGCGTCGTCGTCCTCAATGGCCCGGTCGTCACCTACGGCGAGATCGACGCGCTGTCGGCGCGCATCGCGCACGTGCTCGTCGCCGCGGGTTGCAAGCCGGGCGACCGCGTGGCGGTGCAGAGCGACAAGCACTGGACGGTGCTGCCGCTCTACCTCGCCACGCTGCGCGCCGGGCTCGTCTACCTGCCGCTCAACCCCGGCTACCAGCGCGCCGAGCTCGATCATTATTTCGGCGACGCCGAGCCGCGCGTCATCGTGTGCGGCAGCGAGCGCCTCGGCGTCGTCGTCGCGGCCGCGCGCGGCGCGACGGTACTGACGCTCGACGCGACCGGCGGCGAGCTCCTCGACCGCGCCGACGCGTTCCCGCCGTCGTTCGCCACGGTGCCGCGCGCCCCCGACGACCTCGCCGCGATCCTCTACACGTCCGGCACCACCGGCCGCTCGAAAGGCGCGATGCTGACGCACCGCAACCTCGCGTCGAACGCGCTGGCGCTGGTCGACGCGTGGAGCTTCACGCGCGGCGACGTGCTGCTGCACGCGCTGCCGGTCTACCACGTGCACGGGCTCTTCGTCGCGATCCACTGCGTGCTGCTGTCGGGCAGCCGGATGCTGTGGCTCGCGAAATTCGATGCGCGAGAGGTGATCGCGCTCTTGCCGAAGGCGACGGTGATGATGGGCGTGCCGACCTTCTACACGCGCCTGCTCGCGGAACCCTCGTTCGGCCGCGCGCACACCGGCAACGTGCGCCTGTTCGTCTCCGGGTCGGCGCCGCTGCTGCCGGAGACCTTCGAGGCGTTCGAGCGCCGCACCGGGCAGCGCATCCTCGAGCGCTACGGCATGACCGAAACCGGGATGAACACGTCGAACCCGCTCGACGGCGTGCGGCTGGGCGGCACCGTCGGCCCGCCGCTGCCGGGCGTGTCGGTGCGCATCGTCGACGCCGACGCGTCGCCGTGCGCGCCGGGGACGATCGGCGCGATCCAGGTCAAGGGACCCAACGTGCTGAAGGGCTACTGGAAGCTCCCCGACAAGACGCGCGAGGAGTTCACCGCGGATGGCTGGTTCAGGACCGGCGACATGGGCGAGTGGACGCCCGAGGGTTACGTGCGCATCGTGGGACGCGCCAAGGACCTGATCATCACCGGCGGCCTCAACGTGTACCCGAAGGAGATCGAGGAGCGCATCGACGCGATGGACGGCGTCGCCGAGAGCGCGGTGATCGGCGTCCCGCATCCCGATTTCGGGGAGGCGGTGACCGCGGTCGTCGTCGCCAAGCCGGGCCATGCGCTGACCGAGGGCGCGATCATCGGCGCGCTGAAGGACGAGATCGCCGGCTTCAAGGTGCCGAAGCGCGTGTTCTTCGTCGTGGACCTCCCGCGGAACGCGATGGGAAAGGTCGTCAAGGCGGAGTTGCGCGCCAGGTTGTCGGCACCGCCGCCCGGGTAACGCCCTTCGGCGCAGCGCGCCGCGCGAACCGGAGGGTGCGTCAGCCCCGTCGACGCAAGATTCCGCAACGGGCCGCGCGATGGCGGGCCGGCGACGCGTGCGTCGTCGCACGATGCCGGCGAGGATCCGCGCAGCGACGGAAACGCAGCGCGATCGCCGCGCCGGGTTCGCGCATAATTCGCGCATGACGAACCTTCCCGCCACGATGCGCTACGTCGCGATGCGCGAGCCGGGCCCGCCCGACGTGCTGGCGATCGCCGAAGGTCCGGTTCCGCAGCCGGGGCCTTCCGACGTGCTGATCCGGGTGCGGCACGCCGGCGTCAACCGTCCCGACTGCATCCAGCGCGCCGGCCACTATCCGCCGCCGCCCGGCGCGTCGCCGATCATCGGCCTCGAGGTCGCCGGAACCGTCGTCGCCATCGGCGCGAACGTCGTCGGCTGGGACGTCGGCGACGAGGTCTGCGCGCTGACGCCCGGGGGCGGCTACGCCGAGTACTGCGTCGCGCCGGCGGGCCATTGCCTGCCGCTGCCGTCGGGTCTGTCGCTGCTCGAGGCCGCGAGCATCCCCGAGAACGCGTTCACCGTGTGGCACAACGTCTTCGAGCGCGGCAAGCTCGCCGCGGGCGAGACGATCCTCGTCCACGGCGGCACGAGCGGCATCGGCTACACGGCGATCCAGTACGCGAGGGCGTTCGGCGCCAGGGTGATCGCGACCGTCGGCAGCGACGACAAGGCCGCGTTCTGCCGCAAGATCGGCGCCGACCACGCGATCAACTACAAGACGCACGACTTCGTCGCCGAGGTCGCGATGCTGACGAACAAGCGCGGCGTCGAGGTGATCCTCGACATGGTGGGCGGCGACTACATCGCGCGCAACCTGCGCTGCATCGCGCTCGAAGGGCGCCTCGTCATCATCGCGTTCCTTCACGGCAGCCGCGTCGAGGTCGACTGGATGCCGATCATGCTGAAGCGGCTCACGGTAACCGGGTCGACGATGCGCGCGAGCCCGGTCGAGCGCAAGGTGGCGATCGCGGCGGCGCTGCGCGAGCGCGTGTGGCCGCTCTACGCCTCGGGGCGCGTCATGCCGGTGATCCACCGCGTGTTCCCGCTCGCGGACGCCGCGGCCGCGCACGCGCTGATGGAGTCGTCGCAGCATGTCGGGAAGATCATGCTCGACGTGGGATGAGGCGGCGATAGGCAGTGGGCGATAGGCGATAGGAACCACCGCCCGACCGCGGCGGCAGCGGTCACGTCAGCGCAACCTGTCGCCGCGTATCGCCCATCGCCATCGCCGGTTCTTGTCGACGTCAGTCGAGAAAGTCGCAGTGCTTCTCGACGTACGCGGCGAGGTCGAGCGAATGCTGGCGCACCAGCCGCTCGGCCAGCTCGGTGTCGCGCTTCTCGAGCGCCTCGATGATCCGCATGTGGTCCACGATCGAGCGCGACGCGCGGTCGGCCTGCGAGATCGTCATGCGGCGGATCGCGCGGACGTGGATGAACAGGTTCTCGAGCGTCTGGCCCATCAGGTGCGAGCCGGAGAGCCGGATGATGGCCTGGTGGAACGCGATGTTCGCATCCGAGTACTCGCTGATGTGCTCGGCCGGCGCCGAGTTGACGAAGTCGTCGAACATCTTGCGCAGCGCCGCGATCTCCTCGTCCGACGCATTGAGCGTCGCGAGGCGCGCGGCCATGCTCTCGATCGCCGCCCACATCTCGATCATCTCGACGATCTGCCGCTTGGTCTTGCGGACGATGAAGATGCCGCGGCGCGACACGGTGCGCAGGAGCCCTTCCTGCTCGAGCAGCGTCATCGCTTCGCGGATCGGCGTGCGCGAGACGCCGAGGGACAGCGACATCTGGCGCTCGTCGAGCCGCACCTCGCCGGAATGCGAATAGATGTCCGCCTCGACGATCGCCTGCTTCAGCGCCGCATAGGCCTGGTCGCGCAGGCTCGCGTTGGTGGCGATCGGCGCGAGCGCGAGCGGGGTCTTCGGGAAGACGGCCGGGCCTTGGGACATGGTTTCGATCGGCGCGCGCGTGCGGGAGACGCAGGGTCTGCCGCGCCGCGGAGCGGACGCACGCTCGGCACTGCGTATCTTATATATCAGGAAACCCGGGCGAAATCCCGCCGGGGACGGGCACCGAAAGTTAGAGGGTCCAGCTAGAAGCGCCCGGCCTCTCCGAGTCCGGGCCCCAGGCCGTGGGGACGCTACGGCGGTCGGCCAGTCCTGACCCCGAGAAGGACCGGCCGGCGGGGCCGTCAGTTGCTGCGGCCGGTGGGTCGAGACAGCAGGCGGTTCTTGACCTCGACGATCGCGGCCGCCAGCGCGTCGGCATCGTAGACCTTGAGCAGGTGCGGCCGATGAGCGCGAAGATAGGCGGCGATGCGGTCATTTTCGGAACCGATGCCAGCTAGATCGCGAAGGACCGAGGCGTCCCAGCGCCATTCCAGCTCGAGCTCGCCGAAGGCCGCGTTGTACGCGTCGAGCTCAGGATCGGTGGACGAGGCGACGCGCGGGCGCGGAATGTGGGGGGCGGGCAACGTCATCATCGGCGGACTCCTGCCATTCGGGGGACGGCGGACAGGACCACGATAGGCGCGCGACTGCATAATGTATAGTTTGAATTCATTGTCGATCGCATAACCGGATGGTTATGTAAATTGCCGGATGAAGAACGCCACGCTCCGCCAGCTCAAGGTCTTCCAGACGGTCGCGCAGCACCTGTCGTTCTCGCGCGCCGCCGAGGCGCTGCACCTCACGCAACCCGCCGTGTCCGCGCAGATCCGCGAGCTCGAAGGGCACGCGGGGGTGCCGTTGTTCGAGCGGCTCGGCCGACGCGTGCACCTGACCGCCGCCGGGCGCGAGCTGGTCGTGCAGAGCCGCGCGATCCTGCAGCAATGGCGCGAGGCCGAGGAGGCCATGGCGCGTCTCAAGGGCATCAGCGGCGGCACGCTCTCGGTGGCGGTGATCAGCGCGGGCGATTATTTCTTTCCGCGACTCCTCGCCGCGTTCCAGCAGCGTCATCCGGGCGTGGCGCTCGACCTCACCGTGCAGAACCGCGAGGGCTTGCTGAAACGGCTCGACGAGAACCTGTCGGACCTCGCGGTGATGGTGCGGCCGCCCGAGGGCGACGGTACCGTGCACGAGCCGTTCGCCCCGCATGCCTACGTGATCGTCGCCGCGCCAGCCCACCCGTTGGCGCAGGCGCGGCAGATCCCGCTCTCGCGCATCCTCGACGAGCCGTTCGTCGCGCGCGAGCGCGGGTCCGATACCTGGACCTCGATGCGCGAGGCGTTCGGGGAGTCGTTCCGCGCCGTCCGGATCACCATGGAGATCGCCAGCAACGAGACCATCAAGCAGGCGGTGATCGCCGGCATGGGGCTGGGCTTCCTGTCGTCGCACGCGATAGCGCTCGAGCTCGCGACCGGAAGCCTGGCCATCCTCGACGTCGAGGGCTTCCCGGCCATGCGCCACTGGTACGTGGTCCACCGCTGCCACAAGAAGCTTCCGCCGGTCGCCGTCGCGTTCAAGACGTTCCTGCGCGAGGAAGGCGCCCGGCTGATCGAGGGGTTCATGAAGCCGGTGGCGGACCATTCCGCCCCGCAATTCGGTCGGGATGCCGGGACCGCGGTCGCCCCGCGGCAGCGCTCGACGCGCGACCGCGACTCTCGTTGACGCGGTCTGATATATCAAATACCTTATGTCGTAACGACAAGGACCGCACCCCGCGCGTCGCGGAGCGACGGTTCCCACCTGGAGGAAGCCGGGGGATGCATCCCGCATCGAGGCACGCGCCGACCGAGCCGATCCAACGGCTGGCCGGGCGAATCCACGCGCCGCAGAGGCGAGTGGCCGGCGTCGTGATCGCCGGTCGTCCGCGACCTGCCTTCCCTCGTCCGGCCGCGTTCGCGTCCGGCCCCACCCCCTGACCCGCCGCCAGCCTCGCGTCGTCCCCCCGCGGGACGGCGCGCGTCTCGTCGGCCCCGATCTCCGAGGTACGCATGAACGACCAAGCGCTGAAGACCGCCGCGAAGCCGGCGACGAACCC
>DATLIR010000185.1:0-11610 GCA_035539315.1 Casimicrobiaceae bacterium
CGGGGCGTCCGCGAGTGCCACCGGCGTCACCTGGCCGTCGAGCGACGGATAGGGCCCCTGGTCCCACGCCATGCTGCGCGACCACAGTCCCCACAGCCGATGGCCGCGCTCGCGCAGGCTGCGAATGCGCTCCGGGTTCCACGACAGCGCGCCGACGATGAGAAGGTTCACGACATCGGCGGAGAGGGAAGGGGTCGCGAAGGATTCCCGGCGGTCGCGAGTGGCGGCTCGTGCGTCGCGCGCCGCGGTAACCGCATTCTTGCACGCGCCGTGGCGGCCCCTCGGCGCATCGTGGAGGCGCGACCACGGCCACGTCTACGTCTTCTGGCCAATGACGCTCGCCGTCGCACCGCGTGCAACGTGCGCATGATCGGGCAACGCCGGGAACGCAACGGGATGCCGGCACGACCGCAGGGCTCGAGTCCACGGTGCGGTGCAGCATCAGACCTCACGGGACGCACCAAAGGACGGGAAGGCTGCTCCCTTCTTTCCGTTCGGTAGGTCCCGGCCAAGCCTCGGCGCCGGCTTTCGCTGACCCCCCGACACGGCGGAGCGGCAGATTTTCGCCGGGTCACGGCCGTATTCGCCCCGAAAAGACGGTTTTCGACCCTGTCCGGGTCAGGGCGGGCGCGAGTCTTGCTTGCCCTTGGGGCAGGCGGCGGCAAACCGGTGTCGAGAGTCCGCGCCGCTTGATCCAGGCCAAACACGCCCCAGCCGTTTGTCGTTACGTTGGCAGTTAGGCAGGAAACCTCGACGGGCTTGGGCGCAACTGCAGGAGGTGCCGGATGGACGTCTCGATTTGGTGGGTAATCGCCGCGTCGTTCCTTGGCGTGTGGACCGGTATCCTGGTCACCGCGCTGCTCGCCATGGCGAAGGATGGCGAGGAAGACCAGCAGCGGGTCCCGCGCATCGCCAGCGTGCGGTCGTACGGCTAGCGCACCACCGGCAACCGCCGGCAACCGCCGGCAACGTTCGGCGTCGTCGCGCCGCGACTCACGTGGCGCGAACGCTGGCGTCGCGGTGACGTCGCCTTGCGGCGTCGCGGGCGATGGGCCGAAGCGTTCCTGACGGGTTCCGCCGCGACCGCGCGTAGGGGATCCGTGCGCGTCTAGCGGTAGCCCGCCGCCTGCAGCTCGAACAGCTCGGCGTACATGCCGCCCTGCTCCACCAGCTCGGCGTGCGTGCCGATCGCGTCGACCGCGCCATCCTTCAGCACGACGATCCGGTCCGCCATCCGCACGCTCGAGAACCGGTGCGAGATCAGCACCGCGGTCCTGCCTTCGGAAAGCTCCTTGAAGCGCTGGAACACCTCGAACTCCGATCGCGCGTCGAGCGCGGCGGTAGGCTCGTCGAGGATCAGGAGCTGCGCGTCGCGCATGTAGGCGCGCGCGATGGCGACCTTCTGCCATTCGCCGCCGGAGAGGTCGATGCCGGTCGAGAAGCGCTTGCCGAGAACCTGGTCGTAGCGGTTGGGAAGCTTCTCGATCACGTCGTCCGCCAGGCTGCGCTGCGCTGCCAGGACGATGCGCGCACGGTCGTTGCGCGCCTCGATGCGGCCGACCGCGATGTTCTCGGCGGCGGTCAGGTGGTAGCGGACGAAGTCCTGGAAGATGACGCCGATGTTGGAGCGCAGCTCCGCCAGGTCGTACTCGCGCAGGTCGTGGCCGTCGAGCAGGATGCGCCCCTCGTCGGGGTCGTAGAGCCGCGCGAGGAGCTTCACCAGCGTGGTCTTGCCGGCGCCGTTCTCGCCGACCAGCGCGAGCGTTTCGCCGGCGTGCAGCGTGAACGACAGTCCGCGCACCGCCCAGCGCTCGGCCCCGGGATAGCGGAAGCCCACGCCCTCGAAGTCGAAGCCGGTGCGAATCGGCAGCGGGACCGGGCGCGGGTGGGGCGGTGACGCGATCTCGCCGCGCGTCTCGAAGAACGAGAAGAGATCGTCGAGGTAGAGCGCCTGGCCCGCCACCTGTGAGAAGCCCATCAGCAGGTTCTCGAGCAGGTTGCGCAGGCGCCGGAACGAGCCGGAGAGGAAGGTCAGGTCGCCGATCGTGAAGTCGCCGTGGATGGTGCGCCACACGATGTAGGCATAGGCCGCGTAGTACGCCAGCGTTCCGATCGCCGAAAGCACGCTGCCCCACCCCGCGCGCCGCATCGCGATGCGGCGGTTGGCGTCGAAGAAGCTCGTGGCGAGCGCGCGGTAGCGCTCGATCAGGAACGTGTGGAGGCCGAAGATCTTGACCTCCTTCGCAGTCTCCGCGCTCGCGCCGGTCTGGCGCACGTAGTCGAGCTCGCGCCGCTCCGGCGTGCGCGCGTAGTTGAGCGAGTAGCTCTGCGCGTTGAAGTGCGCCTCGCCGATGAACGCCGGCACGAGCGCCACGGCGAGCAGCGCCATCAGCCAGGGCGCGTACACGATGAGCCCCGCCGCGAAGCTCACGACCGTCACGACGTCCTGCGCCTGCGCGAACATCTGTCCGATCAGGCTGGTGCGGCCCGCCGCCTGCCGGCGCGCGCGCTCGAGCTGGTCCTGCATGTCGCTGTCCTCGAAATCCTCGAGGTCGAGCGACGCCGCGTGCTCCATGAGGCGCAGGCTGGTCTCGTTGCTGAACCGCTCGGAGAGCAGCGAGTCGATCAGCGAGACGGCGCGGCCGAGCACGTCCGAAACGACCGCCAGCCCGAACTCCAGCGCCAGCAGCCAGCCGATGCGGTCGAGGAGCCCGAGCTGCCACCACTCGCGCAGGTCGTCGGGCGCTTGCGTCGCGCCGACGAGCGCGACCACCTCGTCGATGATCAGCTTGCCGACATAGAGCGTGACGACCGGGAGGAGCGCACGGACGGTGCGGAGCACGCCCTGTCCGATCGTGAGCGACGGGCTGGTGCGCCAGACCAGCGCGAGGAACGGCGGGAGGTTGCGCAGTGCGCCGAGGCGCTCGCGCCACGATTGGGTCGGCGTCGGGGCGGGGCCCTCGCCGCGCCCCGGCGCCGGGGCGCGTCCGCCCATCGCATAGTTCTTCGGCATGCCGCATTGTGCCGCGGACCGCGCGCGCCTCGGTCCGGGAGGGGAGCCACGCAATGAGAAGTCGGGTAGGCAGATCACCCACAACGGAAGAGCGCGCCCCCTCGCCCACCGATCGGCGCGCCTCCTACGGGAACGCCGCGGCGTCGACTGTTCTCTGATGCAGGGAGCCGCCGAACGACGTGCCGCGACGTGCGGCAGCGGCGGCCCGTGAACGCCGACGGCTCGCACCGTCCCTCGACGACCCGTTCCCGGAACGCGTCACGCCTTGTTGCGCGCTCGAATCCAGAGGTGAACGCCATGACACGCCCATCCCTTCGAACCATCACCGCATCCGCCTCGCTCGGGCTTGCCGCATTGGCCGGAGTCGCGATCGTCGCGAGCGGCGAGCCGCAAGCCATGCGCAAGCCGCCTACCGTCGCCGCCGAGCGGCTCATCGCCGAGGGCAGGCAGATCTTCCGCTTCGATACCTTCGGCGACGAGCAGCTGTGGACCAGCGTGCTGAGAATGCACGAGGTCATCGCGACGGTGTCGCCGGAAACCGCGCTCGCCAAGGGTCTCAAGGTGGACGTCGACGCGCTGCCGGCGGACCTCGTCGCTCTGCTCGCAGCCGGACAGGTCGACCTGAGCGACCCCGCGGTGACCGTCGAGCTGATCCGTCTGAATGCCGTCGTCGGCGTTCGCGGCACGGTGAGCAGCACCGCCCAGCTCACCAGCGTCGGCATCACCTGTGCGCTTTGCCATTCCACCGTCGACAACTCGTTCGCGCCGGGGATCGGCAAGCGCCTCGACGGATGGGCGAACACCGATCTCGACGTCGGCGCGATAGTGTCACTGTCGCCGGCGCTCGACGACGCGACCAAGGCCGAGTTCAACGCCTGGGGCGCGGGCAAGTACGATCCTCGACACCATGCGTTCGACGGCACCAGCCTCATTGCGCTGAACAGCCCGTCGCTGCCGGTAGTCCTGCCGTCGATCTACGGCTTGAAGGGCGTGGGCTTCGAGACCTACAGCGCCGACGGTCCGATCTCGTACTGGAACAGCTACGTCGGGGTCGGCCAGATGGGCGGACAGGGCAGCTTCAGCGATCCGCGCATCGAGCTGTCGATCACGCAGCAGCCCGATCTCGTCACGCCGAAGCTTCCGGCGCTGCTCGACTATCAGCTGAGCCTGCGCACGCCGATGCCTCCGGAAGGCTCATTCGATCGGGATGCCGCGAAGCGCGGCAGGCAGCTGTTCCGCGGCGCGGCCGGCTGCGCCGCGTGCCATCGGGCCCCCGCCTACACGGATGTCCTGAGCGGGCCGGACGAGTCGGTGCCGGTGCTGCACGATCCAGCGGAGACCGGCATGGATCCGGCGTATGCCGCGCGAACCGCGACCGGACGGTACCGGACCACGCCATTGCGCGGGCTGTGGCAGCACCCCCCGTACTTCCACGACGGAAGCGCGCCCGATCTCCCCGCGGTCGTCGAGCACTACGACCAGTGGTTCGGGCTCGACCTCAGCGCTGCGCAGAAGGCCGACCTGGTCGAATTCCTCAAGTCGCTGTGAGGCGGCGGCGCGCCGGCTGCTAGTGCGCGACGCCGACCACCGAAGCGGTCTGCGCCCCCGGTGCCTCGATACTCAGCCAGAAGCCCCCGGGGGCCACGCTTTGGACGTTGACGAGGGCCGTCGGCCCGGCCTTCGTCAGCGTCACCATCGCCGAGGCGCCCGGCGCGGCGCCGTTGACGCGAATGGCGTCCATCCATGGGGGTGCACGCGCGGCTATCCGCACACGACGGCGCGGTGCGCCGCGACAACCGAGCCCGCCGGGATCAGCGGGCTCCGGTGCCCTTGCCCGAGGGTGCCCCCTTGACCGTCCGGTACGCTACGACCGCCTTCTCGAGATCGGCCAGCTCGTCGCAGGGCAGCAGGCAGATCGCGCGCAGCGCGTCGAGATGCTTCTCGGCGCTCGCGAGGTCGCCCATCATCAGGTAGGCCTCGCCGATGTACTCATGGGCGCCGCGGTGCCGCGGATCGAGCGCGATCGCTCGCTTGTAGTGCTCCAGCGCGCGATCGAGCTGCTTCTGGTTGCGATACGCGTAGCCCAGGTCGTTGTGCAGGTCCGCATCGTCGGGATGGCGGACCAGCGCCTGCGACAGGCGTCGGATCGCCGCGCTCCAGTCCTTGCGTGCCAACGCTTCCTTGCCGGCGACGGCGTCCGCATCGCGCGCCAGCGCCCCCGAGAGGTCGAACGACGGATCGGCCGCGACGGGACGCGCCACCGTGACGGCGAATGCAGCGGCCGCAAGCATCGACGCAACCGCCACACGCCGAACGCGAGCGCCGGCCTCCCTGTCGCGCCCGCTCATCGCGACGCCACCATCGCCCTGACCTTGGCCATCTCCGGTCGCGACGACGCGGCACCCCGGGTCATCTCGCCGAGGCGCGCGAACAGCTGCATCGCCTTGGCACGATCGCCGGACGCTTCGGCCGCCACCGCAGCGCCATAAAGGCCGCGGAAGCGGTTCGGCTCGCGCTCCTGCGACGTCTCGTATTCCTTCAGCGCCGGCGCGCTCTGGCCCATCTGCATCAGCATGTCGCCGAGAAGCTCGCGCGCGGGAAGGATGCGCCCGGGCGTGACGATGTGCTTCTCGCTGCGGTCCTCGAGGTCGGCCGCCGCGCGCATGAACTTCAGCGCGTCGTCGTGGTTCTTCTGCGCGAGCGCGATCCATCCCGCGACGGCGAGGCGCTGGACCTCGACTTCGTTGGCCCAGTAGGTGTTCTTCGCGTCCTGCAGCGACTTGTGCAGCGCCGCGAGCGCCTCGGCCTCCTGCTGCGCTGCGGCGACGTCGTTGCTGCGCGCGGCGCCGATCGCCCGGGTGTAGCGCGTCAGCGCGTCGACGAACGGGTACCTGGACGGCTTGACGTCGAGCGCCATTGCTTCGCGCCAGGCGCCGCGCTCGGCGGCGTAGCGCGCCGGCATCGCCGCGATCGCGTAGTAGGGGACGAAGCGGTCGCTGATGCCCTGCACCTTCATCGCAGCGTCGATCTCGCGGCGAGCCTCGTCGTCGCGCGCGAGCTGCAGCAGCGCGTACACGGTGTAGTCCTCCGCGTGGTAGGCCTCGTCGGATTCGTTGCCCACCACGGCGACTTTCGCCGCACGACGATTGGTCTCGATCGACTCCTCCCACGCGCCAACGCGGGTGAACACGTGCGACGGCATGTGCAGCGCGTGCGGCGCGTCGGGAGCGATGGTGGCGTAGCGCTTCGCGGCGGTGACGCCGTTCTTCGCGATCGGCGGGGCATCGTAGCTGTGGATCAGGTAATGCGCCACGCCCGGATGGTCGGGATGTTTCGCGAACTGCGGCTCGAGGATCGCGGCCGCCTTGCGGTAGGCAGCGTAGCTCTGGTCCGCCTGCGTCTGCGTGCCGGCGAGGTAGAGCGCGTTGAAGATCTGCGCCTCGTCGTCGCCCGGATACTTGGCCGCGAGCGCCTCGTAGGCCTTCGAGCGGCTCTCCTGCCGCGCGCGCTCGGGGCGGCTCGCGAAGTCGGCGTAGTAGGCGGCGACCGCGTCGAGGTAATCGCGCTCGCGCTCGGTCCTGGCCCCGATGCGCCGGCCCTCGTCGATGGCGGCCTGGGCCACCTCGGCACCCTTCGGCGACGCGCCCTGCCCGGCCAGCGGGTTGTTCATCATGATCGACGCGATGCCCCAGGTCGCGATCGCGCACCCGGGATCCTTCTTCAGCACGTCGCGGAACGCGCCTTCGCCGGCGCTGAACCAGAACGAATGCAGGATCGCGACGGCGCGGGCGAGGTCGGCCTGCGCCTCGGCGCTGCAGGAGTTGGCGAACTCGACCTTGCCGAGCTTGCCCAGGCTTCCCTCTTCGTGGGCGTGGGCAGGCGCGACGGCCGTCAGCGCGGCGACGGCGAGGGCGGTGAACAGGCGGGTCATCATGGTGTCTCCTCGTGGGGTCCGGACCGGCGACCGCGGGACGCAACTGTCCGAAAATTCTGCCCCGGCGGCCGCGCACGCGTCAAAGGGAGAATTCGCCGACGCGGCGGAGCGGCGTCCCACACGCGCCGGCTGGCCATTCGGCGAGGCGTGTGCGATCGTCGCGCCCTGTGACGCGCCCCGGCCCACGCCATTCGGCGGCAACCCCCGCGCCGCCTGCCGATTCCGGACGCCGCGCGGCTCCGCCCTGGTCAGTGCGGGCGCGGCTGACGCAATTGCGCGCGAACGGCGTCGATCGGCGCGCGGCGCTTGGCTACCTGCTGCAGAGCACCGGGCTCCTCGTCAACGGCGCGCGACGGTCGATCTGGATGCACGGCGAGCGTCCCGAGGAGTTCGATGCGGCGCTCGGCCTGATCGCCGACGTGACGCGCGAGCGGCCCAACGTCCGCCTGGTGCTGACATCGACCGTTCCCGCGACCGTCGCGTACCTGCGCCGCGCGTTTCCCGACGACCACGTCGGCCCGGCGCCCTGGGATGCATGCAGCGTGCTGGGCCGCTTCGTCGACCGGCTCAATCCGCGCCTGGTGATACTGCTCGAGGGCGGACGGAGCTTCGGGGTGCGAACGCTCGAGGAGATCCGCGCGTTGCGCATTCCGGTCGCGGCCGTGGGCGTCGATGGCGTGGAACGTGTCGCGGGCCACCTGCTGCGCGCGTCAACGGCGAGCCCGGACACGATCCGCTGGACCTGCGTCGCCGCCGAGGTCGCCCATGGACTGCGCGCGCACGGCGTGCCTGCGGCGTCCATCGCCGTGACAGGTGCGCTCGTCAGGCATGCGGCGTCGCATCCCGAGGGGACGCAAGCTGCCGTTGAAGCGCTGCGCGACCTCCTCCCCGATGCACCGCCCGCGCGACCCGTCGACCAGACCTGGCGCATCCCATCGCTGCGCGAGCGGGCCGGCGCGAGCGGCGCCTGGAAGGTCGCCTCGCGCGCATTCTCGACGCGACGCCTCGACGACTGGCCGTCGCTGGCACGGCGGCTCGGCAATCCGCAAGCCGTGCTGGTCCTGGGCAATGGGCCCTCTTCCGAGGATGCGCAGGTGCAGAGCTGCGCGCACGACTGCCTGGTCCGCATCAACTGGCGCTGGCGCGATCGCGGCGTCCTGACGCGACCGGACCTGGTGTTCGCCGGCGATCCGAAGACGATGCATCGCGTCGACGGCTGCGTGTTCGGATTCTGGAACGTCGCGCTGGAGCGCGCGATGCTGATGCGGCGGCTCGTCACGCGCGGCGTCGCTCCGGTCGAGTACGTGACGCTCGAGCGGCTGTCACCGATCATCCGCGACCGCGATTGGCCAGCGCGCCCCACCAACGGCGCGCTGGCGATCGTGGCCGCTGCCGCGTTGCGACCACGACGCCTCGTCATCGGGGGAATGGACCTGTTCAGGCATGCGGACGGTCGCTACCCCGGCGACGCGCTCGCGCGCAACCAGTACTCGCACGTCCATCGCGAGGCGACCGACCTCGCGATCGTGGATCTCGCGCTCGCCGGATTCGACGGCGAGCTCGTCATCCTGAGCGAGCTCTTCCGCGAGGGGCTCGCGCGCTTTCGCGGGCATCGCGATGGACGCGACTGACTGGCTCGGCGCGCCGGTGCGCCGCCTCCTCGCGGTGAAGCTGAGCTCGTTCGGCGACATCGTGCACGCGACGCCTTGCCTCAGGGCCTTGCGCGCTGCCTTTCCGGCGGCCGACATCCGCGTTGCCGTCGAGCGCCGCTGGCGCGACGTGCTCGCCTGCGACCCGCACATCGACGGGCTCGTCGAACTCGCCTCCGCCCCGGACCTGACGCCTGCCTTCCTGCTCGACGCCCGCCGCGCGTTGCGCGCCGCCGGGACGACGCCGTTCGACGTCGCGATCGACCTGCAAGGCACGCGGCGCAGCGCCGCGTGCGTCTACCTGAGCGGGGCACGCGTGCGATTCGGCCGGGGCGGGTTCCGGCCGCGCTGGCGGACGATCGTGCGTCCGGCGCCGGGACGCCACGCCGTCGTCGTCTGTGCCGACGTGTGCCGTGCCGGCGGCATTCCCGTCGACGACCTCGCGCCGGCGTTGCACACCTCGCCGCGCGACGAGCGCGCCGTCGATGCGTACCTCGACGGGGTCGGCCTGCCGCGCGACGGATTCGTCCTGGTCAACCCGTTCAGCCGCTGGCGCTCGAAGGACATCCCCGACGCCGTGGCGATCGAGCTCGTCGCGTCGATCGCCCGCGAATTCGGGATGCAGGTGCTTGTCACCGGGGGCCCGGACGAGCGCGCTCGCGTCGAGGCGATCGTGCAGTCGGCGCGTACGACGCGCGTCGCGTCGCTCGCCGGCCGGCTGTCCCTTGCGCAATCGCTGTGCGTGTTGGGTCGCGGCCGACTGATGGTGTGCTGCGATTCCGGGCCGATGCACGCTGCCGCGGCGCTGGGCTCGCGGGTCGTCGCGGTATTCGGACCGACGCTGCCCGAGTTCACCGGGCCCTGGGGCGAGGGGCATGTCGTCGTGCAGGCGATGCGCCCGCCGGTCCAGCACACCTACCGCGTCGATCCCGACGGCTCCTACATGGCGACCAACTCGGCCGGGCGCATCCTCGATGCGGTGCGCACAGTGCTGCGAAGCCTCCCTACTGTGTCATTACCTCGGCCACGACGGGTGGGGCCCTCTCGGGACGCACCTCGTCGGTCCACACCCTGAACGCCGCCAGGGTGTTCGGACCGAACGAATTGCTGAGCGCCACGTCCGCGGCGTCGCGGCCTCGGGCGATCAGCACGCGGCCGATGCGAGGCGTGTTGTTGCGCGCGTCGAACGTGTACCACTGCCCGCCCAGGTAGGCCTCGAACCACGCGGCGAAATCGGGCGTCCCGTGCGGCGGCGGGATGCCGATGTCGCCGAGGTAGCCGGTGCAGTAGCGCGCCGGGATGTTCATGCAGCGGCAGAACGCGACCGCGAGGTGCGCGTAGTCGCGGCACACGCCGGTGCGGTCGTGCCAGGCCTCGAACGCCGAGCGCGTCATGCGCGCATGCTCGTAGCCGAACGTGATGTGCCGGTGCACGTAATCGCAGATCGCCTGCACGCGCCCCCATCCGGCCGGTCCGTTGCCGAACAGCTTCCACGCGATCTCCGAGAGCCGATCGGTCTCGCAGTAGCGGCTGCCGAGGAGAAACAGCAGCGACTCCTCGGGCAGGTCCTGCACCGGCACTTGCTGCGCATCGGGGACGACGGGGTCCGGCAGGCCGGAGTCGTTGAGCAAGGCGTTCGCGGAAACGCGCGTGCGTCCGCGCGGCGCGACGATGCGCGTGCACCAGTTTCCGAAGCTGTCGCGGTAGCCGCAGACCGGCAGCGACGGGTCGAGCAGGAGGTCGTCGCGGCCGACGAGATCGGACACGCGCGTGAAGTGGACGTTGAGCGTGAAGACCATCGGGGTCGGCTGCGGGCACTCGAAGGTCATGTCGAAACCGACGCGGATCTGCATGGGGGATCTCCGTTGTTCCTGGTCGAACGCCGGCGTCATGCCGTCGTGGCCGGGACCGCTGCGACGCGAAGCGATTGGACGAGCGCCGCGTGCAGCGCGGCCAGCGCCGGTCCGGCGGCCCGCACGACGCCCTGGTTGATCTCGAGCTCGACGCCGACGTAAGCGTCGGGCGCATAGCGTCCGCGCATCGCCTTGGTGACGCCGTCCGCCTTCCCCGCATAGGGGTAGTTGAGGCGCACTCGCAGCTGCGGCGCGAGCTTGGCGAGCGCTGCCTTCCACCGCGCGCACAGCTCGCGCTCGCCGCGCCGTGCCGGATCGTAGAGCAGCCCGACTTCCGCCTGCCGATCGACGCCGTCGAGCGAGGGGGTGAAGCTGTGCGACGAGATGTGGATCACCCGGCGGTTCGCGGTGGTGGCGCGATGCATAGCGTGCGCGACGCGCTCGCGATAGGGCCAGTAGACGCGGTCGAGGATGCGCGCGCGAACCGGCTCGGGCACGTCGCGCGTCGCATCCGAGTACAGGCCTGGATGCCCGATCGAGCGGTTGAGGTCGACGACGAGCCGGCTCGTCGTCGACGCGACGAGCGGCGCCGCGAAAGCGCGCGCCAGCACCCGCGCCATGTCCAGTGCGCCGGGATCGTAGCCGCGGTGGGTGTCCAGCAGCGCGAGGTGGTCGCGGAACAGCGGACGGTACGGCGCGGGCACGCGGTTGCCGCCGTGCTCGCAGGTGATGACGAATGCGCCGATCCCGTGCACGCTCACCACTCCAGCTCGGGCAGCTCGCGGAACACCTGGCGCGTGCCGACGCTCCAGTAGTGGCTCAGCTCGCTGAAGTAGGCGTCGTCCTCGTCGAATCGGCGCCGCCGGGTGACCGCGAGGCTATCGCGCTCGTAGCAGATCAGGTCGATCGGCATGCCGACCGACAGGTTGCTGCGCATCGTCGAGTCGAACGAGACCAGCACGCACTTGGTGGCGTGCGCGAGCGGCGTCGCGCGCGTCACGACGCGATCGATGATCGGCTTGCCGTATTTGGTCTCGCCGGTCTGGATGTACGGCGTGTGCGCGCCCGTCTCGATGAAGTTGCCTTCCGCGTAGATGCGGAACAGGCGCGGCTCCTCACCGGCGACCTGGCCGCCGACGATGAACGAGGCATTGAAGCCGA
>DATLIR010000186.1:0-3851 GCA_035539315.1 Casimicrobiaceae bacterium
GGTTGGGGCCGACCTCGTAGAACTTCATCGTCTCGACGCCGGCGGCCTCGTTCTCGCCGGCCTGGATCACGCCGTTCTGGATCGCGTTGTAGATCTCGTCGTAGGCGATCACGGTCGGCGACATGCCGATCGCGGCGAAGGTCTTGCTCCAGATGGGCGCGCCCTGCACGCGCACCTTGAGGCCCTTCATCTCGGCGAGATTGCGCACCGGCTTGTTGGCGAAGATGTTGCGCGTGCCGCCGCCGGCAAAGCCGATCAGCATCACGTCGCCCTTGGCGGCGACTTCGTCGGCGACCGGCTTCAGCACGTCGGCGTCGAGCACCTTGTTCCAGTGGTCGATGTCGCGGAACAGGAACGGGGCGTCGATGAACGGCGCGGCCTTGGAGAACGTCGACATGTGGGCCGGCGACACGATGCCGTAGTCGACCGAGATCCCCTGGTTCATGTAGGCGAAGTAGTCCTTCTCGAGGCCCAGCTCGCTGTTCTTGTGCAACACGAAGTTGACCGGCTTGCCGTAGTACTTGACGACGAGCTCCTGGAACTTCTCCAGCGCCCGGTTGAAGGCGTGCCCGTCGTTGAACTGCACGGCGCCATGCAGCGTGATCGGCTGCGCGGTGGCGGAAAGCGAGAAGCCGAGCGCGAGCGCGGCGAAGGCGCGCAGGCCGGCGCGGAGAGTGCGGTGCATCGTGATGTCCTCCTCGAACGCCACCCAGGTCCGGTCGCGAGCGCGCCGGGGATCATGGTCAGGTGGTCAGGCCATTCAACCGGTAACCGCCGCTCCTGTCAACGCGAACCGCATGGTGCTGTGCAGCATTGCGGGCATCCTGCGGAATTCGTGGAACGGTTGCCGCGTGGCGCCTGTTGACCGTCGCACGCGCGCCCGGCACGATCACCGCGGACGCGACAACCCCGGAGCCTCCCATGCCTCCCCGTTCCTCCTCGCTTGCCGCCTTCGCCCTGGTCGCCCTGACCTGGTGCAGCGTCGCCGCGGCGCAAGCGCCCGCCGCGCCGGCCGCCCCGCCGCCGCCGTTCGCCACCACCAAGGTGGCCGACAACGTCTACGTGTTCAGCACCGGGGGCTACCAGTCGATGTTCATCGTCACGCCCGACGGCGTGATCGCGACCGACCCGATCTCGCTTTCGAACCCGCAGGCGTCGACGGTGTACCTGGGGGAGATCCGTAAGGTAACGCAGGCGCCGGTCAAGTACATGATCTACAGCCACCACCACTACGATCACATCGCCGGCGGCAAGCCGTTCAAGGACGCCGGCGCGACCTTCGTCGCGCATCGCAACGCGCACAAGCGGCTCGCCGCGCTGCAGTCGCCCGACGTGGTGCTGCCTGACATGATCGTCGAGGACAGCGGCAGCACGATCACGCTCGGCGGCACGCGACTCGACCTTCTGTGGGTCGGCAACAACCATTCGGACAACATGCTGGTGATGCTGCTGCCGAAGGAGCGCATCCTCTTCGCCGTCGACTGGATCCCGATCCAGGCCCTGCTGTTCCGCGACATGCCCGACACCTACATCCCCGAGTGGTTCGCGGGGCTCGACAGGGTGCTCGCGATGGAGTGGGACCGGATGATTCCCGGCCACCCGGGTCCCGGCGGGCGCCTGGGCACCAAGGACGACGTACGTGCGCTGAAGGAGTACATGGTCGACGTCTCGAACGCGGCGAAGCAGCTCGCGGCCGAGCGGAAGTGCCTCAACGACGAGGCGATGCGCGCGGTGAAGCTGCCCAAGTACGAAGGCTGGGGCGCCTACGGCACCTACCTCTTCGGCAACGTCCAGCGGTTCTGCGAGTACTGGGGCCGCGGGATGTGAGCGTCGGGCCGGCACCCGATCGCGGACTCGAGCCCGACCCCACGGCGTCGCGCTGAAGGCCTACCCACGACCGCGTACCGGCCGAGGACTCAGGCTTCGGTCCGACGTCCTTCCCGCGCCATCGCGCGGTCGATGACGCCGCGGATCACCGCGGCGAAACGCTCGCCGTTCGCGCTCAGCACGAGCGTGATGTGATCGCCGGGCACGATGTGCCGCTCGACGCTCGACGCGAGCGCCGACCACTTGCGGTCGTTGGCGGACTCCGCCGGCTCTCCCGATCGCACGATCGCCAGGTGGACGTCCTCGCTGTGGCCGCGGTAGCCGCGCATCGCATTGAACAGCCGGTACCCGAGGTCGCTCACCCGATCGGTCGGCGGCGGAATGCCGAGCGCCGCGGCAAGCGTCGCCGTCGCCACAGGATCGTCGCTGACCGGGTCGATCGCCGCGTTCGGTGCCGCGGCGTCGACGATGATCACCGCCGGCACCGCTTCGCCTTCGGCGATCAGGCGACGCGCCAGCTCGAACGCCACGTAGGCGCCGTTGCAGTGTCCGCCGATGACGTAGGGCCCATGGGGTCGCAGCTCCCGCAGCGCCTGCAGGCGCTCGGCGGCCATCGCCTCGATCGTGGCCGGAATGGGGCCGCCCGCCACGCCGTGCGGGTGGACGACGTAGACCGGCTGGTCGGGCCCGAGCCACCGCGCGAGCGCCTGGCTGTGGAACCCGCCGCCGAAGTAGTCGCCGTGCAGGTAGACCAGCGGGAGTCGCGAACCGCGCTCGTGCAGCGGGACCACCACCACGTTGCTCGCCAATTGGCCCTCGCGGATCGACCGCGCGAGCCCGGCGATGGTGTCGTCGACGAACAACGCCGTGAGCGGGACGGTGATCCCGATCTCCCGCTCGATCTCGTCCACCAGCCGCGCGGCGAGCAGCGAATGCCCGCCGATGTCGAAGAAGCTGTCGTGGACGCTGACCGCATCGACACCGAGCAGCCGCGCCCACAGATCCGCGAACATCCCCTCGAGCGTGTCGCGCGGGGCGATGTGCACGCCCGCCTGTTGGGCGCCGTGGTCCTCGCCGGCAAGCGCGCGGCGATCGAGCTTGCCGTTCGCGTTGAGGGGCAGCGAAGGCAGCCAGACGAGCGCCGAGGGAAGCATCACGGCGGGCAGCCAGCGGGCGAGCTCCCGCCGCCAGCCGGCCGGCGGCGGCACCTTCGGATCCGACGGCACGGCGTAGGCGACGAGCCGTCGCGTGTCGCTCGTCTCGCCGCGCAGCACGACGGCGGCCTCGCGCACGCCCGGGACGCGCGCGAGCGCGGCCTCGATCTCGGCGAGCTCGATGCGGTTGCCGCGCAGCTTCACCTGGCCGTCGACACGACCGAGGAACTCGATGTCGCCGGCGTCCGTGAGGCGCCCGCGGTCGCCGGTGCGGTACAGCCGCCGCGGCGGCAGGCCACCGACGCCCGCTTCGATGAAGCGGGCGGCCGCATCGCCGTCGCCGAGATAGCCTCGCGCGACGCCGCAGCCGCCGATGACGATCTCGCCCGGCTCGCCGGGCGCCGCGGGCTCACCATCGGAGCGCAACACGAACGCCTCGGCGTTCGCGATCGCCCGGCCGATCGGCACGCGCGCCGCCGCGGGGGCGACCGATCGCACCTCGTGCCAGGTCGCGAACGTGGTCGTCTCGGTGGGTCCGTAGACGTGGACGAGCCGCCGCGGCGCGCCGGCGCGCAGCACGTCGCCCACGCGCGCCGGCTCGACCGCCTCGCCGCCGAACAGCACCGTGCCACAGGACGCGAAGGCGTCGGGCGCATCGCGCGCGATCGAATTGAACAGCGCCGTGGTCACGAAGATCGCGCTGACGCGCTCGCGCACGAGCGCGCTGCGCAGCTCGCGCGGCGCCAGCGCCGTCGCCTTGGCGATCGGAACGATGCGCGCCCCGTTGAGGAGCGCGCCCCAGATCTCGAACGTGGACGCGTCGAAGGCCGGATTCGCCAGTTGCGCGACCGCGTCGCCGGGCCGAAGGCG
>DATLIR010000187.1:0-5543 GCA_035539315.1 Casimicrobiaceae bacterium
CCACGGCGTCGCGCCCAGGTCGCGCGCCGCCTCCGTCAGGCTCTCGTCCATGCCGGCAAGGCGCGAGCGAACCACGATCGCGACGAAGCCGATGCAGAAGGCGATGTGCGCGAGCGCGACCGAGACGAGCCCCAGCGTGAAGTTCAGCATGACGAAGAAGATCAGGAGCGCGACCCCCATCAGGATCTCGGGGATCGCGATCGGCGTGAGCACCAGGATCGGCAGCACGCGCAGCCGATAGCGGTGCATCGCCACGCCGGCCATCGTCCCCAGGACGGTCGACACGAGGCTCGCGACCAGGGCGATCGCGAGCGAATTGCCGGCGGCCGCGATCATCTCGTCGTTGCCCGCGAGCTTGCGGTACCAGTCGAGCGTGAAGCCGACCCACTCGGCGTTGAGGCGCGAGTCGTTGAACGAGTAGACGACGACGATGGCGAGCGGCAGGTAGAGGAACGCGTAGGCGATCCCCGCGGCCGTCCAAAGCGCGACCTTGCGGCTACGCACGGGCGATCTCCGCGCCGCCCCGCCGGCCGACCCACGCGGCGAGCCCGGCGAGCGACAGCGCCGCGACCGTCAGCACGATCGACAGCACGCTGCCGAACGGCCAGTCGCGCGTCTCCAGGAACTGCTGCTTGATCAGGTTGCCGATCAGGCTGTCGTTCGGCCCGCCCAGGATGTCGGGAATCGCGAAGATGCCGAGCGCCGGGATGAACACGAGCGCGGCGCCCGCGTAGACGCCGGGCAGCGACAGCGGGAACGTGATGCGCCAGAAGCGCTGCCAGGCGTTCGCGCCGAGGTCCTGCGCCGCGTCGAGCAGCGCGCGGTCGTGCTTCTCGAGGTTCGCGTAGAGCGGGAGCACCATGAACGGCAGGTGGACATAGACGAGGCACACCAGCACGGCGAACGAGCTGAACAGGAGCGGCACGGGCTCCGCGCCGAACGCGGCGAGCACGCCGTTGACCGCTTGCGCGAGCGCCGCGTTCGGGCCGAGGATGATCATCCACGCGTAGACGCGGATCAGGAAGTTGCTCCAGAACGGCAGGATCACGAGCAGGAGCAGAAGGTCGCGGTACCTCCGCGGGCTTTGCGCGATCAGGACCGCCAGCGGGTAGGCGAGCATGAGGCAGGCCAGCGTCGTGACCAGCGCATAGACGACCGACTTCGCGAAGACCTCGAGGTACACCGTGTCCTCGAACAGGCGCGCGTAGCTCTCGAGCGTGAGGTCGAGGCGCCCGTCCGCGCCGACGAGCGGCGCGAGACCGCCGAAGTCGCCCGGCGAGCGGAACGACGCCATCACCATGATGAGCGTCGGGACCGCGAAGAACACGACGAGGTAGGCGAGCGGCGGCCCGGTGACCGCCCAGCGTTCCCAGCGCGAGTCGCGGCGTGCGCTCATGGCCGGCGCGTCATTCCGCGATGTAGTGGCCGGCGTCGACGGCCCAGCTCATCTCGACCGCGTCGCCGACCTCGAAGAACTTCGCGCGCCCGCTCTGCGAGTTCGCGAGGAGCGCCTCCAGGCGCGCACCGCCCTGGGTGGCGACCTTGTAGACGGTGACGTCGCCCATGTAGAGCAGGTCGGCGACGCTGCCGCGCACGTGGTTGTCGGGCGTGTCCTGCGGCGCGGACGCGACGATGCGGATCTTCTCGGGCCGCAGCGCGACGGTGCCGCGCCCGCCCGCGCCGCCGGGGGGCGTGGTGGTGCGCACCGGCCCGATGCCGGGCACCTCGAGCGTCGCCACGGTGCCGTCGTGCGCGACGACGGGGCCGGAGAGCAGGTTGCACTGGCCGATGAAATCGGCGACGAAGCGCGTCGCGGGCCGCCCGTAGATGCGCGACGGCTCGTCGAGCTGCTCGACGCGTCCGCGGTTCATGACCGCGATGCGATGCGACAGCGCGAGCGCCTCGGTCTGGTCGTGGGTCACGTAGACGAACGTGATGCCGACCTCGCGCTGCAGGTTGATGAGCTCGATCTGCATCTCCTCGCGGAGCTTCGCGTCGAGCGCGGCGAGCGGCTCGTCGAGGAGCAGCACGGCCGGGTGCGTGACCAGCGCACGGGCGATCGCGACGCGCTGCCGCTGGCCGCCCGACAGCTCGTGCGGCATGCGCTTGCCGAAGCCGGTCAGCCGGACGTCCTCGAGCGCCGCGGCGATCTTCGCCGGCATGTCGGCCGCGCCCACGCGGGCCATCTGCAGCGGGAACGCGACGTTGCCCTCGACGCTCATGTGCGGGAACAGCGCGTAGCTCTGGAACACGGTGCGCACCGGCCGGCGCTCCGGCGGTCGGTCGGCCAGGTCCTGGCCGTCGAGCACGATGCGGCCGGCGTCCGGCAGGTCGAAGCCCGCGATCATGCGAAGCAGCGTCGTCTTGCCGCAGCCCGAGGGCCCGAGCAGCGTGAAGAATTCGCCGGCCTCGATCGCCAGGCTGACGTCGTCGACCGCCGTGAAGTCGCCGAACCGGCGCGTGACCCCCTGGATTTCGAGCAGCGCCACGGGCGCGGTCCTCCTCGACGGCCGTTTCGGCTCGCGCGGATTGTAAGGCATCCCGCACTGCGTCATGCCGGGGACCGTGGGCGGCACGGCCCTTGCATGGGGGTCGGCATCGGGCGGATCGGCGCGCGGCACGAGCGCGTCCGAACGGCCGAGCCGGGGCGTCGTGCCCCCTGTGTTACCTTCGAGACGATGAGCGCCGACAAGCCGAACGGATCGCTGCTCGAGACGCTGCGCGCCCAGTCGGACGCCGTCCGTGGGCAGGGCGATGCCGCCCGCCGTCCGGTCGAGGAAGCGCTGCGCGAGATCGACCGCCGCCTGTGGCGGACGTTCAAGTGGCTCGACGAGGCGATCGCCCACCTCGAGGTGATCAAGCCGGTGACCGCCCACGAGTTCCGCGCCGGCGACGTGCTGACGATCACCTCGCCAAAATTCGAGAATGGCTTCCTGTCGTTCCGCCGCAAGCCGATCGCCGGCGAGGACGTGATCGAGCACATCGAGCTGTTCTACAAGCTCACCGGCGACAAGCCGGTGACGCTGCGGGTCCCGGCGGCATCGGTGAACGCCGTCGAAAGCCGGCTGTCGGGTTGCCAGCTCCGCTACCAGTACCGCACCGAGATGGACGAGGCGCGCACGCAGCGGTTCGGCGTGTTCACCGTCGAGCCGGGCGTGGTCGCGCTGATCCGCTTCGTTCCCGACTACCGTCGCCAGACCGTCGAGGTCACGATGCGCAACGTCGACCGCTTCGAGGCGGTCGCGCTCGAGTTCCCGGCCGCCGCGCTGGAGGAACCGGCGCTCGAGGACCTGGTGCGGCTCATCCTCGGCGAAGCCAACACCTTCCTGCGCCGCGCGCCGCTCGCCGGCATCGGCGCCGCGCGTCGCGGGCCCGAGCTCGCCGCGCCCCAGGTGTACCGCGTCGAGAAGACCGTGCGGCCGCGCTAGCGGTTATCGGCGCGCTAGCCGCGCCTGAACACCAGCTCGACCACCAGCAGCACCAGCAGGACCGCGACGATCGCGAGCCAGCGGTTGCGCGCGCGGTGCGCCTCGACCAGCTCCTTCAGCGCGAAGTCGAAGGCCGGCGGCGGCGCGCTCAGCCGCTGGTGGATGAGCCGCGGCAGCTCCGGGAGCGCCGCGATCAGGTACGGCGCCTCGGCCTCGAAGCGGCGCGCGAGCGCGCGCGGCCCGATCTGGTCCTCCATCCAGCGCTCGAGGAACGGCATCGCGGTCGTCCACAGGTCGAGCTCCGGATCGAGCTGCCGCCCGAGGCCCTCGACGTTGAGCAGCGTCTTTTGCAACAGCGTGAGCTGCGGCTGGATCTCGACGTTGAAGCGCCGCGACGCACTGAAGAGCTGCACCAGCAACTTGCCGAGCGAGATCTGCGACAGTGGCCGGTCGAAGATCGGCTCGCAGACGACGCGGATCTCGGCCTCGAGCTCGTCGACGCGCGTGCCGGGCGGCACCCAGCCCGATTCCACGTGCGCGGTCGCGACGCGGTGGTAGTCACGGCGGAAGAACGCGAGGAAGTTGACCGCGAGGTAGCGCTTGTCGACGTCGGAAAGCGTGCCGACGATGCCAAAGTCGAGCGCCACGTACTTGCCGTGGTTCGCCGGGTCCACCGCCACGAAGATGTTGCCCGGGTGCATGTCGGCGTGGAAGAAGCCGTCGCGGAACACCTGCGTGAAGAAGATCTCCACGCCGGCGCGCGACAGCCGCGGCAGGTCGACGTTGGCGGCGCGAAGCTGGTCGATGCGGCCGATCGGGATGCCGGCCATGCGCTCCATGACCAGCACTTCGCGCTCGGTGTAGTCCCACCATACCTCGGGGACGAGCAGCAGCGGCGAGTGGCGGAAGTTGCGGCGCAGCTGCGAGCAGTTCGCGGCCTCGCGCGTGAGGTCGAGCTCGTTGCGGATCGATTTCTCGAACTCGGCGACCACCGCGCGCGGCTTCAGTCGCTTGCCGTCCGACCACAGCCGCTCGATCAGCATCGCGGCGTTGTGCATCAGGGCGAGGTCGTTCTCGATCACGCCGGCGATGTTGGGCCGGAGCACCTTCACCGCCACCGGCGTCGCCGCGCCGCCCTCCTTCGCAGGCAGCTCGGCGAAATGCACCTGCGCGACCGACGCGCTCGCGACCGGCACGCGGTCGAAGCTCAGGAAGACCTCGCCCACCGGACGCCGGTAGACGCGCTCGAGCGTCGCGATCACCTGTTCGCTCGGGAACGGAGGCACGCGGTCCTGCAGCTTCGCGAGCTCGTCGGCGATGTCGGGCGGCAAGAGGTCGCGCCGCGTCGACAGCACCTGGCCGAACTTGACGAAGATCGGACCGAGGTCGGTCAGCGCGAGCCGCAGCCGCACCGCGCGCGGGCTCGACAGGTCGCGCCAGAACAGCACGCCGTTGACGAACGGCTGCAGGCCCCGCACGCGCTCGTGGCCGAGCAGGAACTCGTCGAGGCCGTGCTTGAGCGCGACGTAGAAAATGCGAAGGAAGCGCAGGAAGCGCATTCCGCATTCTACGGGGACCGAATTTTCGGGGGTCGGGGCAACGACCCCGACCGGCCGGACCGGGACATGGCCGGCCGGGCCCGGGGAAAAGCGTCAGAGCACGAAGCGCGGCTTTCGTTTGCGCCGGCCACCCGCGACGCCAGCGATCGCGGCGGCGTCGCTCGTCATCGGTGCCAGACCCATGCGCGGCTCCGCAGGGCGACGTCGCGGGCCTGCCGACACGCGCGGACCTGCGCCCGCAGGTGGCCCATCGCCGCGGCGCCGCGCGCTCATCGCCGCCCCCGCACACATCGTCGGTCGGTGCTCATCGCGGCGGCGCCGGGAACACGACCACCGGCCCGGTGGCCTGCTGGCCCGGGGGAACGTACGCGGGCGCGGGCGCGCCGGACGGCCCGAGCGCGCGGACGTAGCGGTAGATCGCGCGCAGATCGTCGTCGGTCATGGCGCGCAGGCTCGGCGTGGGCATCGGCGGGCGGAACGCGCGCTGGTGCGCCTCGGCGAGCCACCCTTCCTCGTTGGTCGACTGGAAGTACGTCCGGAGGTTCGGCGCGTAAGT
>DATLIR010000188.1:0-3452 GCA_035539315.1 Casimicrobiaceae bacterium
TCGAGGACTATCCGCCGCCGCCGCAGTACTTCCGGACCGTCTACCGCATGCCCCGCGACGCGCTGCGCGAGCTGCAGGAGCGCCGGTTCGTCGCGCAGGTGGCGCGGGCGTGGGAGATCCCGTTCTTCCGCCGCCGCTGGCACGAGGCCGGGCTGGTCGAACGCGACCTTCGCGGCATCGCGGACCTGCCGAAGATCCCGGTCTACACGGTGTCGGACGTCCGCGACAGCCTCGAGCGCCATCCCCCGTTCGGCGATTTCATGGGCGTGTCTCCCGCGGACGGCCGGACGATGCCGCTGGTCATCCAGACCAGCGGCGGCACGACCGGCATGCCGCGGCCGATGCTCTACGCGCCGCAGGATCGCGAGGTGATGGCCATCCTCGGGGCGCGCCGCCTGGTGATGCACGGCGTGCGTCCCGGCGACCTGGTCCAGGTCACGCGCGCGCTCGGGCTCCCCAACGGCGGATTCCACCTGCGCGAGGCGCTGTGGAAGTACACCGGCGCGGTGCCGGTCATGACCGGCACCGGCAAGAACACGCCGACGCGCCGCCAGATCGAGATCATCCAGGCATGGGGCACCAGCGTGCTCATCGGCTTTCCCGCCTACCTGCGCCACATGGCGATGGTGGCGCGAGACGAGATGAACATCGATCCGCGCAGCCTTGGGATCCGCTCGCTCGATTCGAGCCTGGGACCGGAGGATCGCGCGAGCATCGAGGACCTGTGGGGCGCGCCGGTGTACGACTTCTACGGTGCGCACGAGTCCGGCATGATCGCCGCCGAATGCGTGTTCCAGGACGGCATGCACCTCCAGGAGGACGCCTTCATCGTCGAAATCCTCGACGTCGAGACGGGCTTGCCGGTGCCGGACGGCACGGCGGGGAACGTGTGCGTGACCACGCTGTACAAGCACAGCGCGCCCCTCATCCGGTACAACATCGCCGACGTGTCGTCGATCCGCACGGGCACCTGCGCCTGCGGCGGCACCTCGCTGCGACTTTCCGCCATCGCCGGGCGCAGCGACACCATGGTGAAGCTGCGCGGCGTCAACGTGTTTCCGGAAGCCGTCGGCGCGCTGGTGGTCGAGGACCGGCGCACCAACGGGGAATTCCTGTGCGTGGTCGAACGCGAGGGAAAGGCGGGACGCGATGCGATGCGCGTCCGCGTGGAGTCCGCCGTCGGGCCCGGCGACTGCGATCGCCTGCGCCGCGACCTGGAGACGCGGTTGAACGAGGCGCTAGGCGTGGGGATCCTGGTCGAGGTCGTTGCCGAGGGCGCGCTGGAGCCGGATACCCGCGTCACTCAAGACACCAAGCCGAGGCGGCTCCTCGACCGTCGCCATGCCTGACGTGCGCCCGCCGAGTGCCCCCGGAGTCCCGGGTCGCGGCCTGCGACGGTGGCTCGCCGGCGCCGTGCTGCCGCTGGTGCTTGCCTGCACGGCGGTCGCCACCGCGCAGACCGCGTATCCGGGGAAGCCGATCCGATTGCTGGTCGGCTATCCGCCCGGCGGCGCGACCGACATCGCGGCGCGCATCGTCGCGCAGAAGCTCACGGAACGGTTGGGACAACCGGTCTTCGTCGACAATCTCCCCGGGGCCGGCGGCATCATCGCGAGCGACAAGGTGGCGAAGGCGGCGCCCGACGGCTACACGCTGGTCCTGGCCAACACCGCGCACGGGATCAATCCGAGCCTCTACAAGGAGCTCCCCTACGACGCCATGACGAGCTTCGCGCCGGTGATCAAGCTGGCGGACCTCACGCTCGTGCTGGTGGTGAATCCGGCGCTTCCCGTGCGATCGGTGGGTGAACTGGTCGCGCTCGCCAAGGCGAGGCCGGGCGAGCTCCACTACGCGTCGTCCGGCGTCGGGCAATCGCTGCATCTCGCCGGCGAGATGTTCAAGAGCATGGCCGGCGTCGACATCGTGCACGTTCCCTACAAGGGCAGCGCGCCTGCGCGCACCGATCTCCTCGCCGGACAGGTGGAGATGATGTTCGAGTCGGCCATCGGCGTCGTGCCCTTCGTGCAAGGCGGCCGGCTGCGCGCGCTCGGCGTGAGCGGCGCGCGCCGTTCGCCCGCGCTGCCCGAGGTCCCGACACTGTCGGAAGCCGGCGTGCCCGGCTTCGAGGCGAGCGGCTGGCTCGGGATCCTGGCACCCGCGGGGACACCGGATGCGATCGTGCGGCGCCTCAATGCGGAGGTGAGCGCGGTGCTGGGCCTGCCCGACGTGAATGCCCAGCTCGCCGGCAGCGGCGCGGAAGTCGCCACCGGCTCGCCCGAGCAGTTCGCGTCGTTCATCGCCGACGAGATCGCGAAGTGGGCGAAGACCGTCAGGGCCACCGGGCTCAAGGGCGAGTGACGTGCGGCGTCGCGCCCGGGGGCGCTACTTCCCCTTGAAGACGGGCTTGCGCTTTTCCATGAAGGCACGGCGGCCTTCGACGTAGTCCTCGCTGCGGTTCGCGTCGCCGGCGCGTCGGGCCACCAGCGCCATGTCGCGATCGGCCGGATCCTTGACGAGCTCGTTCACGGCCGTCTTGGCATTGAGGACGGCCAGCGGCGCGTTGTTCGCGATTTCTTCGGCATAGGCGCGCGTGGTGCTCTCCAGTTCCGCGGCGGGGACCACCTGGTTGACGAGGCCGAGGCGCAGCGCTTCGTGCGCGCTGTACTGCCTGCCGGTGAACAGGATCTCCTTCGTCGCCGACGGTCCGACGAGATCGGTCAGCTGCCTGATGCCCTCGGCCCCGTAGCCGGTGCCCATCCTGGCGACCGGCAGTCCGAAGATCGCGTCGTCGCTGCAGATCCTCAAGTCGCAGTTCAGCGCCCAACCGAGGCCGCCGCCCAGGCAATAGCCCCGGACCATCGCGATCGTCGGCTTGTCGAGCGTCGCGAGCACGTGTCGCGCATGACTCCTCACGCGCTCCGCGCCGGCGCGCGATGCCTCGCTGGACTGCGTGGGATCGAACCGCGAGATGTCGCCGCCCGACGTGAAGGCCTTGTCGCCGTCGCCGCGCACGACCACGACGCGCACCGACGCGTCGCGGCCGAAGGCCTCGAGGACTTCCCCGGCGGCCCGCCACATTTCCAGCGACACGGCGTTGAGCCGCGCAGGATTGCTGAACACCATCCAGCCGATGGGACCGTCCTGGCGGGACAGGATCTTGCCCGGCGTCGCGTCGTCAGGGGTCATGCGCGGTCGGCTCCTCGGGGGGCGCGCGGTGCGGACCACGCGCTGCCCGTCGACTTACGATATCACTCCGCGCAGCGCTTCCCCCGGATCACCCGAATGGTCGGAGCGCGGGGCCGCGCGAGCGCCCATCGACTCCGTACTATCATCCGTCCATGGTCGCCGTCGTCCACGCCGCGCCCGGGTCCGCCGCGCCGCACGCGGTCGCGGCGTGGCTCGACGCGCTCGCGGGCAGCTACCCGCAGGCCGACGTCGACGCGTTCCGTGCG
>DATLIR010000189.1:0-2269 GCA_035539315.1 Casimicrobiaceae bacterium
CTATAATGCCTTCGTTCGTCCGCCAGGACGTGCCGTCTCCTTGGCGGGTCGCCCCGCATTGCATGGTCGTGAACCTGGTCAGGTCCGGAAGGAAGCAGCCACAGCGATTCTCTGCAAGTGCCGGGGGAACGGCTCGCCACCTATGCGTAACCGGCGAAAGTGAAAACCTACTTTCGCCGGATTGTGAGTCAGCCTGAAATCGCTGGCGGAGCCAGTCGATTTCAGGGACCAAGGGCTGGAAAGACCGAGCGTTTGGCGTTGTCCTTTCGCCCTCCCGCCGCCATGTCCCAGCGATGAGCTACCAGGTCCTCGCGCGCAAGTGGCGCCCGAAGACGTTCGCCGAACTGACCGGGCAGGGGCACGTGGTCACCGCGCTGCAGAACGCCCTCGCGCGCGGCCGGCTGCACCATGCCTACCTGCTGACCGGCACGCGCGGCGTCGGCAAGACGACCATCGCGCGCATCCTCGCCAAGAGCCTCAACTGCCTGACCCACGGCGTGAGTCCCACGCCGTGCGGAACCTGCGCGGCGTGCGTCGACATCGACGCCGGCCGCTTCGTCGACCTGCTCGAGATCGACGCCGCGTCGAACACCGGCATCGACAACATGCGCGAGATCCTCGACAACGCGCGCTACGCGCCGACGGTGGGCCGCTACAAGGTCTACCTGATCGACGAGGTGCACATGCTGTCCAAGTCGGCATTCAACTCGATGCTGAAGACGCTCGAGGAGCCGCCCGAGCACGTCAAGTTCGTGCTCGCGACCACCGACCCGCAGAAGGTGCCGGTGACGGTGCTCTCGCGCTGCCTGCAGTTCGCGCTGAAGCCGCTCGCGCCCGACGAGATCGGCGCACGCCTCGCGTTCATCCTGCGCGAGGAGGGCATCGCGCACGATGCCGACGCGGTCGCGCTGATCGCGCGCGCCGCCTCGGGCAGCCTGCGTGACGGACTGTCGCTGCTCGACCAGGCGATCGCCTTCGGCGGCGGCGAGGTGCGCGGCGACGCGGTGCGCACGATGCTTGGCGTGGTCGACCGGGACGTCGTCTACCGGATCGCCGATGCGCTCGCCGCGGGCGACGGCGCGGCGCTCATCGCGCAGGCCGACGCGATCGCCGCGCGCGGCCTGTCCGCCGACGACGCGCTGGCCGAGCTGGCCGCGCTCATGCATCGCGTCGCGGTCGCGCAGGCGGTGCCGCAGGCGGCCGAGAGCTACGACGACGGCGAGCGCATCGCGGGCTACGCCGCACGCTTCCCCCCCGAAGCGGTGCAGTTGCTGTGGCAGATCGCCGCACAAGGTCGCGCCGACCTCCCGATCGCGCCGGACGAGGCGATGGGGCTGTCGATGACGCTGCTGCGCATGCTCGCGTTCGAGCCTGCGGGAGCGACCTCGGCTACGCCAGGGCGACCGCCGCGCGCTGAAACCCCGCCGCGCATCCCGCGCGCCGAGACCCCGGGCGCGACGGCGGCTCCGTCGGCGCCGGCCGCGCAACGCCCGCTACCGGTCGCCGCCGCGACGGCGCGCATTCCGCTGCCTTCGCAGCCGTCCGAGTGGCCAGGCTTCGTGGCGAGCCTGGGCCTGACCGGCATGGCGCGCGAGCTCGCCGCGCAGACCGAGATGCGCAGGCTCGAGGGCGGTGCGCTCACGCTCGCGCTGCCGGCCGCGCACCAGCATCTCGCCGGGAAGCCCTACGCGGACCGGCTCAAGGCGGCGCTCGAGCAGGCGACCGGCGCGCGGTTGCTGCTCGCCTTCGAGGTCGGCGAGGCCGCCACCGATTCGCTCGCCGAGCGCAACGCGCGCGAGAAAAGCGAGGCCAAGGCTCGCCACGAGGCGGCGTTCCGCGACGAGCCGTTCGTGCGCGACGTCGTCACGCGCTTCGACGCGCGCGTGCGCCCCGACTCGATCAAGCCGCGCTGACGCGCGCGCGGACCGTCCACGAGGATGCCGACCCAATGATGAAGAACCAGCTCGCCGGCCTGATGAAGCAGGCGCAGCAGATGCAGGACAACATGAAGCGCGCGCAGGAAGAGCTCGCGCAGACCGAGGTGGAGGGACAGTCGGGAGCGGGCCTCGTCAAGGTCACGATGACCTGCCGCCACGACGTGAAGCGCGTCGCCATCGACGCCTCGCTGCTCGGCGAGGACAAGGACATGCTCGAGGACCTGGTCGCTGCCGCGATGAACGACGCGGTGCGCCGCGCCGAGGCGGTGACGCAGGAGAAGATGTCCGGCCTCACCGGCGGCATGCCGCTGCCGCCGGGCCTCAAGCTGCCG
>DATLIR010000190.1:0-15154 GCA_035539315.1 Casimicrobiaceae bacterium
GCGAGGCTCATCGCTCTGCGGCGACCGCGTGCGCTGCGGCGAGATCCTTCAGGTCCTGGCGCTTCACCTTGCCGTTCTCGTTGCGCGGGATCGCTTCCATGCGCAGCACCGTCTCGGGCGCGTACACGCCGAGCTTCTCGCGACAGCGTGCCTGGAACGCCGCGAAGTCGAACGCCGGCCCGGTGACGATCGCCATGGCCACGCGATCGAAGCCGGCGAAGCGCGACGGCACCGCGAACGCCGCAGCATCGATCACCCCGGGGATGGCGAGCGCCGCGTGCTCGAGGAACTCGGGTGTGACCTTGCCGCCGCCGACGTTGATGCGCTCGTCGGCGCGCCCGGCGATCACGAGGAATCCGTCGCGCGTGATGCGCCCGATGTCGCCCGAATAGAACCAGCCGTCGCGGAAGGCGTCCGTCGGCCCGCTGTCGTGGAGGTAGGTCTGAGCGCTGTCGGCACGCAGGCGCAACGCCCCCTCGGTGTCGGGGGGGAGCGGGGTTCCCGAGTCGTCGACGATCTCGGCGACCACGCCGGGAATGATGCGTCCCACCGCACCGGGAATGTGACCGGCCTCGCGCGCCGACGCGACCGCGATCAGGCCCGCCTCGGTGGAGCCGTACATCGTGACGATGTTCGGGCACACGCGCTGCGCGGCGACCTCGGCCAGCTGTTCGCTTAAGCGGCTCCCGCTGACTTCGACCACGTGCAGCGTCGGGAACGGGCCCTCGTCGGGGCGCATCACCGCGATCATGCCGGACAGGATGCCGGGTGGCGCGACGAGAAAGGTGACGCGGTGGCGCATGATGGCGCCCGCCATGCCTTCGAGCGCCGGCGCGTCGACGACGGCGCCGCCGTCGAAGAGCACGCGCAGCATCACCTGGAAGCCATACGACGCGACGGGGCGCACCTTGGCCAGCATCCGCACCGGATGCGGCACCGCGAACGCGCTGCGCCGGCGCTCGGCGCGGCGCAGGATGTCGTCGTGGCTCATCGCCAGCGCCTTGGGCCGGCCGGTCGTGCCGGACGTGTGGAAGATGTGGAACAGCACGCTTCCGCCCGGATGCATCGCGACCGGTGCGCCCCGCGCGCCGCCGTCGGGCGGCAGGAACCACTGCTTGTCGACCGCAATCGTCGGCGCAAGCGTGCTCGGGGCCGCGCCGCGCGAGGCGATGCGGAAATCGCATGCCTCGTCGGGCGAGTAGGCGGTGAAACCGATGGCGCCGATGCGCGCCGCCGCCAGCGCGACCGCGACGAACGCGAAATCGCGGTGCAGCGCGAGCGCGACGCGCTGGCCGGGGTGCACGCCGGCGTCGAGCAGCCGCTGCGCGATCCCCTCGAGCACCGCGTCGAAGTCCCGGTACGACAGCGTCGGGCGGTCGTCGAGGATATACGCCGGCGCATCGGGCGTGCTCCTGGCGTGCTGGCGGATCGGGTCGGTGGCGTTCACGCCGTGTCGAGGCGGCAGTCCGGTGCCCCGCGTTCCGGGGGCGGCGACGCGAGTATATCGGCCCCGCGGGCGAATCGCGCCGCGCGCCGGCTCGCTACAGGTTGCAGAACGCGAGCTCGAACTCGACGTCGCGGTCGTAGACGCTGCCGCGGTCGAGGCCCGAGACGCCGATGAAGCGGATGTTGAGCGCGTACTTGTTGGCGCTGATCTCGGGCACGCAGGCGAGGTCGCGCGCGAGCGTGAGGCGCAGGAGCTGGGCGACCTTGGTCGTCGTCAGCATCAGCTGGAACACGCCGCGGTAGGCGATGTGCCGGCTCACGCGGGCGTTCTCGCGCAGGAGCCGCAGCACGATGGCCAGCCCCGCGAGCACCGGCTCGAACGGCGCGAACCAGCCGGCCAGGTCGCCCCGGCGCGAAGCCGCGTCGCGATGCAGCCACCAGTGGTAGGCCGGCAGGTCGAACTCGGAGACGCCGCCGGGAATGCTGGTGCGCTGCTTGATCGCCATCAGCCACTCGTTCTCGCGCAGGTGCGCGCCGAGCTTGCCGGAAGGCGCGAGCAGCTGCACCGTCACGTCGTCGATGTCGACGAGCAGCGCGTCCAGCGCTTCGGCCTCGATGCGCGGGTTCGCGCGAAGCGGCACCAGCATCTGCTTTTGTCGCTCCAGCTCCTGCAACAGCTCGGTCTTGAGGTCGGCGCGCGCCGCGATGTCCGCGATCTCGAACAGCGCGAGGAGCGCGGCGTGGTGGTCCTGCGGCTCGTCGCCCGACACGTAGACGTGCGCTCGCGCCGCGACGTCCTCGAGACGCATCAGCGTGCGGATGCGCTCGTTCAGCGGGTGCTCGTATCTGATCACGGAGTGGCCGGTCGAAAGTGAAAACCTACTTTCGGCCGGTGCATGCAATCCGGAAATCGCCGGCGAAGCCAGTCAATTTCCGGCCGCAAGTGCTGGGAGAGCCGGCGCAGTGTCGGAGTCGAGCCATGGCATGGCTTCATGGTGTGCGCCATTGTGCGCGAATCGCGCGGGCGATCAAGGCCGCGTGTCGCCGCGCGCCGCGGCGAGGTCGCGGTATGCGCGGTCGAGATCGGCCACCGCGACGGCGATCGCCTCGTGCGGACCCGCGTTGTCGAGCACGTCGTCGGCGCGGGCGAGGCGCGCGGCGCGCGGGAGCTGCGTCGACATGATCGCGCGCACCGCCTCGGGAGCGAGGCCGCTGCGGCGCACGACGCGACGCACCTGCTCGTCCTCGGGGCAGTCGACGACCAGCACGCGATCGACGAGGGCAGCGGTTCCGCCGCGCTCGAGCAGCAGCGGCACGACCAGGACGCCGTAGGGGGCCCGCCACGCGCCGACGCGGTGGCCGATTTCGGCGCGGATCGGGGGATGGAGCGCAGCCTCGAGCCGCTCGCGGAACCCGGCGTCGGCAAAGGCGCGCTCGCGCAGCACGGCGCGGTCGAGCGTGCCGTCGTGGGCGAGGACCGACGCGCCGAATGCGCCGACCACCGCGGCATGGCCCACGCGGCCGGGCGCCGAGAGCTCGTGCGCGATCTCGTCCGCATCGACGACCGGCACGCCGAGCGCACGAAAGGCGGCCGCGACCGCCGACTTCCCGCTGCCGATCCCGCCGGTGAGGCCGACGACCAGGCTCACCGCAGGTAGAGCGCGTTGATCGCCGGGCCGAAGAAGAGCGCGACGACACCGGCGCCGGCGAGCCAGGGGCCGAACGGCAGCGGTGCTGCGCCGTCGCGCTTGGCGAGCGCCATCGCCGCGATCCCGCCCACCGCGCCGAGCACGCTCGACACCAGGACGATCTGCGGCAGCATCGGCCAGCCGAGCCAGGCGCCGAGGGCCGCCAGGAGCTTGAAGTCGCCATAGCCCATGCCTTCCTTGCCGCGGATCAGCTTGAACAGCCAGTACACGGTCCACAGCGTGAGGTAGCCGGCGATCGCGCCGATCACCGCGGTCGCGAGCGGCACGAACAGGCCGAACAGGTTCGCGCCGAGGCCCGCCCACAGGAGCGGCAGCGTGAGGTCGTCGGGCAGGAGCTGCGTGTCGGCGTCGATGAACGCCAGCGCGATCAGCGTCCACAGGAAGCCGCAGGCGGCGAGGCCGGTCCAGGTCGGCCCGAACCTGGCGATCGCGGCGAGCGCGGCCGCGCCGGCCGCCAGCTCGACGATCGGGTAGCGCGGCGAAATGCGCGCCCGGCACGCCGAGCAGCGCCCCCGCAGCGCGAGCCACGACACGACCGGCACGTTCTCGAGCGCCGTGATCGGATGTCCGCAGCCCGGGCACGCCGAGCGCGGGACGACGAGGTTGTAGCGGGGCGCCGGCTCGGGCTCGCGGCCCGCGAGCTCGGCGCATTGCGCGGCCCAGCCGCGCTCGAGGATCTTCGGCAGCCGGTGGATGACGACGTTGAGGAAGCTGCCGACGCAAAGGCCGATCACGGCGGCCGCGGGCAGCGCGACCGCCGGATCGAGGAGGGACGCCATCGCGCGCGGGACCGGCGCCGCGCCTAGACCACCGCGCCGAGCTTGAAGATCGGCAGGTACATCGCGACAACCAGTCCGCCGACCACGACGCCGAGGAAGACGATGATGATCGGCTCGAGCAGCGAGGAGAGCGCCGCGACCGAGTCGTCGACCTCGCGCTCGAAGAAGTCGGCGATCTTGGTCAGCATCGCGTCGAGCGAGCCCGACTCCTCGCCGATCTGCACCATCTGCAGGACCATGTTGGGGAACAGGTGCGTCGCCATCATCGCGTTGGTGAGGCTCGTGCCCGTGGACACGTCCGTCTGGATCCGCTTGGTCGCGGTCGCGTAGACCGAGTTGCCCGCGGCGCCGGCAACCGCATCGAGCGATTCGACCAGCGGCACACCGGCCGCGAACATCGTCGCGAGCGTGCGCGACCAGCGCGCGACGGTCGCCTTCTCGAGGATGTCGCCGATCACCGGGAACTTGAGAATCAGCCGGTCCATCGTGTAGCGGAACGTCTCGGAGCGCTTGAACAGCACCGACATGCCGAAGAGGGTGCCGCCGATGGCGAGGAACGCGAGCCACCACCACTTGACCACGACGTCGGACAGGTCGATCACGAACTGCGTGGGCGCCGGCAGCGAGGCGCCGAAGCTCGAGAACACGTCCTTGAACGCCGGGATCACGAAGATCATGATCACCCACACGACGATGATCGCCACCGCGACCACCGCGCTCGGGTAGAACAGCGCCGACTTGATCTTGCTCTTCAGCGCGAGGATCTTCTCCTTGTAGGTCGCGAGGCGGTCGAGGATCGCGTCGATCATCCCGGAGCTCTCGCCCGCCGCGACCAGGTTGCAGTAGAGGTTGTCGAACTGCGCGGGGTACTGGCGGAACGCGTCGGCGAGGCTCGAGCCCGCCTCGATGCGGCTCTTGACGTCCATCATCAGCCGCGAGAAGCGCGCGTTGCTGTGGCCGCGCGCGACGATCTCGAAGCTCTGCAGCAGCGGGACGCCCGCCTTGAGCATCGTGGCGAGCTGGCGCGTGAAGAAGGTCACGTCCTTCTCGGACACGCGGCGCCCGCCCCGGAAGGTCTGGCGCTTGATCTTGGTGATGCGGATGCCCTGCCGGCGCAGGTTGCTGGTGACGACCGTCTCGGAGGCGGCCTTGGACTCGCCGCGCACCTGGCGGTTGTTGCGGTCGACGCCTTCCCACAGGAAGGTGAATTCCCGGACGTCGGACTTGCGCGGGAGCGTCGCTGTGGCCATGGTGGTTCCTTCGTCGTTGCGTTACGCCGCTCGCGGGACGCTGCGAGATCGGTGCCGCCCCCCGCGGCCCGGCTCCCGCGGCTGCGGCGCGCGCGTCATTCGTTGGTGACCGCTTCGATTTCCTCGAGCGACATCAGGCCCGCCTTCACCTTGAGGAGGCCCGATTGTCGCAGGTTGCGGATGCCTTCGCGCTGCGCGAGATCGGCGATCTCCAGCGCGTTGCCGCTGCGCATGATCAGCGTGCGCATCTCGTCGGAGATCGTCATCACCTCGTAGATGCCGATGCGCCCCTTGTAGCCGGTGCCGCCGCAGTGGTCGCAGCCGACCGCGGCGAACGCCTGCCAACTGCCGTCGAGGTCTTCCTCGCTGAAGCCGGCGCGCAGCAGCGCCTCGGGCGGGATGTCCTCCGGACGCTTGCAGTGCGTGCACAGCTTGCGGCCGAGGCGCTGCGCCGTGATCAGGATCACCGACGACGCGACGTTGAACGGCGCGACGCCCATGTTGAGCAGCCGCGTCAGCGTCGTCGGCGCGTCGTTGGTGTGCAGCGTCGAGAGCACCAGGTGGCCGGTCTGCGCGGCCTTGATCGCGATGTCCGCGGTCTCGAGGTCGCGCACCTCGCCGACCATCACGATGTCCGGGTCCTGGCGCAGGAACGCGCGGAGGGCGGTCGCGAACGTCAGGCCCGCCTTGTCGTTCACGTTCACCTGGTTGACGCCGGGCAGCTGGATTTCGACCGGATCCTCCGCGGTCGAGATGTTGATGCCCGGCTGGTTCAGGATGTTGAGGCAGGTATAGAGCGACACCGTCTTGCCGGAGCCGGTGGGCCCGGTGACCAGGATCATTCCGTAGGGGCGCCCGATCGCGGCGAGGAGCGACTGCTGCTGGTCGGGCTCGTACCCCAGCGCCTCGATGCCGAGCTTGACGCCCGACGCGTCGAGGATACGCATCACGATCTTCTCGCCGTACAGCGTCGGCAGCGTCGAGACCCGGAAATCGATCGCCTTGGTCTTCGACAGCATGAGCTTCATGCGGCCGTCCTGCGGTACGCGCTTTTCGGCGATGTCGAGCCGGCTCACGACCTTGATTCGCGAGGCGACCTTGTCCTTGATCGCGAGCGGCGGCTGGGCGACCTCGTGCAGGATGCCGTCGACGCGGTAGCGGATCCGGTAGAACCGCTCGTAGGGCTCGAAGTGGATGTCGGAGGCGCCGCCGGCGATCGCGTCGAGCAGGATCTTCTGGATGTACTTGACGACCGGCGCGTCCTCGACCTCGGCGTCCTCCTCGAGGGTGGTGGCGCCGCCGGCCTCCTGCATGTCGACCTCGAGGTCGTCGAGGTTCGCCGCGTCCTTGAGCGTCGCCCCGGAGGCTTCGAGGATCTTGTGGATCACCGAGCCCAGCTTGTCATCCTCGACGACGACCGGCTCGATCACCAGGTTGGTCTTGAACCGCACCTCCTCGAGCGCCTGCATGTTGGCCGGGTCGGACACCGCGACGAACAGCCGGTTGCCGCGCTTGGCGAGCGGCAGCACGCGGCGCGTGTGCGAGATCTTCGCGTCGAAGTGCTCCTTCGGGAATTGGTCGAGGTCGTACGACGCGAGGTCGAGGAGCGGCACGCCGAACGCACGCGAGCCGAACACCGCGATCTGCTGCGCGGTGAAGCGCTTGCCGACGAGGAGCTGCTCGACGAACGTGATCCCCGACGACGCCGCCTGGGTCTGAAACGAGTCGGCCTCGACCTCGGGCATCAGCCCGTGCTGCGCGAAGGCGCGCGCGAGGCCGGAGAGGTTTCGGGTGGCGGGTTGCGTGGCCATCGGTCGGGGCGCGGTCAGGAGAGGTTGCGCACGGGAGACGAAAGACCCAAGCAAGCGCCGTGCCGCCGGGGCGATGTCGAAATCACCTCGTCACGTCATCCCAAATCCATGAAAATCAACGAGAAGATGATGCGCGCTCATCCCGGCTTTGTAAAGGCGAGGCGGGGCGGCCCACGGGCGGCAGCAACCTCACCACCTTTACGGCACGGTCCTGCGTCTGGACGATCTCGATCGACTGCCCGGCGAGGCGGAACGATGCCCCGGCCTCGGGGATGTCGCCCAGGTGATCGACGATGAGGCCATTGAGGGTCTTCGGGCCGTCGAGCGGGAAGCGCGTCGAAAGCCGCCGGTTGATCGCCCGCAGCGACGCCATGCCGTCGACGATGACGCTTCCGTCGGTCTCGCGCCGGAATCCGGCGCCCGCCTCCGGCGCGGTGGTCGTGAACTCGCCGATGATCTCCTCGACGATGTCCTCGATCGTCACCAGGCCCTTGAGTTCGCCGTACTCGTCGACGACCAGGCCGATGCGCTGCCGATCCGCCTGGAACTGCGTCAGCTGCGTCAGGAGCGAGGTGCCGGCAGGGACGAAATAGGGCTTGCGCAGGAGCGGCCGGATCGCCTCGGGATCGATCTCGCCGCCTTCCTGCATCAGGCCGACGACGTTCTTGAGGTGCAGGATGCCGATGATCTGGTCGGGCGAGCCCTCGTACACCGGCACGCGCGTGTGGTAGCTCGTCGCGAGCTGCTGGCGCAGGAGTTGCGGCTTCGCGGCGAGGTCGAGCGAATGGATCTGCGGGCGCGGCACCATCACGTCCTCGACCGTCACGGCCTCGAGGTCGAACAGGTTCGCGAGCATCGCGCGGTGCTTGCCGCGGAAGTACTGGTTGCCCTCGAGCACCAGCGCGCGGATCTCCTCCTGCGAGAGCGCAGCGTTGCCGTCCTTCGGCGTCTCGATGCGCGCGAGCTTGAGCAGCCCCTGCACGAACAGGTTGACGAACCACACCGCCGGCTTGAACAGCTTGAGCAGCGGCGCGAGCGTGATCGAGACCACCGGCGCGATGCGATCCGCGTAGGCGGCGCCCACCACCTTCGGCGTCACCTCGGAGAACACCAGGATCAGGAACGTGATCGTGACGGTGCCCGCGGCGAGCGCGAGCTTGCCTTCGCCGAACAGGCGCTCGGTGAGCACCGCGGTCAGCGTTGCGGCTGCGGCGTTGATCAGGTTGTTGCCGAGCAGGATGACGCCGAGCAGCCGGTCGGTCTCCCCGAGCAGCTGCAGCGCGGTGCGCGCGCCGGTCGAGCCACGCTGCGCGCGGTGCTTCAGGCGCAGGCGGTTGGCGGCCATCATGGCCGTCTCGGCGAGCGAGAAGAAGCCCGACAGCACGAGCAGGATCGCGAGCGCCGTGGCGAGCGTGGAGGCGGGAATGCCGTCCATCAGGGATCAGGGATCAGAAGACAAGGATCAGTGGCGTCGCGATCCTCGCGGCGGCGCATCGGGCGCCGCTCGAGGCCGGGTCGATACGAATCCGCGACGCGCGGCGCGGGCCATGGGGTGGTGTGACGTGCGCCTGGTTCATCGTTTGGCCACTGCTCTTCCGTTCAACGGCGCTCGATGCGCCGCCTCGAGGAACCCCGTCGCTTCTGATCCCTGATACTTGATACCTGTCATTCTCGGCCGGTTCATCGGCCGAGAATGACTTCCAGCACGAACTTCGAGCCCAGGTACGCGAGCAGCAGCAGTGCGGTGCCCGCGAGGATCCAGCGCAGCGCCTGGCGGCCGCGCCAGCCGTAGCCCCAGCGGCCGACGACGAGCGCGCCGAACACGACCCACGACGCGACGGCGAACACGTTCTTGTGCGTGAACTGGAACGCGCGTCCGAACAGCTGCTCGGAGAACAAGAGGCCGCTCGCGAGCGCGAGCGACAGGAGCACGAAGCCGACGGCGATGAGGCGGAACAGCGCGCGCTCGAGCGTGAGGAGCGGCGGGATCTCGGCGTCCTCGGCGAGCCCGCGGTGCAGCCGCTTCTCGAGGCCGGTCATCACCAGCGCTTGCGCCGCGGCGACGATGAAGAAGGCGTAGGCGAGGAGCGCGACGGCGATGTGCGCGGTGGCCCACGGCTCGCCGGCGTAGGAAAACCGGTGCGTCGACGGTGCGGCCAGCGGCAGGAGCACGCTCACGGCGGCGACCGGCAGCACGACGATGCCGATGGTCGGCAGCTTGTGCAGCGCGCCGGTCGCGACGGCGACCAGCACCGTCAGCGCGGCGACCACCGACAGCGCGTGCGTGAGCGACAGGTCGAACCCCTGCGGCGTCGCGACCCCGGCCACGACCGATGCGACGTGCAACAACAGCGCCGCCGCCAGCAGCGTTCCGCTCGCCGCGAGAGGCAGCACGCGCCCCGGCCAGGTGGCCCACGCGGCGCCGATGTAGCAGGCCGCGGCGGCGAGGTGCAGTAGAATCATCGGTCCGGGGCGTTTGCGCCCGCAGTGTAGCAAGCGCCGCCGCGACGGGCGGCGCATCCCGTCCGCCGCCCATGCTCGACCAGCTCACGCAACGACTGTCGCGCGTCGTCAAGACGCTGCGCGGCGAGGCGCGCCTCACCGACGAGAACATCGCCGACGCGATGCGCGAGGTGCGCCTCGCGCTCCTCGAGGCCGACGTCGCGCTGCCGGTGGTCAAGGACTTCGTCGCGCGCGTGCGAGAGAAGGCGCTCGGCGAGGAGGTCGCCGGATCGCTGACGCCTGGCCAGGCGCTGGTCGGTGTCGTGCACCGCGAGCTGACCGCGCTCATGGGCGCGGGCGCCGCGCCGCTCGACCTCGCGACGCGGCCGCCGGCGGTGATCCTGCTCGCCGGCCTGCAGGGCGCGGGCAACACGACGACCGCGGCGAAGCTCGCGCGTTTGCTCCGCGAGCAGAAGAAGAAGGTGCTGCTCGCTTCCGCCGACGTCTACCGACCGGCAGCGATCGCCCAGCTCGCCACGCTCGGCGCGCAGGTCGGCGTCGACGTGTTCCCGTCGCTTGCCACCGACGCGCCGCGCGACATCGCGACGCGCGCGCTCGAGTGGGCGCGCACCCACTACCACGACGTGCTGATCGTCGACACGGCGGGTCGGCTCGCCGTCGACGCGGCGATGATGAAGGAAATCGCCGAATTGCACGCCGCGGTCGCGCCGGTCGAGACGCTGTTCGTCGTCGACGCGATGCAGGGCCAGGACGCGGTCAACACGGCCAAGGCGTTTCGCGACGCGCTGCCGCTCACCGGCGTCGTGCTCACCAAGCTCGACGGCGACGCGCGCGGCGGCGCGGCGCTGTCGGTGCGCGCGATCACCGGCGCGCCGATCAAGTTCGCCGGCGTGTCGGAGAAGATCGACGGCCTCGAGGTCTTCCACCCCGAGCGCATGGCCTCGCGCATCCTCGGGATGGGGGACGTGCTGTCGCTGGTCGAGCAGGCGCAGAAGTCGGTCGACGCGGCCGAGGCGCAGAAGCTCGCGAAGAAGGTCAAGGCCGGCAAGGGGTTCGACCTCGAGGACTACCGCGCGCAGATCGCGCAGATGCGCAAGATGGGCGGCCTCGCGGGCATGGTCGACAAGCTGCCCGCCGAGCTGCGCGCGGCGGCCGCCAACGCGCAGGTCGACGAGCGCAAGGTCGCGCGGCTCGAGGCGATCATCCAGTCGATGACGCCCGCGGAGCGCGCCAAGCCGGAGCTCCTGAAGGCCTCGCGCAAGCGGCGCATCGCTACGGGCGCCGGCGTCAGCGTGCAGGAGGTGAACCAGCTCCTGAACCAGTTCGAGCAGGCGCAGAAGATGATGAAGATGGTCGCGAAGGGCAACCTCGCGAAGATGATGCGCGGCATGCGCGGGATCATGCCGGGGCGCTGACGCGCGAAAAGCTCAGCGCTTCCGCGCCGCGCCGAACAGCGGCCGGGCGACGCCCGCCGCGAGCAGGAGCAGGTAGACATACGAGGCCATGCCCTCGCTCACGCCGAGCCGGATCTCGACGAGCGCGGTCGCGATCCCGGCGACGACGATGCCGATCGCCAGCATGAAACGGGTGCGCACGAAGCGCCACAACGCCTCGGGGTCGCCGACCGACGCGTTCGCGAGGCGCCGGCACATGCGCCGCCACATCGCCGCCTCGATCGCGAGGATCGCGACCAGGTTGGCGCCGTACAGGATCGCGGCGCGCGGATGCGCCGGGTTGTCGCCGACCAGCGAGGTGAGCGTGGGGACCAACGTGGTCACGAGCAGGAACGCGAGGTTGAGCCACGTGAAGGTGGTGTCCGGCTCGCGCAGCCGGCCCAGCAGGCGCAGGTGCGCGAGCCAGAAGATGCACAGCGCGACGAAGCTGATCACGTAGTCGTCGAGCCGGGTCAGCATCGCGACCAGCGTGGCCCACGCCGAGGCGCCGGCGTCGAACGCGTGCGGCGGGAACTTGAGGTCCAGCACCAGCAGCGTCATCGTCACCGCGAAGATGCCGTCGGTGAGCGCCTCGAGGCGCGATTTGGGCAGCGGGACCGACTCGGGCATCGCAGGCGCGGGGACGGACGGGGCGAGCCAGTCTAGCGGTCGCCGCCCCTCACGCGTAAGTCCTTGATTTCCCGAGCATACGTAGCGGCCGCCCGCGCGGGATCCGCGGTGGCCGCCCTTGCCCGGCGGCCCGTTTTCGTCGTAGAATCAACGTCTTTTCTCGCCCGGCTGGAACCCCACCATGGTCGTCATCCGACTTGCCCGCGGGGGCGCCAAGAAGCGCCCGTTCTACAACGTCGTCGTCGCCGATTCGCGCAACCGCCGCGACGGCCGCTTCATCGAGCGCGTCGGGTACTACAACCCGATCGCCTCGGCGAACGAGACGGCGCTCAAGCTCTCGCACGAGCGCATCGGCTACTGGAAGGACAGGGGCGCGAAGCTCTCGGACACCGTCGCGATGCTGGTCAAGCGCTCGGTCGCCGAGAAGCCCTCGACGCCGGCGGCGGCCTGACCGACGCTTCCGACGCGCACGTCGTGATGGGCCGCGTGCTCGGCCCGTGGGGCGTGCGCGGCTGGATCAAGGTCGCGCCGTTCGGCGACGATCCGGCAGGATTGGTCGCGCAGCGCGAATGGTGGATGCGCGAGCGCGGCGGAGCATGGCGGCGGCACGACGTGATCGAGGCGCGCGAGCACAGCGGCACCGTGATCGCCTCGCTCGCGGGCTTCGCGACGCCCGAGGCCGCGAAGGCGCTGAAGGGGCGGGAGGTCGGCGTGCCGCGCGCGGCATTGCCTGCGCCGCGACGCGGCGAGATCTACCTCGCCGACCTCGTCGGCCTCGACGTGGTGAGCGGGTCGGGCGCGACGCTGGGCAAGGTGGTCGCGGTCGAGGACTACGGCGCGCATCCGGTGTTGCGCGTCGCCGAAGCCGGTGGCGCGGCGGAGCACCGCCTCGTGCCGTTCGTGGCGCCGATCGTCCGCGGCGTGGACCTGAAGGCGCGGCGCATCGACGTCGAGTGGGAGCCGGAGTACTGATGGAGGCCGGCGCGGCGGGATCGGCGGGCGTGGTCAAGCGCATCGACGTCGTCACGCTGTTTCCGGCGATGGTCGCCGACGCGGCGAAGGTGGGCGTCACCGGCCGCGCCGCGGAGCGCGGACTGTGGTCGTTGCGGTGCTGGAACCCGCGCGAATTCGCGACCGATGCGCATCGCACGGTGGACGACCGGCCCTACGGTGGCGGGCCGGGCATGGTGATGATGGCGGCGCCGCTCGCCGCCGCGATCGCGGCGGCGCGTGCCGCGCAGTCGCAGGAAGGCGCGACGCGCACGCGCGTGATGCACCTGACGCCGGCGGGACGGCCGCTCACGCACGCTCGCGTGATCGACCTTTGCGCGCGGCGCGACGAAGGATTGGTGCTGCTCGCCGGGCGCTACGAGGGCATCGACGAGCGGCTGGTGGAGCGCGAGGTGGACGAGGAGGTCGCGATCGGCGATTTCGTCGTCAGCGGCGGCGAATTGCCGGCGCTGATGCTGATCGACGCGATCGCGCGGCAGTTGCCGGGCGCGCTGAACGACGCGCAATCGGCGGTCGAGGAATCGTTCGCGGACGGACGCCTCGACTGCCCGCATTACACGCGCCCGGAGACCTACGAGGGCGCGCGGGTGCCCGACGTGCTCCTGTCGGGCCACCACGAGGCGATCCGCCGCTGGCGGCTCGAGCGATCGCTCGAGCGCACGTGGCGGCGGCGCCCGGACCTCCTCGAGGGACGGGCGCTGACGAACGAGGAGCGGGAGTTGCTGGCGCAGGTCCGCGAACGCGGCGGCGCCGGCTAGGAAGCACGACAAGACAGGGTCCCACGTCCGGCTTCGCGGCCGCACCTCTGGTCCCCGCCAACGAAAGGAAGGAAACGCATGAACATCATCGAGACCCTCGAGCGCGAGGAAATGGAGCGCCTGGCCAAGAGCCACCCGGCGTTCTCGCCGGGCGACACCGTCATCGTCAACGTGAGCGTGGTCGAAGGCGAGCGCAAGCGCGTGCAGGCCTACGAAGGCGTCGTCATCGCGAAGCGCAACCGCGGCCTCAACTCGTCGTTCGTCGTGCGCAAGATCAGCAGCGGCGAAGGCGTCGAGCGCACGTTCCAGACCTACTCGCCGCTGATCGCGTCGATCGAGCTCAAGCGCAAGGGCGACGTGCGTCGCGCGAAGCTCTACTACCTGCGCGGGCGATCCGGCAAGTCGGCGCGCATCCGCGAGAAGCTCGAAAGCAAGGACAGCGGGCGCGAGTGATCCACCCAGCGTCCTGAAGGCCGGCCTGCGCAGCGGGGCCGGAGCGGCGGTTCCGGGGTGCCCGGCCGTCGCTCCGGCCCCGTTGCATTTGAGGCGCGCCCGGCGCGCTTCTTGCATGGTTGCCTTGTCACGCCGACCCTTTTATTCCAAGATTCCGTTGTCATAACGGAGGCGTCATCGGAGGCGGCCCGGGTCGGCGAACCCGCGGGTCGCCGCCGCGGGGACGCCTCCCAGGCCAGAGACCCGGCATGAAGGCCACGCTCTACGAGGCGTTGGGCATCTCGCAGACCGCCTCCGACGAGGAGGTGCGCGCCTCGCTGCGCCGGCTGATCCGCAAGTACTACGCGAAGACCCGCGACGGGCAGGGCAACGTCGAGGAGGCGCTGCGCTTCATCAACCACGCGAGCCGCATCCTGTCGGACACGGAGCGCCGCTCGCGCTACGACAACGAGCTGGCGCTCTCCACCGGCACGACCGAGCAGCGCATCGCGCACGTCGTCACCCATGCGGTGGCCGAGGCGGGCGAGCAGACCGACGTCGGCGCCGACGCGGCGGACGAGCCGAAGAGCGACATCCTCGACGACGACGCGCTCGAAGCGGTGCTCTCCGGCACCGACGAGCGCGAGGCGCTCGACTTCCACCATCCCGGCCTGACCGAGCGCGTGGCGACGTTCGGCCGCTCGCCGATCGTGACGCTCGCGCTGTGCGCGCTGTTCGGCGCGTTCATCGCCGGGGCGATCGTGTTCGTCACGCCGGACGACGCCGTACTGGTCGCCAAACAGGTGCTCGTATGGCTGACGCTCGGCCTGCTCGGCTTGACCGTCGTCTATGGCGCCGTGCACGGCGCGTGGTGGCTGTTCCGGCGCCGCACGCCACAGGCGCCGCCGCTGCAGCCGCAGACCGACCTCGCGATCCTCAACTGGCGGCGCGAGAAGAGCGTGTTCCTCGGCACCAACCAGCCCCAGGAGGACGCGAGCTGGATCTTCCAGCTCCGCATGGCGGAGCTCGAGCGCGCGAAATCCGGACGGACCAGCGAGCCGCGGCCGTGGCAGCGCCTGGGCGCGCGCCTGTTCGACTACGCGATCTGGGGGCTCGTGCTCGCGCTCCTGCTCTCCGAGCTCAAGGGCGCGGGCGCGGTGCCCGAGCACGTCGCCTACTGGCTCGGCCATCCGCTGATCGCGCCGACCATCATCACCGGCTCGTGGGTGGCGGTCGAGGCGCTCCTGATCGCGTCGCTCGCGACGACGCCGGGCAAGTGGCTGTTCGGCGTCTACCTGCAGTTCTCGATCTCGGACGCCTATGCGCGGCGCGATTCGCGCACGCAGTTCGAGCGCGGGCTCAAGCGCGCGTTCCGTGTCTGGTGGGAAGGGCTGGGCTGCGGCTTCCCGCTGCTCGCGCCGTTCCTGATCGC
>DATLIR010000191.1:0-3794 GCA_035539315.1 Casimicrobiaceae bacterium
ACGAGCGCGCGCGCGGAGGACGTGTCCTATCTCGCCGAGACGCTGGCGCCCGCGAAGCGCCAGGGCGCCGTCAGCGCCGGCAACGTCGCCTGGCAGTGCGACGATCGACGCTGCGTGGGCATCGGACCCTGGGCAACACCGCCGTCGAGTCTGTGCGCCTCGCTCGCGCGCGAGGTCGGCGCGCTGCGCAGCTTCGCGCAGTTCAACGAGCGCGAGGTCGCGGCATGCAATGGCGCGGCCGGCGTGGCGCCGAGCCTCGCGCCGCCGCGCCCGCGTCCGCCAGCCAAGGCGGTGCCGGGCAGCGGCCAGGCCTGATCGCTAGAGGGCGGGAGAGCGGCGCCGGATGATGACGGTGGAAGTGCCGCGTGCGTTCGGCACGGCCTCGTCGTCACCGAGGAGGACATGCGTGCGGTGCCAGGCGAGCCACGCGAGCACCCCGCCCGCCGCCATCAGCAACGCCGCGACGGGGAGCGAGGCTTCGCCGGTCGCGAAAAGCGCGGGCGCCACGATGGCGACGCCAGCTCCGGCGATGCCGGTGCGAATCCACAGCCCGGCCGCAACCAGCGACCAGCTCAGCGGCCCGCGGTCATGCGCGGACGGTATTCGGGGGGACATGAAGGACTCCTTGGAAGTCGCGCGGCGACCTTTCGCCGCCCTTCCACGATAGGGACGCCGCCCCCGGGAATCCAATCACGGTTTTGGATCGGCGCGATCGGACGGGCCGATGCCCGGCGAGCTGTCCACCGCGCGACCCGGCACGTCGGCGCGCACCCGGTGCTCCGATCGCAACCGATCGGTCACGTTGCCCACCGGGCCTCAGCGCGGAAGCATGGTCCCGCGCCGGGCCTGCCAGGCGGCCAGCTCCGCGCGGTAGCGATCCATCGCGTCCTCGTAGAGGTCGTACACGCAGCGGACGCAGCCGCCCTGGCAGCAGTCGTCTGCAGCGGGTCGTGTCGGCGGCCGCGGTGGCGGTTCGTCGCCATCCATCGGAGCGGCGCTCATTCCCACACTTCGACGCGCTTGCCCTGCGCCCGCATGCGGTCGGCGCGCGCGCGCAGCCAGCGCTGGAACGACGGCTCGTCGCGGTACCCCGCGTCGGCCACGTAGGCGAACGACGACGCGAAGTGGAACGGCCGCAGGTAGGCGCCGATGCGGAAGACCTCGGTGCCGGACGCGTCGAAGAAGACGACCGACGGCGTATAGGCGACCCCCAGCTCGCGCGCCCATGCGCGCGCGGTCGTGGCGCGGCCGCGCGGCGTCGTCACCGGTGTCGCGGCACCGATGGACAGGCTGGCGACGTCGACGCGCGCGAGCTCGGCGCGCACGTCGGCGCGGCGGAACGCCTCGCGATGCATCTCGTCGCAGGCGTCGCAGTCGGGGCTCTCGAAGATCACCGCCAGCGGGCGGGCGCCCGTGCGTCGCGTGAAATCGTAGGGCGGGCCGAGCAGGAACGGCTCGGCCGTACGTGCGGCACGCGATGGCTCCTTCGCGGTGCGCGCCAGCCAATCGGCGAGCGGCTCGCGGCTTTCCGCCTTCGCCGCGACGTAGTCGAGCACCGCGCCGAAACGCCGCGGCGGCCAGTAGCCGTCGAGACGCACGACCACGTTGCCGGCCTCGTCGAGGAACAGGAGCGTGGGCGTGAAACGCACGTCGAGCCTCGCGGCGAGCGCCTTCTCGCTCGCCACCGTTCCGTCGATCCAGGTGGTCTCGCGATCGCCCCACAGGTCGAGCGCTATCGCGACGAAACCGGCGCGCGTCTTCGCGACGATGTCGCCCTGCGAGAAGTTCGCGGTCATGAGCTTGGTGCAATACGGGCAGCCGTCCTGTCCGACGTAGAGCATGACGCGCCTGCCGCTGCGCGCGGCCTCGGCGACCTCGTCGCGGAAGTCGAGGAACGACGTCGCGAACCAGGGCGGGATGTCGATCGCGTGCGGCGCGGGATCCTGCGCGGACGCGCGCGTCGCGGGGAACGCCGCCATCATCGCAAGCGCGAAGCAGGCGACGACGCGGTCGACCCAGGCGAGGCGTTCCGGACGCAAGCGTCGCTCCTCGCGCGGGCGCACGGACATCGCCGCCGCGACCGTTCAGCGCGGCTCGTCGGGGAGGCTCACCGCCTCCCCTTCGATGACGCGACCGGCGTCCGGACCCTGCCACGCCTCGTGCGCGCCGCCCTGCTCGCGCAGCGCGCGGCGGAGCGCGCGCGTCTTCCATGCGCCGTAGCCCCAAACGAGCGCGCCGACCACCAGCCCCGCCGCGACCACGACGATCGACAACGCGAGTCCTGCCACCACGACGAGCGCTGCGGCGCTCGCCCACGCGATGGTGCGCAGGACCCCGGCCGGCCGCTGGCCGGGGACGGTGGTGAAGGAAAGGCGACGAACGGGCATGGCGGCTCGCGCGAAGGGAGGAGCAGGTTAGATGGCGGCGGCGGGCGGGGATTTCCAGCCCCTCGGTGGCGCGGCGCTCATTTCGGCTTGCGACCGCGCTCCAGCATCGCCTTGAGATCGGCGAACGGCGCGTGCGTCGCCGGCGCCCCGGGATCGCCGGCGCCCAGCCCACCCTGTCCCGCGAGCTGCCGCTGGTGCTCGTTGTCGTGGCAGTAGAGGCACAACAGCTCCCAGTTGCTGCCGTCCGGCGGGTTGTCGTCGTGGTCGTGGTTGCGGTGGTGGACGGTCAGCTCGCGCAGGTTCTCGCGCGTGAACGTGCGCGCGCATCGCCCGCACACCCACGGATAGAGCTTGAGCGCCTGCTCGCGGTAGCCTTGCCCGCGCTCGAGCGCCGCGCGGCGGGCGTCCGCGACCAGCCGGTCGAGCCGGTGCGCATCGCCGGGCTTCACCCGCGCCTCACCGGCGACGCGCTCAGCGGCGCCGCGCCGCCGGCGCCTCGGGAACGAGCGTCGCGAGCTCGACGCCGCCGATGAGCCGGATGCGCTTCTTCGCGGCGAAGGCGCGTGCCTGCTCGGTCAATTCGCCCGCGACCACGTAGATGCACTCGTGCGCGTCGCGCGCTGCCTTGGCTCCGTCGAGCTCGCGCAGCGGCTCGACGCCGGTGCGCGCCACCTTCCAGCGCTTGCCGCTGACGAGGGCGCGGCGTCCCGCCTTGGCGATCTCGAAATCCGCGGCCGGGCCCGCTACGCGGCTGACTTCGTAGCCATCGCGCCTGAAGCCGCGCTCGAGCGCCGCCGAGAAGTCGTTCCAGTGCATCGCGCGCACGGTGTCGAGCGTCGCCGCCACCCGCCGCGACGACGGCGCCTTAAGCTGACGCCACAGCGCGATGCCCGCGATCACGACGAACGGCGCCGCCATGAACACGCCGTAGATCCGCCACTCCTCGCGCAGCAGCGTCACGCCGAGCGCCGCAAGACCGCCGCCGATCGCCGCGCTGATCCACCACGGCGAGCGCAGCAGGATCGCGAACAGCGATTGCTCGGACATCTTCCACTGCATCTGGCGCTCCGGCGTCGGGCGAGACCGTCAAGTATAGCCTCGGTCGCCGGCCGCGGCCGGCGCGCGGGCCGAACCTCAGCGTCCGGGCACCAGCAGCGTGACCGCTGCCGAGAACGTGAAGAACGCGAGCGCGGTCGACACGAGGATGATGCGCGCGATGCGGCCGTTGTCCGCCCCGAAGCGCTCGGCGAGCATCGCGACGTTGCTCGCGCTCGGCAGCGCCGCGACCAGCGCGATCACGACCAGCGCCTGCCGGTCGAGGTCGACGCCCAGGTCGATCGCGCTCGCGCCCAGCGCCAGCACCAGGAGGGGATGGACGACGAGCTTGAACAGCGCGACCGGGACGTA
>DATLIR010000192.1:0-2908 GCA_035539315.1 Casimicrobiaceae bacterium
CCAGACGCCCGAACCGACCTGCTTGCGCACTGCGTGCTTCACGCCCGCCGCGTCGAGTTGCGCGACCTTGGCCTTCAGCCCGCGGGCCGAGAATGCCATGTGATCGATGACGCCCGGCTTGAGCTCCTCGTGCTTGCGCCCCCCGACGACGTGCAGGATCGCCGCGCCGTCCGCATAGAGCCACGCCCCCGGGAAGCCGAGGTCGGGGCGGTAGCCCGGCGCCAGGCCGAGGTATTCGCCGTAGAACGCGACGGTGCGCTCGACATCGTCGGTCAGCACCGTGAAGTGGTTCATCGCATGCACGCTCATCGCCGCCGCTCCGGATTCGCGAGCCGTCATGCTACTCCGGCGCGGGCGACGGACACCTCGGGGCCAGCGCCGCCCCCCGGTTGGCGCACGGGAGGCCGCAGCGGGTCAGGTCCGCGGCCACACGGCCTCGAGGAACGCGCCGATCATCCCGGTCGCGTCGGGCCCCGCGGCTTCGTTGAAGGCGAGCCGCCCGTCGCCTCCGCTCCACGCGTGCCCGAGGTCGTCGACCTCGACGAGGCGCACCACCAGGCGGCCCTCCGCCTCCCAGTCGCGGACCTGGAAGCCGTGGCCGCGCACCGGGACCTCGTGGCGCGCGTGATCCGGATCGGGCAGCGACGAGTCGGCGCCTTCCGGCACCGCGAAGCCGTTGCGCGCGAGGTACTGCCGCGCGAGCGCGGCGGCGTGGCGCGCCGCGACCACGTCGTCGTGGCGGCCGTGGATCGCGAGCAGCGGGACGCGGCTTGCGTCGGCGCTCGCCGACGCGTGCGCGACGCGGCCGATCGCGGCGACGTCGGTCTCGGGGCCGCGCTTCATCACCGTGAGCGCGGTGAGCGGCGAAGTGACCGCGCCGCTCGCGATGCCCGCGACGGTGACCACCGCGCGCACGGCGTCGCCGTGATGCACGCCGAGGATCGCGGCGAGGGCGCCGCCGGCCGACATGCCGACGGCCGCGGTGCGAGCGTCGTCGCGGCGGCGCCAGCGGAGCGCCTTGCGCATCATCGACGCGACGATGGCCGCCTCGCCGCGCCCCGATGCGGTCGCCGTGTCGAACCAGTTCCAGCAGCGATAGGGATTCGCGCCCTCCGACTGCTGCGGCAGCAGCACGTAGCTGCCGAGCCTGTCGGCGAGCGCCGCGATGCGCGCGCCGCGCGCGATCTCGTCGGGCGTCTGCTTGCAGCCGTGTAACAGCACGATGAGCGGCATCCGCCTGAACCGCGAGGCGCCGCGCGGCACGTAGAGCCGATAGTCGCGCCGCGGCAGCACGGTCGGATTCATCGCGAGCCAGCCGTTCCACGCGGCGGCGCGGCCGTCGAGATAGCTTCCGGGCGCCGGCTCGCGGCGGAACCAGCGCGCGAACGCTTCCTTGAGGCGCGACCAGAGGCTCAAGCGTTGGCTCCGTTGGAATCGCGGGACGGCACGATCGATGCGTTTGGGATTGCGTGGCCTCTGCCCCATGTCCGGCGTCGGGCCGCCCCAAGCCGGACACGCACTTTCCCCGGGACAAAGTATCGTGCGATCGGCGCCGTACGCCGATCGCGATACGTTGCCACGCCTAGATCAGCACGATGTCGAACTGCTCCTGCGTGTAGAGCGACTCGACCTGCAGCGAGATCGGCTTGCCGATGAAGTCGCCCAGCCCCGCGAGGCTCTGTGACTCCTCGTCGAGGAACATGTCGATCACCGACTGCGAGGCGAGGATCCGGTACTCGCGCGCATTGAACTGCTTCGCCTCGCGCAGGATCTCGCGCAGGATCTCGTAGCAGACGGTCTGCGGCGTCTTCAGCTCGCCACGGCCCTGGCACGTCGGGCACGGCTCGCACAGGATATGCGCGAGCGACTCGCGCGTGCGCTTGCGCGTCATCTCGACCAGGCCGAGCTGCGTGAACCCGTTCACCGTCAGGCGCGTGCGGTCCTTTTCGAGCGCCTTGTCGAGCTCGGCCAGCACCGCGCTGCGGTGGTCGGCGTTCTCCATGTCGATGAAGTCGATGATGATGATGCCGCCGAGGTTGCGCATCCGCAGCTGCCGCGCGATCACCTGCGCGGCCTCGAGGTTGGTCTTGAAGATCGTGTCGTCGAAGCTGCGGCCGCCGACGAAGCCCCCGGTGTTGACGTCGATCGTCGTCATCGCCTCGGTCTGGTCGATGATCAGGTAGCCGCCGGACTTCAGATCCACACGGCGCGCGAGCGCCTTCTCGATCTCGTCCTCGACGCCATGCAGGTCGAACAGCGGCCGCTCGCCGGTGTAGTGGTTGATGCGCTCGACGAGTGCCGGCGTGTACTCGCGGGCGAAGTCCTGCATCTTCACGTACGTTTCGCGCGAGTCGACGAGCACGCGCGCCGTTTCGTCCGCGGTCATGTCGCGCAGAACGCGCTGCGCGAGATTGAGGTCCTGGTAGAGCAGCGCCGGGGCGGGAACGTGCTCGGCGCGGGCAGTCAGGTCGCGCCAGAGCTTCGTCAGGTATCCGATGTCGGTCGCGAGCTCGCGCTCGGAAGCGGCCTCGGCCATCGTGCGGATGATGAAGCCGCCGGCCGAGCCTTCGGGCAGCAGCGTCTGCAGCTTGGCGCGCAGGCTCTCGCGTTCCTGCTCGTTCTCGATGCGCTGCGAGATGCCGATGTGCGAGTCCTGCGGCAGGTAGACGAGCAGCCGCCCGGCCAGCGACAGCTGCGTGGACAGCCGCGCGCCCTTCGTGCCGATCGGATCCTTGATCACCTGCACGAGCAGCGTCTGGCTCTCGTGCAGGATGCGCTCGATCGGCCGGTGCTCGCCGTGCCCGTTCTGGCGATGCTCCCAGATGTCCGCGATATGCAGGAACGCCGCCCGCTCGAGGCCGATCTCGACGAACGCGCTCTGCATGCCGGGCAGCACGCGCGCGACGCG
>DATLIR010000193.1:0-38992 GCA_035539315.1 Casimicrobiaceae bacterium
CGCTACAGCGGCGCGCAGAAGCGGACGCCTTCGGGCGTCCAGTGCTGGTTCGCGACGAAGTCGTCGTAGATCGCCTGGCTCTCGGTGAAGCGGTGGTTCGGTGCGCCGGTCATGCCGTCGTTGTAGAGCCGGAGTACCGGCACGTCGCCGCCGAGGCAGACCTGCCCCTTGGGTGCGGCGATGTAGAACGCGATCTTCTCGTACTGCCAGGCCGGATTCGCCTTGAGGCCGGCGCACTCGACCGGGTCCGCCGTGTAGAAGTGCGAGCTCTTCGGCGCGAACGCGACGGTGAAGAAACGGCACACCGGCAACGCGCCCGCCGCGGGACCGTCGCGCGCGTGGAACGTCTGCCCGGTGCGCACGAACGCACCGCCGTACGCGCCAGCGTCGAGCCCGGCGATCTCGTCCCGGTCGGCGGAGGTGAAAGAGTGGCCGAAGCCGGCGTGGAAGTACTCGACGACGGTGAGCGGCTCGGCGGTCGCGACGCGTCCGACAATGGTCACGCCGACCGATGCGCGACGGAAGGTGTCCAGCGGCGCTGCGCTGCCGACCGTCTGCTCGACGCCCGCGCAGGGCCCGAAGCCGATGTCGTGCGTCACGTCAGTCCCGCCGGACAGGATCTCCTGCACGATGGTGATCGTCGACCCGGCCGGCACCTCCACGCCGCCGAGGTCGAACACCGAGGCGCTGCGCGTGGCGGTGAGCTGTCGCTGGAGCGACGTGGTGGCGAGCAACGGCCCGTCGTAGGTGCCGAGCCGCGCCGTCAGCCGGATGCGACGAAGGCCGTTGGTCGTCGCGCGGTGGAACAGCGTGATCGTGTCGATCTTGATGCCGCCGTAGTCGGACACGAAGAAGCCGCGCGTCGTGGCATCGCCCCCGGCGGAGGGGTCGAGCGGGCACGAGAACGTCGTCGCGATTCCGGCCAGTTCGGGCGAGCCGGTGATGACGAGTCCGACGCTGTCGCCCGCGTCCTCGCTCAGCGGCGGCGCGGTGTCGATCGTCTGCGTGATGCCCGGGCACTGGCCGTCGCCGGCGATCCGGCCGTGTCCTACGATCGCGGCGACGGCCGCCTGCGTAAAGGCGATGGTCGTGCCCGGGATCAGCCGGACATGGCCGAAGTCGAACACCGAGGCGCTCATCGCCGGGCCGATCTCCCGCGTGACCGTCGCGACGCCGAGCACGCCTCCGTTGTAGGCGTGCAGGCGCGCGGTCAGCACGATCGTGCGTTCGCCCGCGAGTGCGGCGGCGTGCCCCATGGTCACGGTCGACAACGTCGCGCCGTCGTAGTCGGCGACATAGAAGCCGCGCGAGAGCGGATCGCCGCTTCCCTTGAACGGGCAGTCCACCAGCGTGGCGGCGATGGCCGGCGCGCCGGCGAGCAGCGCGCAGGCGGCAGCGACGACGGACAGGGCGCGAGACATGGACATGGCTTGCGACGGTAAGCAATCAACGTGCCTCGAACATCGTAACCGGAGCCGCCGGACGACGGAAGCGGAAAATTCGACGCGCGGGACCGCGTGCAGGACCGCGCGGCCCCGCGGACTCGCGCGCACGCACCGACCGCGGCGAGCGTCGGTTACTTCCTGCGGGCCGGCGGCACGTCGGTGCAGACGCCTTCGGCGACCTCCGCCGCGAGGCCGATCGATTCGCCCAGCGTCGGATGCGGATGGATCGTCCGCCCGATGTCGACCGCGTCGGCGCCCATCTCGATCGCGAGCGCGATCTCGCCGATCAGGTCGCCGGCGTGCGTGCCCACGATGCCGCCGCCGACGATACGGTGCGTGGCCGCGTCGAACAGGAGCTTGGTGTGCCCCTCGTCGCGCCCGTTCGCGATCGCGCGCCCCGACGCCGCCCACGGAAGCACGCCCTTGGTGACCGCGATGCCCTTGGCCTTCGCGTCGTCCTCGGTGAGGCCGACCCAGGCGATCTCGGGATCGGTATACGCGACCGACGGGATGACGCGCGCGTCGAAGAAGCTCTTGTGCCCCGCCGCGGCCTCGGCGGCGACATGGCCTTCGTGCACCGCCTTGTGCGCGAGCATCGGCTGGCCGACGACGTCGCCGATGGCGTGGATGTGCGCGACGTTGGTGCGCATCTGCGCGTCGACCGGGATGAAGCCGCGATCGGTGACCGTGACGCCGGCCTTGTCCGCGGCGATCTTCCTGCCGTTGGGGGCGCGGCCGACGCTCATCAGCACCTTGTCGTACGGCTGCGGGCCCTGCGGCGCGCCGTCGCCCTCGAACGTCGCATACAGCGCGTCCTTCCGCGCCTCGAGCGCGACGGTCTTGGTCTTCAGCATGATCCGGTCGAAGCGCGCCTTGTTCATCTTCTCCCACACGCGCACGAGGTCGCGGTCGGCGCCGGGCATCAGGCCGTCCATCATCTCGACGACGTCGAGCCGCGTGCCGAGCGTCGAGTACACGGTGCCCATCTCGAGGCCGATGATGCCGCCGCCGATGACCAGCATGCGCTTGGGCACGCCGTCGAGCTCGAGCGCGGAGGTCGAGTCGAGCACGCGCGGATCCTCCGGTACGAACGGCAGTCGCACGACCTGCGAGCCGACCGCGATGATCGCCTTGGCGAAGCGCACGACCTTCTTCGCGCCGGTCTTGTCCTGGCCGGCGCCCTGCGTCAGCTCGACTTCCACGTGGTGCGGATCGAGGAACTGCCCGACGCCGCGCACCACCTCGACCTTGCGGCCCTTCGCCATGCCGGCGAGTCCGCCGGTCAGCTTGCCGACTACCTTGTCCTTCCAGCCGCGCAGCTTGACCGGATCGACCTGCGGCGCGGCGAACGTGATGCCGTGGTCGCCCATCGCCTTCGCCTCGTCCATCACCGCGGCGACGTGCAGCAGCGCCTTCGACGGGATGCAGCCGACGTTGAGGCACACGCCGCCGAGCGTCGCGTAGCGTTCGACGAGCACCGTCTTCATGCCGAGGTCGGCGGCGCGGAACGCCGCGCTGTAGCCGCCGGGCCCTGCCCCGAGCACCAGCATCTCGCATTCGAGATCGGCTTTGCCGGCGTACTCGCCGGCCGCCTTGGGCGATGGGCGATCGGCGACAGGCGATGGTGCGGGCGCCGGCTTGGCGGGCGCGGGCGCGGCCTTCGCGGGCGCTGCGGCTGCCGCGCTCGCGCTATCGAGCAGGAGCACCAGCGCGCCTTCGCTCACCTTGTCTCCGACCTTCACTGCGATCGACGTGATCGTGCCGCCGACCGGCGCGGGCACGTCCATCGTCGCCTTGTCGCTCTCGAGCGTGACCAGCGCGTCCTCGGGCTTCACGACGTCGCCCGGTTTCACCAGCACCTCGATGACCGGCACATCCTTGAAGTCGCCGATGTCCGGGACCTTCACGTCGACGGTGGCCATGGCGCGATTCCTAGAGCATCGCCCGACGCAGGTCGGCGAGCAGCGCGGCGAAGTAGGCGGTGAAGCGGGCGGCCGACGCGCCGTCGATCACGCGGTGGTCGTACGAGAGCGACAACGGGAGCATCAGGCGCGGCACGAACGCCTTGCCGTCCCACACCGGCTTGTGCGCGCTCTTCGACACGCCCAGGATCGCGACCTCGGGCGCGTTGATGATCGGCGTGAACGCCGTGCCGCCGATGCCGCCGAGCGAGCTGATCGAGAAGCATCCGCCCTGCATGTCGGCCGGGCCGAGCTTGCCATCGCGCGCCTTCGACGAGAGCTCGCCCATCTCCCTCGCGATCTGCAGCACGCCCTTCTGGTCGGCGTTCTTCAGCACCGGCACGACCAGGCCGTTGGGCGTGTCGGCCGCGAAGCCGATGTGGAAGTACTGCTTCAGCACCAGGTTGTCGCCGTCGAGCGAGGCGTTGAAGTCGGGGAACTTCCTGAGCGCGGCGACCGACGCCTTGATCAGGAACGCGAGCATCGTGAGCTTGATGCCGGCCTTCTCGTTCTCCTTGTTGAGCGCGACGCGCAGCGCCTCGAGGTCGGTGATGTCGGCCTCGTCGAACTGCGTGACGTGCGGGATCATCACCCAGTTGCGCGCGAGGTTCGCGCCCGAGAGCTTCTTGATGCGCGACAGCGGCTTCGTCTCGACCGCGCCGAACTTCGCGAAGTCGACCTTCGGCCAGGGGATCAGGTTGAGCTCCCCGCCACCGCTGATCGCGCCTGCGGCCCCGGCGACCGCCGGGGCAGCCGCGCCGCTCATGACCTTCTTGACGAACGCGCGCACGTCCTCGATCAGGATGCGGCTCTTCGGGCCGGTTCCGGCGACCTTGCCGAGGTCGACGCCGAGCTCCCGGGCGATCAGACGCACCGACGGAGACGCGTGCGCGACGCGGAAGGCCACTTCGTCGACGGGGGCGCCGCGTGCGCCCGTCTCCTCGGGGGACGGGCGATTGGCAACGGGAGCGGCCGCGGGACTCGCGGCCGCCTGCGGCGCTTCCGTCGCGGCCGGCGCAGGCTTCGCGGGTGCAGCAGGCATCGCCGGCGCACCGGCCGCGGCCTCGACGACCGCGACCAGCGAGCCTTCCGACAGCTTGTCGCCGACCTTGACGGCGACGGACTTGACCACGCCGGCGAGCGGCGCGGGCACGTCCATCGTCGCCTTGTCGCTCTCGAGCGTCACCAGCGCGTCGTCGACCTTGACCGTGTCGCCCGCCTTCACGAACACCTCGATCACGGGCACGTCCGTGAAATCGCCGATGTCGGGGACCTTCACGTCCACGGCGCCTTGCGGCGCCGCGGTCGGTGGGCGAGGGGCGCCGGGCGACGGGGCCGAAGTCGTCGGCTGAGGGGCGCTCTTCGCGGGCGCCGGCGCGGCTGCCGCCTTCGCGGGGGCGGCGGCTGCGCCGCCTGCCGCGTCGATGACGAGCACCAGGGCGCCTTCGCTCACCTTGTCGCCGACCTTGACCGCGACCGACTTCACGGTGCCGGCGGCGGGCGCCGGCACGTCCATCGTCGCCTTGTCGCTCTCGAGCGTGACGAGCGAATCGTCGACCTTCACGCTGTCGCCGGGCTTGACCAGCACCTCGATCACCGGGACATCGGTGAAGTCGCCGATGTCGGGCACCTTGACGTCGATCGTGCTCATCGCTCGCGGCCTCCGCTCACACCGTCCACGGCGCGGGCTTGCCCGGGTCGAGGCCGTACTTCTTCACCGCTTCCGCGGCCTTCGATGCCGGGAGCGTGCCCTCGTCGGCGAGCGCCTTCAGCGCCGCGAGCACGACCCAGTGGCGGTCGACCTCGAAGAAATGGCGCAGCTTCTCGCGCGTGTCGGAGCGCCCGAAGCCGTCGGTTCCGAGCACGGCGTAGCGGCGCGGCACGAAGGCGCGGATCTGCTCGGCGAACGCGCGCATGTAGTCGGTCGCGGCGATCACCGGTCCCTCGGTGCCCTTGAGGCAGTGCTCGACGTGCGAGACGCGCTGCGCCTCGGCGGGGTGCAGCATGTTCCAGCGTGCGACGGCGTGCCCGTCGCGCGCGAGCTCGGTGAAGCTCGGGCAGCCCCACAGGTCCGCCTCGACGCCCCAGTCGGTGCGCAGGAGCTTCGCGGCCTCGATCACTTCGCGGAAGATCGTGCCCGAGCCGAGGAGCTGCACGCGCGCCCCGGCTTTCTTGGTCGCCGCGCCGGTCGCGAAGCGGTACATCCCCTTGATGATGTCGCCCGCCGCGCCTTCCGGCATCGCCGGGTGCACGTAGTTCTCGTTCATCACCGTCAGGTAGTAGTAGCAGTCCTGCTGCTCGGCCACCATGCGGCGCAAGCCGTCCTGCACCACCACCGCGACCTCGTAGCCGAACGTCGGGTCGTACGAGATGCAGTTCGGGATCGTCGCCGACATCAGGTGCGAATGACCGTCCTCGTGCTGGAGGCCTTCGCCGTTGAGCGTCGTACGCCCGGCGGTGCCGCCCAGCAGGAAGCCGCGGCAGCGCATGTCGCCCGCGGCCCACGCGAGATCGCCGACGCGCTGGAAGCCGAACATCGAGTAGAAGATGTAGAACGGGATCATCGGCACGCCGTGGGTCGAGTAGCTCGACGCGGCGGCCATCCAGTCGCACATCGCGCCGGCCTCGTTGATCCCCTCCTGCAGGATCTGGCCGCTCTGCGACTCCTTGTAGAACATCAGCTGGTCGGCGTCCTGCGGCGTGTAGAGCTGGCCGAGCTGGTTCCAGATGCCGAGCTGGCGGAACATGCCTTCCATGCCGAACGTGCGCGATTCGTCGGGCACGATCGGCACGATGCGCTTGCCCAGCACCTTGTCGCGCACCAGCGTCTGCAGGATCTGCACGAACGCCATCGTGGTCGAGATCTCGCGGTCGTCGGTGCTCTTGAGGAAGCGCTCGAACACGGCGAGCTCCGGCACCGGCAACGGCTCGGCCTTGCGGCGGCGCGACGGCAGGTAGCCGCCGAGCTCCATGCGCCGCGCACGCATGTACTCGAGCTCCTTGCTGCCTTCCTCGAACTTGACCAGCGGCACCTCGTCGAGCTTGTCGTCGGGGACCGGGATCTGGAAACGGTCGCGGAAGCGCGCGATCGAACCGCCGGTCATCTTCTTCTGCTGGTGCGTGATGTTCTGCGCCTCGCCCGACTCGCCCATCCCGTAGCCCTTGATCGTCTTGGCGAGGATCACGGTCGGCTGGCCCTTGTGGTGCACCGCCGCGTGGAACGCCGCGTAGACCTTGTGCGGGTCGTGGCCGCCGCGGTTCAGGTTCCAGATGTCGTCGTCCGACCAGTCGGCGACCAGTTCCTTGAGCTCCGGGGTGTTGAAGAAGTACTCGCGCACGTAGGCGCCGTCCTTCGACTTGAAGGTCTGGTACTCGCCGTCGACGACCTCCATCATCCGGCGGATCAGGATGCCCTTCTTGTCGCGCGCGAACAGCGCGTCCCAGTGGGTGCCCCACACCAGCTTGATGACGTTCCAGCCCGAGCCGCGGAAATCGCTCTCGAGCTCCTGGATGATCTTGCCGTTGCCGCGCACCGGGCCGTCGAGGCGCTGCAGGTTGCAGTTGATCACGAAGATCAGGTTGTCGAGCGTCTCGCGCGACGCCATGCCGATCGCGCCCATCGACTCGGGCTCGTCCATCTCGCCGTCGCCGCAGAAGCACCACACCTTGCGCCCTTCGGTCGTCGCGAAGCCGCGGTCCTCGAGGTATTTCATGAAGCGCGCCTGGTAGATCGCCATCAGCGGGCCGAGGCCCATCGACACCGTGGGGAACTGCCAGAAGTCCGGCATCAGCCACGGGTGCGGGTAGCTCGAGATGCCCTTGCCGTCGACCTCCTGGCGAAAGCTGTCCATCTGCTCGTCGGTGATGCGGCCGAGCATGTAGGCGCGCGCGTACACGCCGGTGGCGGAGTGGCCCTGCACGAACACGAGGTCGCCGCCGTGGCTCTCGGACGGCGCGCGCCAGAAGTGGTTGAAGCCGACGTCGTAGAGCGTCGCGGCGGAGGCGAAGCTCGCGATGTGGCCGCCGACGTTGGTGTGCTTGTTCGCGCGCACGACCATCGCCATCGCGTTCCAGCGCACGTACGAGCGGATGCGATGCTCGATCGCCTGGTCGCCGGGGATGCGCACCTGCCGGTGCGTCGGGATCGTGTTGATGTACGCGGTGTTGGCCGAGAACGGCATGTGCGCGCCGTCGCGGCGCGCGCGATCGATCAGCGATTCGATCAGCTGGTGTGCGCGATCGGGGCCCTCGTTCTCGAGCACCCCGGCGAGCGCGTCGAGCCATTCGCGGGTTTCCTGCGGATCGGGATCGTTGGTCGAGGTCGCGTCCATGGCGGGTCGAAGCTCCGGCGGCAAGGGGAATCGGCGGAAGGGACTGCGGGGGGAAGGTCGATTGTAGGGACGACGCCCGCGGCTGTATTGCTGCGCCGCGTCGCGTCGGGGCCTCTCCCGTCGCTGCGTCGCCTCCTCGGGCGATGCACAGCGAAGTTACCACATCATGGAAATCATTTCCAAAAACGATCGTTTGACTGGCCCAGTGATGTCCGGATGCCAGGCGCGAGCGGGGACGGGTCGCCGTTCGAGCGCTCGGACCGACCGGACCCCAGCCCGTAGTGTGTGTTCGCTTACATTCAGCCAATGCGTCTAGGGGCGGCCTTTGCGTCGGTCGTCCGTCGCGGCCGTTGCAGCAGGATGGCCAGGCCCGTCAGGCCCGACAGCAACGCGATGGCGACATAGCCGGCGCGTGTCCCACCGGTCGCGGTGGACAGGGCCGCGAACAGCGGAGGACCGGCCATGACCCCGCCGAAGGTCACGAAGCCGGTCGCCCCGGTCGTGGCGCCAGCCTGGCCCGGCGGCGCGAGCCGGGCCACTTCCGCGAGCATCACGCCGTTCCACCCGATGGCCGTCGCGCCGAACACGGCGACGGTCGCGTAGATCACGAACGCGGGCCACGCAGGCGTCGACAACGCGGTGATCACCGAGCAGGCGCCGGCGATGACGCCGATCACGCCGAGTACCGCGCGCGGCTGCTGCGTGCGATCCGACAGCGCGCCCCAGACGATGCGGCCCGCGACCCCGCCGGCCGTGCCCACCGACAACCCGAGGCCGGCGGCGACCAGCGACCAGCCCAGCACGCTGGTGAGGTGCACGACGAGGAAGGTAGTGAGGCACACCTGCGCGGCGGCGTACACGAGCGACAGGAGTGCGATCGACGCGAGCTCGCGGTCGCGGAACGTCCGCCGCACCGCGTCGAGCGCGCGCGCGAACGCCGAGTGGTCGTCGGCGCGACGGTGCACGTCGAGCGCGCCGCGCACGGCCTGCGCAACCACCACCACCGCGATGCCGGCCGCGGCCGCGATCCCCAGCGCGCCGCGCCAGCCGGTCACCAGCGACAGGCTCGGCAGCACCGCGCCGGCGAGCGCCGCGCCGGCCGGCACGCCGGTCTGCTTGATCGAGAACACGAGGCTCATGCGCGACGCCGGCGTCGTGCGCGCGAGGATTTCCGAGGATGCGGGCGTGATCGGGCCGTAGCCGACGCCCAGCACGAGCGCCGCGACCGCGACCAGCGGCAGCGCGCCGGGGCCAGCGGTGGCGACGCCGGCGATGCCGAGCGCGCACAGCACGACGCAAACCTGCGATACGCGGATCGAGCCGTGGCGCGCGATGTACGCGCCGGACAGGAGGCTCGCCGCCATCGCGCCGAGGTAGACCAGCCCGACGAATGCGCCGACCCAGCTCGCCGAAACCTGGAGGTCGCTCGCGATCGCGGGGGCGAGCACTGCCACCGCAGTCGCGACGAACGACACGATGACCTGGATCGCGAGCGTCGCGGCGAGGGCGAGGGCGGGGGAGGCCATGAAGCGGCAGGCGGAAACGGGAGGCGGGACGTCGGGGGCGGGAAGGCCGTGTCGAAGGGCGAGCTAGGTTCCCTCGCCGATCCCGGCCCTCCACCGGTCGACCAGCACGCCACTCTCCGTGACCACCGTGTCCATCCGGATGTCGTGCGGTGCCGACGGGACCTCGTCGACGACCTGCGCCGAGAAGGCGCCGGCCACGCGCGCGGCGCGCTCGGGGAGGAGCGGCAGCATCCGGTCGTAGTAGCCGCCGCCGTAGCCCAGCCGCGCTCCGCTGCGATCGAACGCGATGCCGGGTACGAGCACCCAGTCGATGGCGGTGGCGGGCACGCGCTCGCAATGCGCCGCGGGCTCCGGCAAGCCGCGGTAGCCGGTGACGATGTCGCGCTTCGCGTCGCGGACGCGGCAGAGCTCGAGCATGCGCGCGGGCTCGTCGACGCGAGGCAGCACCACGATCTTGCCGGTCGCGAGCGCGAGGTCCATCAGCGGCGCCGCGTCCCATTCGCTGCGGAACGGCGCGGTGAGGAGGACCGTGCGCGCATCCACGAACGTGGGCAACGCGCCGATGCGGCGGACGATCGCGTCGGACGCCCAGGTGCGCCAGGTCGCGTCGAGCGCGTCGCGAACGGCCGCGATGCGGGTGCGCATCGCCTGCTTGGCCTCGCGCAGCGGAGCGCCGACCGGCGCGATATTCTCCTGCGGCATGCCGCATTCTAGGGCCTGCCAGCAGGCCCTAGAGGGGTCGCTGCGACGGCGGTGCCCCGGCCTATAATGCGTCGCCTGTGGCGCGGCTCCTCGCCGCGCCCACGCTCCCACGCCATGAAGAACGCCCACCAGGTTCACCGCGGGAGGCGCGACGCGCTGATCGCCGCGATGCGCAGGCACGCCGGCGGCGGCCTCGCGCTCGTGCCGACCTCGCCCGAGGTCGCGCGCAACCGCGACTCGCTGTATCCCTATCGCCACGACAGCTATTTCTACTACCTGACCGGATTCCCCGAGCCCGACGCGGTGGTCGCGCTGGTGTGCCAGGACGACGGCGACAGGCACGTGCTGTTCTGCCGCGAGAAGAACGTCGAGCGCGAGATCTGGGACGGCTTTCGCTACGGGCCCGACGCCGCGCGCGAGATCTTCGGGTTCGACGAGGCGCACCCGATCGGCGAGCTGGGGCGCGTGCTGCCCGACCTCGCGTCGGATCGCCCGGCGCTCTTCACGCCGGTCGGCCTCAATGCCGACTGGGACCGGCGCATCGCCGGGACGCTCAACGAAGTGCGCGCGCGCGTGCGCAGCGGCGTCGCGGCACCCGACGAGCTGGTCGACGTGCGCGGGACGCTCGATCGCATGCGCCTCGTCAAGGACGCGCACGAGCTCGCGCTGATGCGGCGCGCGGGCCAGATCTCGTCCGAGGCGCACCGGCGCGCGATGGCGGCCGCGCGCCCCGGCATGCACGAATACGAGGTCGAGGCGGAGCTCGCGCACGAATTCCTGCGCCACGGCGCCCAGTCGGTCGCCTACCCGTCGATCGTGGCCAGCGGCCCCAACGCGTGCGTGCTGCACTACCGCGAGAACGACCGCCAGATGCAGGACGGCGACCTCCTGCTGATCGACGCCGGCTGCGAGTACCGCGGCTACGCCTCCGACATCACGCGCACGTTCCCGGTGAACGGCAGGTTCACCGCGGCGCAGAAGGCCGTCTACGAAGTGGTGCTCGCCGCGCAGCTCGCGTGCCTCGACGCGGTGCGCGCCGGCGTCGCGTTCCACGACTACCACAAGGTCGCCGAGCGCGTGCTCGCGGAGGGGCTGGTCGACCTCGGCCTGGTCGCCGGGCCGCTCGACGCCGCGCTCGAGAGCGGCAGCTACAAGCGGTTCTACATGCACCGCGCCGGCCACTGGCTCGGCATGGACGTCCACGACGCCGGCCTCTACCAGGAGAAGGGCGAGTCGGTGACGCTCGAGGCCGGCATGGTGCTCACGGTCGAGCCCGGCCTCTACATCCGCGCCGGCGACGGCGTCCCCGCCGAGTTCGCCGAACTCGGCGTTCGCATCGAGGACGACGTGGTGGTCACCGCGACGGGGAACGAGAACCTCACCGGGCACACGCCGAAGACGGTGGCGGAGGTGGAGGCGGCCTGCGGAAACAGGTGACAGGAGTCAGTCGACAGTTGACAGCAAGGGTGGCCGTAGGCGTCGTGGCGTGCTGGCGAGTCGTCACCGGATCGAATGTTCGCAGCCTCGGGTGTTCCGTATGCCGCCACACTCGGCGATCGCACGGGCGCTGGCTGACTGCCAACGGTCAACTGACTCCTGTCTCCTGACTCCCTGATGCCTGATACCTGCATCATCGGCGCCGGCCCCGTCGGCGCGACGCTCGCGCTGGCGCTCGCCGGCGACGGCGCCGACGTCGTCGCGCTCGATGCGCGGGCGCAGGGCGGATCGCTGCGCGGCGACCGCTCGCTGGCGCTCTCGCACGGCGCCCGGCTTATCTACGAGCGCGTCGGCGTGTGGAGCGCCCTCGAGGCCGTGCCCGATGCGGTCACGCCGATCACGCGCATCGACGTCTCGCAGGCGGGGGGCTTCGGCACCGCGCTGCTGGACGCGGCCGACGTCGGGCTTCCCGCGCTCGGCTACGTGGTCTCCTACCTGGCGCTTCAGCGGGCGCTCGACGCGGCCCTCGAGCGCGCGAGTGTCGACGTCCGCTACGCGATGCCGGTCGAGCGCATCGACGCGACACCCGGCTCGGTCACCGCGGTCGGCCCGTCCGACGAGCGCGTGACCGCGCGCCTCGCGGTGATCGCTGACGGAACCGGGGCTTCCGTTCCGGGGGTCGAGCGCGTGCAGCACGACTACGGGCAGGTCGCGGTGATCGGGAAGGTCGAGACTGCGACGCCGCATGGCGGGCTTGCCTACGAGCGATTCACGCCCGACGGGCCGATCGCGCTCCTGCCCGAAGGGGCTCACTACGGCTTCGTGTGGACGCTCGCGCCGGAACGGGCGCAGGCGATGCTCGCGCTCTCCGACGCGGCGTTCGTCGCGCGCTTTGCCGAGCATTTCGGCCGCCGGCGCACGGACTTCGTGCGTGCGTGGGGACGGAAATCGTTTCCGCTGGTGCTCGCATTTGCGCGACCCGCAATCGCAACGCGCGTCGTCGCGATCGGCAATGCGTCGCAGACGCTGCACCCGATCGCAGGCCAGGGGTTCAACGTGGGCTTGCGCGACGCCTGGGAGCTCAAGCGCGTGATCGCCGCGACGCAGCGCGAGGAGATCGGCGCTCCGGCTATGCTCGCCGCATTCGCTGCGCGGCGGCGCGCCGACCGGTGGGCGGGCATCGCGTTTACGCACGGCCTCGTGCAGCTGTTCGGGACCGACCTGCCGTTGGCACGCTGGCCGCGCGGCCTCGGCCTCGCGCTCCTCGACGCGATCCCACCGCTCAAGCGCTCGTTCACGCGCGCGATGCTGCACGGCGCGTGATCCTGCGCCGGCGCCGGCGAACGCACGTTCGTGCGGCGCAGGCGCCCGTCGCGCGGCGGCATCGCGCGTCCCGCGTACGGCATGGCACACCCGGCTTACGACGCGACAGCGCGCTCGCTACGGTATAATTCTCCCTCCCGCCGTCCCGCTTTTCTCCCGCGAAGCCATCGTGCGCATCGGTCCTTACGCGCTGCCGAACAACCTCGCCGTCGCGCCGATGGCGGGCGTGACCGATCGGCCGTTCCGGCAGCTGTGCAAGCGCCTGGGCGCCGGCTATGCGGTGTCGGAGATGGTGGCGTCGAACCCCGCGCTGCGCACGACGGCGAAGTCGCTGCGCCGCATCGACCACGCCGGCGAGGTGGCCCCGGTCGCCGTGCAGATCGCGGGCGCCGATCCGGCGACGATGGCCGATGCTGCACGCTACAACGTCGACCGCGGCGCGCAGATCATCGACATCAACATGGGCTGCCCGGCGAAGAAAGTGTGCAACGTCGCGGCGGGATCGGCGCTCCTGTCCGACGAGCCGCGCGTCGCCGCGATCCTCGCCGCCGTCGTCAGCGCGGTCGACGTGCCGGTCACGCTCAAGATCCGGACGGGTCCGGCGCCCGACCACCGCAATGCGGTGCGCATCGCGCGCCTCGCCGAGGCGGCCGGCATCGCCGCGCTGGCCGTGCATGGCCGCACGCGAGCCTGCGCGTTCCACGGCGCGGTCGAGTACGACACCATCCGCGCGGTCAAGGATGCGGTCGCGCTGACGGTGATCGCCAACGGCGACGTCGACACCCCGGAGCGCGCCCTGGCCGTCCTCGCCGCCACGGGGGCGGACGGGCTCATGATCGGCCGCGCAGCCCAGGGCCGGCCGTGGATCTTCCGCGAGATCGCGCACTTCCTCGCCACCGGCGAGCGCCTGCCGCCGCCCACCGTCGAGGAGGCGCGTGCGCTGATCGTTCGTCACCTCGACGACCATTACGCGTTCCATGGCGCCGAGACCGGCGTGCGAACCGCGCGCAAGCACCTTGGCTGGTATACCGCGGCCCTCGAGGGCGGCGCCGCGTTCCGCCGAACCATGAACGAGTGCGAGACGACGCACGCGCAGCTCGCCGCCGTCCACCGCTATTTCGATGCGCTCGCCGATCGTGGCGAGCGACTCGCCTTCGCCCGCGTGACCGCTACCGCCGCGTCAGATGCGCGGAGCGACCGTGATCCCTCGAGGCCCTGGGTCGGGGAGGCCCTCGCCGCGTGAACAAGCGCATCCACCTGAATCGCAGCAACGACATCGGCCGCAGCGTCGAGAAGTCGCTCGACGAGTACTTCCGACGGCTCGACGGGGAGCCCGCGCACAACGTGTACGAGATGGTGATCGGACACGTCGAGCGCGCGCTGCTCGCGTCGGTCCTCGAGCGCGCCGGCAACAACCAGACGCAGGCCGCAGACATGCTCGGCATGAACCGGAACACGCTGCGAGCCAAGCTCGCGAAGTACAAGCTGACGTGATGGCTGCGCCGGTCGCGCAGGCGCTGCTGTCGGTATCGGACAAGACCGGGCTCGTCGAATTCGCGCGCGCTCTCGCGGCGCGCGGCATCCGTCTCCTCTCCACGGGCGGGACGGCGCGCGCGATCGCCGACGCCGGGCTGGCGGTCACCGACGTCGGCGCCTACACCGGCTTTCCGGAGATGCTCGACGGGCGCGTCAAGACGCTGCACCCGAAGGTGCATGGCGGCATCCTCGCGCGGCGCGACCTGCCCGCGCATGTCGACGCGCTCGCCGCCCACGGCATCCCGGCGATCGACCTTGTCGTCGTCAACCTGTATCCGTTCCGCGCGACCGTCGCGCAACCCGCGTGCACGCTCGACGACGCGATCGAGAACATCGACATCGGCGGCCCGGCGATGGTGCGCGCCGCCGCCAAGAACTGGGCGCACGTCGGGATCGTCGTCGACCCGGCGGACTACGCGGGGCTCGCTGCCGAGCTCGCGCGCACCGGCAACGTGCTCTCCGACGCCACGCGCTTCGCGCTCGCGAGGAAGGCGTTCGCGCATACGGCCTCCTACGACGGCGCGATCGCGAACTGGCTGACCGCGCGCTCGCCCGACGGTACGGCCGAACCGTTCCCGCAGTCGTTCCGCTACGCCGGCGAGCGCGTGCAGACGCTGCGCTACGGCGAGAACCCGCACCAGGCGGCTGCGTTCTACCGCGACGAGGCGCCTGCGCCCGGCACGATCGCGACCTTCCGCCAGCGCCAGGGCAAGGAGCTTTCGTACAACAACCTCGGCGACGCCGACGCGGCGTGGGAGTGCGTCAAGTCGTTCGACACGACCGCCTGCGTCATCGTCAAGCACGCGAACCCTTGCGGCGTCGCGCTCGGCGACTCGACGCTCGACGCGTACCGCCGCGCGCTGTCCACCGATCCGGTCAGCGCGTTCGGCGGCATCATCGCGTTCAACCGCGCCGTCGACGCCGCGACGCTGGAGGCGGTCGCCACGCAGTTCGTGGAGGTGCTGGTCGCTCCGGCGTACACCGACGACGCGATCGGCGCGATCGCGCAGAAGAAGAACGTCCGCGTGCTCGAGGTCCCGCTGCCGCCGGCCGCGGGTGCGCCCGCGCCGCTCGACTTCAAGCGCATCGGTGGCGGCCTGCTGGTCCAGACCGGCGACAGCCGCCAGGTCGCGCCCGCCGAGCTCAAGGTGGTCACGCACAAGGCGCCGACCGCCGCGCAGCTCGCCGACCTGATGTTCGCGTGGCGCGTGGCGAAGTTCGTCAAGTCGAACGCGATCGTCTACTGCGGCGACGGCAGGACGCTCGGCATCGGCGCCGGACAGATGAGCCGCGTCGACTCGAGCCGGATCGCCGCGATCAAGGCGGGCAGCGCCGGGCTGGACCTCGCCGGGTCGGTGGCCGCGTCGGACGCCTTCTTCCCGTTCCGCGACGGCCTCGACGTCGTCGCCGACCAGGGCGCCGCCGCCGTGATCCAGCCGGGCGGGAGCATGCGCGACGACGAGGTGATCGCCGCGGCCGACGAGCGCGACCTCGCGATGGTGTTCACCGGCGTCCGCCATTTCCGCCACTGAGCTTCCGGGTCACGGACCGACCGACCATGCGACTTCGACCGTTCGCCGCCGCGCTCGTCGCGCTCCTTCCGACCTTCGCGAGCGCCGCCGAATGCGAGGGCGATCCGACCTCGACGTCGCTCGCCTGGTACGAGCGCTTCTGCAGCCGCCTCACCGACACCTGGAAGCGCGGCAACCACGAGATCCTGTTCTCCGGCTACTCGTGGCACACCCCGTGGACCTATACCAAGGAGAAGCGCGACGAGCTCGAGCACAACGCGTGGGGCGGCGGGTACGGGAGGACGGTCGAGGAGGCCAACGGCGACACGCACACGGTGTTCGGCCTCGGGTTTCAGGATTCGCACGGCAACGCGCAATTGCAGGTCGGCTACAGCTGGTCGACCTTCTGGGGCGATCGCGACAAGGTGCAGCCCGGGCTGGGCTACACGGTGATGATCGTCCAGCGTCCCGACGTCCTCGACGGCGTGCCGTTCCCGGCCATCCTGCCGCTCGCATCGCTGCGCTACGGGCAGGCGACGCTCGTGACGACGTTCATCCCGAACATCAACGGCGGCGTCAACCACGGCAGCGTGCTCTTCGTGTTCGGCCGCTACACGCTCAAGTGACGGGGCCGGCGTGAAGGTGCTGGTCATCGGCGGCGGCGGGCGCGAGCATGCGATCGCGTGGAAGCTCGCCAGCTCGCCGCGCGTCGCGCGCGTCTTCGTCGCGCCGGGCAATGCCGGCACGGCACGCGAGCCGGGGGTCACCAACGTCGCGATTGTCGCCACGCCGGAGCTGGTGGCCTTCGCCCGCAAGGAGAACGTCGCGCTCACGATCGTCGGTCCCGAGGCGCCGCTCGCCGACGGCGTGGTCGACGCGTTCCGCGCGGCCGGCCTCGCGATCGTCGGGCCGACGCGCGCGGCCGCGCAGCTCGAGGCATCGAAGGATTACGCGAAGGCGTTCATGGCGCGCCACGGCATCCCGACCGCCGCCTATCGCACGTTCGACGATGCGGCCGCGGCGAAGGCGTATGCCACGCAGCGCGGCGTACCCATCGTCGTGAAGGCCGACGGGCTCGCCGCCGGCAAGGGCGTGGTCGTCGCGGCGAGCGTCGCCGAGGCGCACGCCGCGATCGAGGCCATGCTGGTCGGTCACTCGATGGGCGCGGCCGGCGCGCGCGTCGTGATCGAGGACTTCCTTGCCGGGGAGGAGGCGAGCTTCATCGTGCTGTGCGACGGGCGCAATGTGCTGCCGCTCGCGAGCTCGCAGGACCACAAGCGGCTCGGCGACGGCGACACCGGGCCCAACACCGGCGGCATGGGCGCGTACTCGCCCGCGCCCGTGGTCACGCCGGCGCTGCACAAGCGCATCATGCGCGAGGTCATCGTGCCCGCGGTCGAGGGGATGGCCGCGGACGGGCTCCCCTACACCGGCTTCCTGTACGCGGGCGTGATGATCGACGCGGGCGGCACGCCGCGGGTGCTCGAGTTCAACTGCCGGCTCGGCGATCCGGAGACGCAGCCGATCATGGTCCGCCTCAAGAGCGACCTTCTCGACCTCGCCGAGCACGCGGTGCGCGGCACGCTCGATTGCGTCGAAGCGGAGTGGGACCGCCGCGCCGCGCTCGGCGTCGTGCTCGCCGCGGCCGGCTATCCGGAGGCGCCGCGGCGTGGCGACACGATCGAGGGGCTCGACACCGTCGAAGCCGCGCGCCACCCCGACGTGCACGTGTTCCATTCCGGCACCGCGCTCGACGGCGGCCGCGTCGTCGTCACCGGCGGGCGCGTCCTGTGCGTCACCGCGCTCGGCGATTCGGTGCGCCGGGCGCAGCAGGCCGCGTACGGCACGATCGCCGGCATCCGCTTCGCCGGCATGCAGTTCCGCACCGACATCGGGCACCGCGCCATCGCGCGGCGCTAGCGCCCTCGATCCGGCCATGGACGTCGCCGCGGTCCGCGCCTTCCTGATCGGCCTGCAGGACCGCATCGTCGCGCGCTTCGAGGCGCTCGACGGCGGCACCTTCCTGCGCGACGCGTGGGAGCGGCCCGAGGGCGGCGGGGGCATCGCGCGCCTCATCGAGGGCGGCGACGTGTTCGAGCGCGCCGGCGTCAATTTCTCGGACGTGCGCGGTGCAGTGCTGCCGCCCTCCGCGACCTCCATGCGTCCCGAGCTCGCCGGACGCGCCTGGCATGCGCTCGGCGTCTCGCTGGTCGCGCATCCGCGCAATCCGCACGTTCCCACCGTCCACCTGAACGTGCGCCTGTTCGTCGCGTCTCGCGACGGCGCCGAGGACGTCTGGTGGTTCGGTGGCGGCATGGACCTCACGCCGTACTACGGCTACGACGAGGATGCGATCGCGTTCCATCGCGCCTGCCGCGACGCGGTGGCGCCGTTCGGTGACGACCTCCACCCGCGCTGGAAGCGCGCGTGCGACGACTACTTCTACCTCAGGCACCGTCGCGAGCCGCGCGGCATCGGCGGCATCTTCTTCGACGACCTGGCCGAAGGCGGTTTCGCGCGCTGCTTCGCCCTCGTGCGCGCGGTGGGCGAGGCGTTCCTCGTCGCCTACGTTCCGATCGTGGAGCGCCGCAAGGTCGTTCGCTACGGGCCCCGCGAGCGCGAGTTCCAGGCCATGCGCCGCGGCCGCTACGTCGAGTTCAACCTGGTCTGGGACCGCGGCACGCTTTTCGGCCTGCAAAGCAATGGCCGGACCGAGGCGATCCTGATGTCGATGCCGCCGCGGGCGACCTGGCGCTACGACTGGCATCCGGCCCCGGGGACGCCCGAGGCGCGGCTCTACGAGCGCTACCTGGTACCGCGCGACTGGGCCGGCGCGACCGCCGACGACGCGTGAGCGCGTGCGGGATCGAGTGCCGCTCCCCGCGTCGCGAGCAGGCGACCGACCGCCGCGTCGTCGTTGGCGGGCGCGGCGCGCACGCCGTCGTGCGTCGTGCCGACCATCGAATCGGTCAGGTTCGCGGCCTGCATCGGGGAGCCGTGCCGATGCGCGAGCTCCTGGAGCGTGTCGCCGTCGCTCGCCCCGGCGAGCTCACGCACCATCCGGCGCGTGAACAGGCCCACGCCGGTCAGCCGGGACAGCGGGGTCGCCGCGTGGCCTGACGGCCGGAAAGGACGGGAGCATGAACGACGACACCCGCGGCGATGCGCACCTGATCGAGGAGCGCGTCGCCTCCGAGGCCGTGTTCGACGGCCGCCTGCTGCACGTGCGGCGCGACACGGTGCGCCTGCCTTCGGGGCGCAGCGCGACGCGCGAATACATCGTGCATCCGGGGGCAGTGCTGATCGCGCCGCGCCTGCCCGACGGGCGCTGGGTGGTCGAGCGCCAGTTCCGCTACCCGGTCGGGCGCGTGTTTCTCGAGTTCCCGGCCGGCAAGCGCGACGCGGGCGAGTCGGCGCTCGAGACCGGCCGGCGCGAGCTCATGGAGGAAACCGGCTATGCGGCACGCACGTGGACGCGCCTCGGCCTCGTTCACCCCGGCATCGGCTACTCCAACGAGGCGATCGAGCTGTGGCGCGCCGACGACCTCGAGCACGTCGGGCGCAGGCTCGACGACGACGAGCACCTCGACATCCTGGCGCTCGGTGGCGCCGAGCTGCTCGCCGCGTTCGACCGCGGCGAGATCACCGACGCGAAGACCGTCGCGGCGCTGTTCCACCTCGCGCGGGGCGGCGGCATCGCATGACCGTGCGGCGGCGTCGGCCGGCCCTACCCGGGGGCTGGGCCCGGCGGCGCGTACGCGCGAGCGAGGTCGAGCGGCGCGCCGCGCGTGGCGAGCAGCACCTCGACCGCCGCGTCGCAGTCCGCTTCGCTCGCCACCGTGCCGCCGAAGGACGTGCCGAGCATCGAGAGCGTCAGGTTGACCGCCTGCGTCGCGTAGCCGTGGCGACGGACGTACTCGCGGGTGACCGGCCCCGCATCGCCGGACGCGATCTCTCGCAGCATCGTGGGGGTCGCCATCGCGATGTTGGTGACGAGCGGCAACGGCGTGGCGTCGTGGATCGCCGCGAGCAGCGCGGTCGCGGTGCCGAAGGGGCGGATGTTCTGCGGCCGGTCGCGCACGAGCGTCTCGTGCGCCCACACGAGGTAGTCGAGCAGCGGGTTGCCCCGGTCGGCCACGACCACCGCCTGGTTGGCGCCGTAGATGCACGAGAGGCCGGTGCGCCCCGGCTGCATCCACGCTTCGCGGCACAGCGCGAATCCGTCGGGAACCTCGAACGCGAGCGCGCCCGGGTCGAAGACGAGCACGTCGGCGTCGACCCAGACGGCGCGGTCGGCGCCAGCCGCGAGCACCTCGCGCGCGTAGCGCAGCCTCGCGAGGTTGGTCTGCTGGACGATGTGCGACCCGAGCCGCTCGCGATACCACCCGGGCAGCACGTCGAGGAATTCCTCGCCGAGACGACGGTAGTTGAACCCCCGCGCGCGCGCCCATGCGGCCGTGGAGGCAAGGCAGCGCTCGACGAACGGGGGCGCCGGCCGTCCCACCCACGCCTGGAACACGACGGTCCTGCCTGGAGAGGGGGGGCCCACCGCTCGATTTTACGACGCCGCCTCGCACGCCGTCCCGGCCTCGCATGATCGCGCGCCAGCTCCGCATCGAAGGTCGCGTGCAGGGCGTCGGCTACCGCGAAGCGATGGGCATCGCCGCGCGCGTGCACGGTGTGCAAGGCTGGGTCCGCAATCGCCGCGACGGCGCGGTCGAGGCGCTGGTGCAGGGCGGCGACGATGCGGTCGCGCGCGTGATCGCGTGGGCGCGGAGCGGACCGCCGGCAGCCCGCGTCGATCGCTTCGATGTCGCGGAAGCGGACGTCGACGCGACGCTGCGCGGATTCTCGCGCCTGCCGACGGCGTAGGACGTCTCGGTCAGGGTGCCTGCCCCGATCCTGTCGGGCCCAGCAGGTCGCGCCACGCGGCGTAGGTCGCGCAAGCGATCAGGGGCAGCGCGATCACGAGCCCGATCCCGAACGTCAACAGTCCCAGCGCGAGCAGCGCCAGCGCGATCGCGCCATAGAGGGCGAACGCGCCGCTGTGGCGCGCGAACGCCGCGCCGGAAAGCGCGAACGACGCCGCGAATCCCGCGCCGCCGAAGAGCGCGGCGAGCGGGACGAGCGACATCGGCAGCGAGACGAGGATGCCCGCGGCGTAGATCGCCAGCACGGTCGTGGCGTCGAGATCCGGCGTGGGATCGCCGGGGCGCAACAGGTTGACCCCCGCCAGTGCGTCCGCGGCGATCCACTCGGCGGCGAAGGTGAGCGACGAGGAAACGAGGATCGCGGCGATCGCGCCCGCGGGCGCGCGGAACGCAGCGAGCGCGTGCGCGAGGCGCGGCGTGCCGCCGCTCGCCGCCTCATGCGCGCCGAACAGCATGCCGCACGCGATCAGCGGCACGACGATCTTGGACACCAGCGGGCCGATCTCCGGCCACAGCTCGAGGACGATCTGCGACACGACGGTCAGCACGCCGAGCAGCGACAGCGTCAGCGGGCCGACCTTCCACAGGCGCATCGCCTCGGCGTACCAGGAGAGGGCGCGGGAAGGGGGCAAAAGGGGAAAAGGCGAGAACGGAGAAAGGAGAAGGGAGGAAGGAGAAAGGAGAAAGGGGCTGGCCGCGGTGAATGTTAGGGTGCTCGGCTTCGCCCCGACGCCGATCCCATTCTCCTTGCCACGCTCTTCAGGCCCCCACGCCCAGGTACGCTGCCCGCACCTTCGGATCGTGCAGCAGCGACTTCGCGTCGCCCGCGAGCGTGATCTCGCCGGACTCCATCACGTAGCCGCGGTGGCTCACCTCGAGGGCGAGCTTCGCGTTCTGCTCGATCAGCAGGATCGTCACGCCTTCGCCGCTCACCGCGAGCACGGTCTCGAACACCTTCTGCACCATCAGCGGCGCGAGCCCCATCGACGGCTCGTCGAGCAGCAGCATGCGCGGGCGCGACATCATGGCGCGGCCCATCGCGAGCATCTGCTGCTCGCCGCCCGACAGCGTGCCGGCGGTCTGGCGCCGCCGCTCCTTGAGGCGCGGGAACAGCCCGAACACGCGCTCGACGTCGGACCGGATGCCGTCGCGGTCGTTGCGCACGTAGGCGCCCATCGCGAGGTTCTCCTCGATGGTCAGCGCGCCGAACACGCCGCGGCCCTCCGGCACCATCGCGAGGCCCTTGCGGACCAGCTCGAAGGCACGCGCGCCGGTGACGTCCTCGCCATCGTAGCGGACCGTCCCGCCGCTGACCGGCTGCAGGCCGGTCACCCCCTTGAGCGTCGTCGTCTTTCCCGCGCCGTTGGCGCCGATCAGGCAGACCAGTTCGCCTTTCCCGACGACGAGGTCGATGCCCTTGACCGCCTGGATGCCGCCGTACGCGACCTTGAGGCCGTCGAGCGCGAGGAGCGGGGCGGCGGCGTCGGCCACGTCCTCACGCCCCCTTGAGGTTGAGCGCGACCTCGCCACCGAGGTACGCCGAGATCACCGCGGGGTTCTTCTGCACCTCGGCCGCCGCACCCTCGGCGATCTTGCGCCCATAGTCGAGCACCAGCACGCGGTCGCACACGCCCATGACGAGCTTCATGTCGTGCTCGATCAGCAGGATCGTCGTGCCGTCGCGGCGGATCGCGTGCAGCAGCGCCTCGAGCGACTGCGTCTCGGTCGCGTTCATGCCCGCCGCGGGCTCGTCGAGCGCGAGGAGCTTGGGATCGGTGGCGAGCGCGCGCGCGATCTCGAGGCGCCGCTGGAAGCCGTAGGGCAGGTTCTTCGCGAGGTCGTTGGCGCGCGACGCGACGCCGACGTACTCGAGGAGCTCGAGCGAGCGCTTCTCGATCGCGTCCTCCTCGGCACGCGTGCGGCCGTCGCGGACGATCGCCCCCCACACGCCGGCGCGAGTTCGGACGTGGCGGCCCACCATCACGTTCTCGAGGGCCGAGAGGTTGGCGAACAGCCGGATGTTCTGGAACGTGCGCGCGATGCCGCGCTGCGCGACCTCGTGGGGCTTCAGGTCGGCCAGCGGCTTGCCGTCGAACGTGAAGGTGCCGCCGTCGGCCGGGTAGATGCCGGTCAGCACGTTGAAGAGCGTGGTCTTGCCGGCGCCGTTCGGGCCGATCAGGCCGTAGATCTCGCCTTTTCGGATCGTGAACGAGACGTCGGCCAGCGCCTGCACGCCTCCGAAGCGCTTGCCGACGCCTTCGGCGGCGAGGAGCGTTTGGGGCTCGCTCATGGCGTCGGCGACCGGCTCAGAGCGGCGCGCGCTTGGACTCGAGCTCGCGCTTGCGCAGCGCCGAGGGCAGGATGCCGGCCGGGCGGAACAGCATCATCAGCACCAGCGCGAGGCCGAAGAGCAGCATCCGGATCACCTCGGGGTCGATCAGCATCCGGCCGAACAGCATCCGCTGCGCCGGCTCGACCGTGAAGCGCAGGATCTCCGGCACGAACGACAGCAGCACGGCGCCGATCACCACGCCCCAGACGTTGCCCATGCCCCCCAGCACGACCATCGACAGCACCATGATGCTCTCGACCAGGATGAAGCTCTCCGGGCTGACGAAGCCCTGGATCGCGCTGAACATCCCGCCCGAGATGCCGCCGAACGATGCGCCCATCGCGAAGGCGAGGAGCTTCATGTTGCGCGTGTTGATGCCCATGGCGCGCGCCGCGATCTCGTCCTCGCGGATCGCCTCCCACGCCCGCCCGATGCGCGAATCCTGCAGGCGCAGGTTGATCGCGATGATCACGATCAGCACCAGCAGCAGGAGGTAGTAGTACTTCATCGGCCCGGTGAAGGTGAGGCCGCCGATCACCTGCGTGGTCGAGAAGTCGAACGACCCGAGCCGGAACGGGTCGATGCGAGCGACGCCCTGCGGGCCGTTGGTGATGTTGACCGGCTGCGACAGGTTGTTGAGGAAGATCCGGATGATCTCGCCGAAGCCCAGCGTGACGATCGCGAGGTAGTCGCCGCGCAGCTTCAGCGTCGGCGCGCCGAGGATCACGCCGAAGAAGCACGCGACCGCCGCGCCGATCGGCAGGATCACCCAGAATGGCAGGTGCAGGTTGAAGTGCGGGCTCGCCAGCAGCGCGTAGACGTAGGCGCCGACCGCGTAGAACGCGATGTAGCCGAGGTCGAGCAGCCCGGCGAAGCCCACGACGATGTTGAGCCCGAGCGCGAGCAGGCAGAACAGGATCGCGAGGTTGGTGATGCGCACCCAGAACGTGCCGATGCCGGTCAGCACGAACGGCAGCACGAGGAGCGCGACCGCGACCAGCGCGAGGCCCGCCAGCGCGGCGGTCGGGCGGTGGCGCAGGTCGAGGATCGGATGCATCGGGGCCGGACGTCGGCGGCGGCGCGGCTACGAGCGGTCGGCGACGCGCTCGCCGAGCAGGCCGGAGGGGCGGAACACCAGCACGAGGATCAGCACGATGAACGCGAACACGTCCTGGTAGTTCGAGCCGAACAGCGTGACGTTGGGGTCGGACGCGCAGCGCTCGGCGAGCGCGTCGAACCAGCCGGCGAGCTGGCACAGGTTGGTGAGCTCGCCGACATAGCCTGCCCCCAGCGCCTCGATGATGCCGAGGAGCACGCCCCCGAGCATCGCGCCCGCCAGGTTGCCGATGCCGCCGAGCACCGCCGCCGAGAACGCCTTGAGGCCGAGCAGCGCGCCCATCTGGTAATGCGCGATGCCGTAATAGCTGCCGACCATGACGCCGGCCACCGCGCCGAGCCCCGCGCCGATGACGAAGGTGAGCGCGATCACGCGGTTGATGTCGATCCCCATCAGCCCGGCGATCGACGGGTTCTGCGCGGTCGCGCGCATCGCGACGCCGAGCTTGGTGCGGTACACGAGGGCGAGCAGGCCGCCCATCATCGCGACCGAGGTGACCATGATCGCGATCTGCACGTTCGTGATCGTGGCGCCGTTCGGGCTGTCGGTCAGGTGATAGGGAACGGTCTGGATGATCTGCGGGTAGGAAAGCGGATTGCGGCTCCACACGATCATCGCGAGATGCTGCAGGATGATCGACAGGCCGATCGCGGTGATCAGCGGCGCGAGGCGCGGCGCGCGGCGCAGCGGACGGTAGGCGGTGCGCTCGAGCGTGTAGCCGATCCCCATGCACACGGGGATCGCGACCAGCGCGCCGATCGCCACGATCGCGAGCGCCGGGAGCGGCACGTGGGCGCCGGTCAGCGCGACGATCACCGAGTACGCGGTGAGCGCGCCGATCATCACCACCTCGCCGTGCGCGAAGTTGATGAGCTGGATGATCCCGTACACCATCGTGTAGCCGAGCGCGACGACCGCGTAGACGCTGCCGAGCGTCAGGCCGTTCACCATCTGCTGGAGAAACGTGTCCACGTTCCGGGGATCAGGGATCAGGGATCGGGGATCGGGGATCGGGGTGATGCGACGGGGAAGGTTGCGCGGTGCGGCAGCCGCTCCCTCGGTCTTCGTTCCCTCTCCCGCGCATGCGGGGTGAGGGGCGTCGGCCCGCCGCATGCGCCGCGATTGTGGGGCGCGGCAGTGCGGAGGGCAACCCCGGCGTGCGGGCACGGCAGGCCCAAAGGAAACGGCGTCCCGAAGGACGCCGTTTACGGTGCAGCGCTTGCGAGGAGAGACTTATGTCGTCGGTGCTGCCGGGTCCGGAGCCGCCGGGGTGGCCGGAGCCGCCATCGGCGCGGACGGGGCCGGAGCCGCCGCCATCGGAGCCGGCGACGCAGCCTTCAGGAATTCCTCGTACCCCATGCTCTTGCCCGCCTGTACGACCGCGATCGGCTCGACCTTGCCGCTCTTCAGCGTGAAGATCGTGATCTCGGCGTTCTTGCGGTCGCCCTTCTCGTCGAACTCGATCTTGCCGGTGGCGCCGTTGTAGCTGATCTTCTGCAGCTCGGGCAGGTACTTGGCCGGGTCGGTCGAGTCCGCCTTCTGCATCGCCGCGATCATCAGGCCGACCGCGTCGTAGAAGAACGGCGCGTACTGCTTGACCTCGCCGTACTTCGCCTTGAACGCGTCGTTGAACTGCTTGCTGGCCGCCGAGGCCGGCCTGCCGGCCTGCGAGCAGATCAGGCCTTCCGCCGCCGCGCCGGCGAGCTTGCCCATCTCGTCGGTGCACGCACCGTCGCCGAACGCGAACGCGGCCTTGATGCCCAGCTCGCGCGCCTGCTTGATCATCGGGCCGCCGGTCGCGTCCATGCCGCCGTAGAAGATCGCGTCCGGCGTCTTGCCCTTCATCTTGGTGAGGATCGCCTTGAAGTCGGTCGTCTTGTCGGTGGCCTTCTCGCGCGCCACGACTTGCACGCCCGCCGCCTTCAGCGTCTTCTCGACCTCGTTCGCGAGGCCTTCGCCGTACGCGGTCGCGTCGTCGGCGATCGCGATCTTCTTGATCTTCTGCGCGGCGAGGTACTGCGCGATCGCCGGGCCCTGCTGGTCGTCGCGGCCGACCGTGCGGAAGATGTACTTGAAGCCCTGCTCGGTCAGCTTCGGATTGGTCGCCGAGCCCGAGACCATCGGGATGCCGGCCTGGTTGTACACCGCCGAGGCCGGGATCGACACGCCGGAATTCAGGTGACCGGCGACGCCGGCGACCTTAGCGTCCGCGAACTTCTGCGCGATGATCGGGCCCATCTTGGCGTCGGCCTGGTCGTCCTCGCTCATCAGCTCGAACTTCACGACCTTCCCGCCGATCTTCATCTTGCGGGCGGTGTGCTCCTCGACCGCGAGGCGGGCACCGTTCTCGTCGTCCTTGCCGAGGTGCGCGATGCCGCCGGTCAGCGGGCCGGCGTGGCCGATCTTGACGGTGACGCTGTCGTCGACGGCCGCCGGCGCGGCGGCCTTCTTCGGCTCTTCCTTCCCGCAGCCGTACGCGGTGATCAGCGCGGCGGCGACAAGCGTCACGCCGAGCTTCTTCGAGATGTTCATTCGGGGCTCCTCCGGAGGTGTCCGGACGTAAATGAAGGGAAAAACGTTAAATTATTGCCGGGGGAACAGGGGGTGTCAATTCGCGTCGCGGCCGGACAGACGGCCTGACCCCCTGGCCCGCGCCCCGCCGGTCGGGGCCGGAAGCGACCCGTCCGCCGCCGCAACGCTTCGTCGCGACCCGGTTGGCAGCGCTGGGCGGCCGGTGCGAATGTCTCTAGAATTCGCACCTCGCGAATCCGGGAAAGCGGTCCGCGGCATCCAACCGGCACGACCCGCTCGCCGGGGGAGGTGCCGGCGGTCGCAGGCCGATCCGGCTGGGGGAAGGGACCATCCATGGGAGTTCGCATCACGCGGCGCCGCCTCGTCGGCGCATTGGTCGTCGTGATCGTCGCCGCCGCGGGCGGCTTCGTCGCGATGAAGCAGGGGGTCCGCGCGCCCGCGGTCGCGGCCCAGGGGCCGGCCGGGAAGCCGGCGGTCGCCCTCGAGTTCGGCCCCGCCGACCTCGCGTTCGTCGTGCCGACGCCGATGGCGCGCTGGCTGCCCGTGTCGGGCACCCTCACGCCGGTCAACCAGGCCACCGTCAAGGCCAAGGTGTCGGGCGAGGTGCGCCAGATGCTGGTGCGCGAGGGCGAGACGGTGCGCGCCGGGCAGCTCCTCGGCCGCATCGACACGGCCGACCTCGAGGCGAAGCTGGTCGAGCGTCAGGGCGCGCTCGAAAGTGCGCGCGCCCAGATGGCGCTCGCCGAGAAGACGCGCACCAACAACCTGAAGCTCCTGAACGAGAAGTTCATCTCGCAGACCGCGTTCGACAGCGCGCAGTCGGGCTATGACGTCGCCAAGGGCAACGTCAAGAGTATCGAGGCGCAGGTCAAGATCGCCGAGAACGCGCTGCGCGACGCGCTGGTCGTCGCGCCGATCGCCGGCGTGGTCGGCAAGCGCCACGCGCAGCCGGGCGAGAAGGTCGCGTTCGACGCGCCGATCGTCACCGTCGTCGACCTCTCGGACCTCGAGCTGCAGGCGCTGGTGCCGGCGATCGACATACCTGGCCTGACGGCCGGCATGCCGGTCGAGCTCGCCGTCGACGGCTTCGGCACGCGCAAGTTCACCGGCCGCATCGGCCGCATCAACCCGTCGACCGAGCCGGGCACGCGCGCGATCCTGATCTACGTCGGGATCCCCAACTCCAGCGCGGTGCTGCGCAGCGGGATGTTCGCGAACGGCCGCATCGCGCTCGCCGCGAGCGAGCCGATCGCCGCATTGCCGCAGGCCGCGGTGCGCACCGAGGCGGGACAGAGCTACGTATGGGTGATCGACAACGGCAAGCTGTCGCGGCGTATCGTGACGCTGGGCCGGCGCGACGAGGGGAGCGGCTTCGTCGAGCTGAAGTCGACGCTGCCCAAGAACCTGCCGGTGCTCGCGACGCGCTTCGAGAACCTGAAGGAAGGCGCGCCCGCGCTGGTCAAGGGACCGGCGCCGACCTCCGAGGCCCAGTCCAAGGGCGGCTTCACCGGCTAGTCGACAGTGTTGTCCAGCGGCGCTGAATGGGCCGCCACCCGAGACGCGACGTTCCTGATCCCTGTCCCCTGATACCTGATACCTGAAATGTGGATCACCAAGACGTCGATCAGGAACCCGGTCTTCGCCACCATGGTGATGATCGGCATCACCGTGCTGGGCGTGTTCTCGTACCAGCGGCTGCGCGTCGAGCAGATGCCCGACGTGAGCCTGCCGTTCGTGATGATCCTGACGAGCTACCCGGGCGCCGCGCCCGAGGCCGTCGAGGCGGACGTCACCAAGCCGCTCGAGTACGCGGTCAACCAGGTGTCGGGCGTCAAGCGCATGTTCAGCAACTCGCGCGAGGGCTCGAGCCAGGTGTTCGTCGAGTTCCGGCTCTCGACCAGCGTGCCGCAGGCGATCCAGGACGTGCGCGACAAGATCGCCACGGTGCGCCCGGGCTTCCCGCGGGACGTCAAGGATCCGCTCGTCATCCGCGCTGACAACGAGAACGACCAGCCGATCGTGTCGCTCGCGGTGCTCTCGCCGACGACCGAGCTTCGCGAGCTCACCTCGCTCACCGACCAGACGATCGTCAAGTCGCTCGAGAACCTGCCCGGCGTCGCGCGCATCGACGTGAACGGCCGCGTCACGCGCCAGATCCTGGTCCAGATCAAGCCGAACGCGCTCACCGCGCTGGGCATCGGCGTCGACCAGGTGGTCAACGCGATCCGCGACGCGAACCAGGACGTGCCGGCGGGCCGCCTGACGCGCGGCCAGAGCGACGCCGTGGTGCGCGTCGAGGGCAAGATCAAGGACCCCGAGCAGTTCGGCCGCATCATCGTCACGCAGCAGGGTGGCGGCGCCGTGTACCTGTCGCAGGTCGCCGACATCATCGACGGCGAGAAGGAGTTCGTCAGCTACGCGCGCATCAACGGGCGCCCGGCGATCACGATCGACGTGCGGAAGGCGCAGGACGCGAACATCGTCGAGACCGGGAGCAACGTGCGCGCCGCGGTCGCGGGCCTCAAGGACCGGATCCCCTCCGACGTCGAGGTGCGGCTGGTCAACTCGACCGCCGACCAGGTCGAGAAGAGCGTCGACCGCGTCAAGAGCACGATCCTCGAGGGCGGAGCGCTGACCGTGCTGATCGTGTTCCTGTTCCTGCACAGCTGGCGCAGCACCATCATCACCGGGCTGACGCTGCCGCTCGCCGTCGTCGCGACCTTCATCGCGCTCTACGCGTTCGGCTTCACGCTCAACTTCCTGACGCTGATGGCGCTGTCGCTGTGCATCGGCCTTCTGATCGACGACGCCATCGTCGTGCGCGAGAACATCGTGCGCCACCTGTCGATGGGCAAGGACCATCGCACGGCGGCGCTCGAGGGCACCAACGAGATCGGGCTCGCGGTGATGGCCACGACGTTCGCGATCGTCGCGGTGTTCGTGCCGATCGCGTTCATGAGCGGCGTGATCGGGCGCTTCTTCTTCCAGTTCGGGCTCACCGTCGCGGTCGCGGTGATGGTCTCGCTGTTCATCAGCTTCACGCTCGACCCGATGCTCTCGGCGGTGTGGCACGACCCGCCCGAGTCGCGCTTCCGGCGCGTGCCCTGGCTCGGGCGGTTCATGGCGTGGATCGAGCGCGGCATCGACGGCGTCCACACGATCTACGGGCGCGTGCTCGGCTGGTCGCTCGGGCACCGCAAGAGCGTGCTCGCGATCGCGCTGGTATCGTTCTTCGCGAGCTTCGCCGTCGTGCCGCTGGTCGGCACCGAGTTCGTGCCGCAGACCGACCAGGGATTCATCTCGCTGCGGCTCAACACGCCGGTCGGCTCGAGCCTCGAGTACACCGACGGCAAGGTCCGAGAGGTCGAGGCCAAGCTCAAGGGGTTCCCGGAGATCGACCTCGCGATGACCACGGTCGGGACCGAGGACGGGCGCAACTACTCGCGCGTCAACCTGAAGCTCGTGGAGCGCGCGAAGCGCAAGCGCTCGCAGAAGGACCTCGAGAACGCGATTCGCGACGTGATCCGGCCGATCCCGGGCATCGAGCTCGCGATCGGCTTCGACCGGCCGATCTGGTTCAACCTGCTCGGACCCGATCCCGACACGCTCGCGAGCATCTCGCGGACGTTCGCCGAGCGCGTTGCGAAGGTTCCCGGTATCGTCGACCTCGAGACCTCCGACAAGGCCGCCAACCCGGCGCTGTCGATCCGGCTCAACAACGACATCGCCTCCGACCTCGGCATCACCGTGCAGCAGGTCGGCGCGACGATCCGGCCGCTGATCGCCGGCGACACGGTGAGCTACTGGCTCGGCCCCGACGGCCAGAACTACGAGGTGAACGTGCAGCTTCCGAAGGAGAGCCGCCAGCTCGCCTCGGACCTGGGCAACCTCACGCTGTCGACCAGCCGGCGCGGGCCGGACGGGCAGCTTCGCATGGTGCCGCTGCGGCAGGTCGCCGAGCTGGTCGAGACGCAGAGCCCGCAGATCATCAAGCGGCAGGACCTGCAGCGACGCATCGGCATCTACGCCGGCGTCGAGGGCCGGCCATCGGGCGACGTCGGCAGCGACGTGCAGAAGATCGCGAACGAGATGCTGCTGCCGCCCGGCTACCGGCTGGCGGCGGCGGGGCAGCAGGAGGACATGCAGGATTCGTTCAAGGCGGCGGTGGCCGCGCTCGGGCTCGCAGTCATCTTCATCTACCTGATCCTCGCGTCGCAGTTCGCGAGCTTCACGCAGCCGGTCGCGATCATGGCGTCGCTGCCGTTCTCGCTGATCGGCGTGCTGCTCGCGCTGCTGGTCACGCGCACGACGCTCAACATCTTCTCGATCATCGGCTTCATCATGCTGATGGGCCTGGTGACCAAGAACGCGATCCTGCTGGTCGACTTCGCGAACCGCTCGCGTCGCGCCGGCGCGAGCCTCGAGGACGCGCTCAAGGATGCGGGCCAGGTGCGGCTGCGACCGATCCTGATGACGACCGCGGCGATGATCGGCGGAATGCTGCCGCTGGCGCTGGGCCTGGGGGAGAGTGGCGAGGTGCAGGCGCCGATGGGACGCGCGATCATCGGGGGCGTGATCACCTCCACGCTCCTCACGCTGGTCGTCGTGCCGGTCCTCTACACCTACCTCGACCGCTGGCATGAGCGGCAACGGTTGCGCCACGAGCGTCGCGTCGCGCGGCGCGAGGCGCTGCGCGCCGCAGCGGCGCACGGCGCGCACGCCGACTGAAGCGGGCGCGCCCGAATTGACATGGGACAATCGGCGACGGCATAATAACTGACCGCTGGTCATTTGTGACCACGGATCATGCCGACCGCGTTCCACGGCCCGACTGCGGCCGTGCGGAGCGCCCTGCGGCGCCTGCGCCGCCCACCGACCTCCGATCGCCCCCCATGGACTTCGAACAAGCGCGCTTCAACATGGTCGAGCAGCAGATCCGGCCGTGGGATGTCCTCGACCCGGTCGTGCTGGACCTCCTGTTCACGGTGCGCCGCGAGGACTACGTGCCGACCGCCTACCGCAACCTCGCCTTCGCCGACCTCGAGGTTCCGCTCGGGCACGGCGAGGCGATGTGGATGCCCAAGCTCGAGGCGCGCGCCCTGCAGGAGCTCGGGCTCGCGACCGGCGAATCGGTGCTGGAGATCGGCACCGGCAGCGGCTACCTGACCGCGCTTCTAGCGAGCGTCGCGTCCCGCGTCACCAGCGTCGAGATCGTCGAATCCTTCGCGCGCGACGCGCGCGCGAAGCTCGCTGCAGCGGGGTTCACGAACGTCGAGGTCGAGGTCGGCGACGGCGCGCGCGGGTGGGGCGGCGCGTCCTTCGACGCGATCGTCCTGACAGGCTCCACGCCGGTGCTTCACGAGGCGTTCTGCAAGCAGCTCAAGCCCGGCGGGAGAGTGTTCGCGATCATCGGCGATGCCCCCGCGATGACGGCGAAGCTGAGCCGATGGACCGCGCCTGGCGCCTGCGTCGTCACGCCGCTGTTCGAGACCGTCGTGAAGCCGTTGGCGAACGCGCCCGCGCCGGCGCGGTTCGAGTTTTGATCCGCGAGCTCGCGCCTGCCGAGCTGTCGCGCTGGCGCGCGGACCCCGGTCGGCCGGCGCCGCTCGTGGTCGACGTCCGCGAGCCGTGGGAACTCGAGCGCTGCGCGCTTTCGGACAGTGTGCACGTCCCGATGCACGAGCTGCCTGCGCGCCTGGCCGAGTTGCCGCGCGGGCGCGACGTTGTCGTCGTCTGCCACCATGGGGTGCGCAGCCGCCTCGCCGCGCGGTTCCTGGCCGGCGCCGGGTTCGACCCGGTGTGGAACCTGGCGGGCGGCGTCGAAGCCTGGGCGGCCGACGTCGACCCCGCGCTGACGCGTTACTGAAGAAGAAGCCGAGCCAGGAACCATGAACCTCCCACGACGCCTCGTCGCCCTCGCCCTCGCCGTCCCGCTCCTGCTTGCCGCGTTGCCGGCGTCCGGCGAGGACCTGATGGACATCTACCGCGAGGCGCAGCGCAACGATCCGGCGCTCGCCACCGCGCGGGCGACCTGGCTTGCCACGCAGGAGCGCGCGCCGCAGGCGCGAGCGCAACTGCTGCCCAACGTCGCGCTGTCCGGGTCGGTCAACGCCAACGACATCTACAGCAACACGCGGAGCTCGCCGCCGATCGTGTCGGCGGGAAACTTCCAGGACTACGGCGTCGCCATCACCGCGTCGCAGCCGATCTTCCGCGTGCAGACCGCGGTCGCCTACGACCAGGCCCGGCGCCAGGTCGAGCAGGCCGACTACAACCTCGCCGCTGCCCAGCAGGACCTGATCATCCGCGTCGCGGTCACCTACTTCGACGTGCTGCTCGCGCAGTTCAACGTCGAGCTCGCGGTCGCGCAGAAGGCGGCGGTGTCCGAGCAGCTCGCGCAGGCGAAGCGCAACTTCGAGGTCGGCGTCGCGACGATCACCGACACCAACGAGGCGCAGGCCAACTTCGACCAGATCGTCGCGCAGGAGATCGCGGCGCGCAACGAGCTCGACAACCGGCTCGCCGCGCTGCGCGCGATCATCGGCCGCATGCCGCGCGACCTCAAGAAGCTCGGCGCGAACTTCGACCCGACGCCGCCCGAGCCGGACGCGCTCGACCCGTGGCTCGACCGGGCGCTCAAGGAGAATCTCGCGGTCCGCGTCTCGCAGTTCGCCTACGACATCGCGGCGCTCGAGGTCGACAAGCAGCGGGCCGGCCACCTGCCGACGCTCGATCTCATCGGCAGCCTGCGCGCGGGCGGGACGACCGGCGGCGCGTCGTCCGACTTCGACGGCACCTCGCGCAACGTGGCGATCGGCGTGGCGCTGACGCTGCCGATCTACCAGGGCGGCTTCGTGGACTCGCGCGTCCGCGAGGCGGTCGCGCTGCAGGACGCGGCGCGCGAGTCGCTCGAGCTCGCCCGCCGCGCCGCGCTGTTCAATGCGCAGGTCGGCTACACCGGCGTCAACAGCTCGGTGGCGTCGGTGCGCGCATTCACCGCGGCAGTTCAGTCGGCGGAGGTCGCGCTGCAGTCGAACCGCCTTGGCCAGGAGGTCGGTGTGCGGACCAATCTCGACGTCTTGAACGTGCAGCAGACGGTGTTCACGCAGCGGCGCAACCTCGCGCAGGCGTACTTCAACTACCTGGTCAACACGCTGCGCCTCAAGTCGGCCGTCGGCACGCTCAACGAGCAGGACCTCGAGGCGCTCAACCGGCGGCTGGGGGGCTAGCGGCGCTGGCCGGGTGGGTCGGGCTTCAGCCCGACAGGTGCGGCTCGAGCAGGCGAACGTCGCCGGCCTGAAGCCCGACTCACGGCTACTCGACCCGCCGAGCCAACCGCTCGGCCACGAAGCGCCACGTGCGCTCGGTGGCGCCGCGGTGCGCGGCGAGGAATGCCGACGCGTGCAAGCGCATGCTCGCGCGGCGCGCCGGATCCCCGATCAGCGCCGCCGCTGCTGCAACCAGCGCGTCCGCATCGCCGACGCGCAGCGCCGCGCCGGCCTCGATCGCGCGCTCGGCCGCGTCGGCGAAATTGAACGTGTGCGGCCCGACGATCACCGGCACGCCTAGCGCCAGGGCCTCGATCAGGTTCTGGCCGCCGAGTGGCGCGAGGCTGCCGCCCACGAAGGCGACGTCGGCGGCGCCGTAGTAGCCGGGCAGCTCGCCCATCGAGTCGCCGAGCAGCACCGTCGCCCCCGCGGGCACCGCGCCGCCGGCCGAGCGGAGCACGTGCGCGACGCCGCGTGCATCCAGCAGGGCGGCGACCTCGCCGAAGCGTTGCGGATGCCGCGGCACGATGACCACCAGCGCGTTCGCCGCCAGCGGGTTGCGCGAGAGCGCGTCGAGGAGCATCGCCTCCTCGCCGTCGCGCGTCGACGCGGCGAGCAGCACGGGCCGCGCGCCGATGCGATCGCGCAGCTGCGCGGCCAGCGCCAGCGCGTCGTCGGGCACGCCGACGTCGAACTTCAGGTTGCCGGTCACCGCGACGTCGCGCGCGCCGAGCGCCTCGAGACGGCCGGCATCGGCGCGCGACTGCGCCGCGACGCCGGCGAGCGAGCGCAGGAGCGCGCGCACCAGCGCGTCGACGCGCGCATAGCCTTGCGCCGAGCGCTCCGAGAGGCGCGCGTTCACGAGGAACAGCGGGATCCGCGCACGCTCGGCCTCGGCCGCGAGATTGGGCCACAGCTCGGTCTCCATCACGAGCCCGGCGGCGGGATGGAAATGGGCGAGGAAGCGCCGCATGGCGCCGGGCAGGTCGTATGGGAGCCACGCCTGGACCACCCGGGCGCCGGCCAGCGCGCGGCCGGCGGCGCGACCGGTGGCGGTCATCGCGGTCAGCACGACGGTGCAGCCGGGACGTTCGGCGAGGACGCGCTCGACCAGCGGCGCGGCGGCGCGCGTCTCGCCCAGCGACACCGCGTGGATCCACACGACCTCGCCGGCCGGGGCGGGCGTGTCGTAGCGCCCGTAGCGCTCGCCGAGGTGCTCGCGATAGCCGGGCTCGCGCCGGCCGCGCCACCACAGCCGCAGCGGCGCGAGCGGTGCGATCACGCGCCAGGCGAGCGTGTAGATCGCGCGCGTCAGCATCGCGGCGCCGCTCGCAGGCGCTCGCCGAGCGCGGAACGCGCGTCGTCGACCGACGGGATGGCGCCGGCGCCGCCGAGGTCGCGTGCGTGGGGACCGGCGATCGCGACACCGGCGCGCGTCGCGTCGGTCGACGTGAACAGCGCGAGCGTAGGCGTGCCGAGCGCCGCCGCGAGGTGCGTGAGCCCGGTGTCGACGCCGACGACGACGTGGGCGCGCGCGAGCACCGCCGCCATCGCGTGGAGCGGCAGCCGCGGAGGCACGACCGCGCCTTCGACCCGGGCGGCGAGCGCGCGGCTCATCGCCTCCTCGGCGGGAGTGCCGTGCGGAAGCATCACGTCGAGCCCGCTCGCCGCGACGTCGGCGAGGAGCGCGCGCCAGCTCTCGGCCGGCCAGCGCTTGTCGTCGCGCGAGGTGGCATGCACGGCGACCACGAACGGACGCGGCGGCAGAGCGGCGGGCGGCGGGGGGACGTTCCAGCGCCAGCGCGGCCGACCGTCGACCGCGTAGCCCAGCGCGGCGCCCGCGATCGCGCGCACGCGCGCGGCGAAGTGGAGCTCGCGCGGCACGCGGTGGTGCACGTCGTCGAACCAGGTCGCGATCGGCTCCCGGATGCTCGCGCGGTCGAAGCCGTGGCGCGTGCCGCGCGCGAGGCGCGACAACACGCCGCCCTTCACCTGCTCCTGCAGGTCGAGCACGGCGTCGTAGCGCTCGGCGCGCAGCGCCGTGCGAAATTCGCGCAGCTGACGCCAGGTCGTCCGCGCGAACGGCTCGTGGCGCCAGCGCCGCAAGGCGACCGGCACGGCGTGACGCACGTCCGCGCACAGCATCGGCAGCGCCGCGAACGCCTCCTCGACGACCCAGTCGACGGCGACGTCGGGGCGGGCGCGCTTGACGTCGTGCGCGATGGCGAGCGCCCAGACCACGTCGCCGAGCGACGAGGGGCGCACGACCAGGATGGCGCTCATCGCGTCGGGCTCGACACGGCGGCGCGCGGAATGCCGCCGATCGCGCGCCGGGGCGCGGGCGCGGTCCGTATCATCGTAGAATCGCGCTTCCTCGACGCCCGGGCGCACCGCCCGCGCGACCGAAGCGACCCCCGGATGCCCGGCACGCTGCCCCTCTCGCTGGTGGTGATCACGCGCGACGCCGCGAAGGATCTCGCGGCCTGCCTCGCCTCGGTCCCGTTCGCCTCGGAGATCGTGGTGGTCGACGCGGGCAGCGGCGATGATACCGTGGAAATCGCGCGACGCTTCGACGCGCGCGTGCTCGCCTGCGAGTGGCGCGGCTTCGGTCCGCAGAAGCACTACGCGGTGTCCGCGGCGGGCCACGACTGGGTGCTGTGCCTCGACGCCGACGAGCGCGCGACGCCGGAGCTCGAGCGCGCGATCCGCGCGGCGTTCGCGGCCGGCGATCCGGCGGCGCCGGCCTTCGCGATCGCGCGGCGCAACCGCTTCCTCGGCCGCTGGCTCGCGCACGGCGAGGGCTACCCGGACTGGAACGTGCGGCTCTTCGACCGGCGGCGCGCGCGCTGGTCCGACGACGCCGTGCACGAGCACGTGGTCGCGCAGGGGACGGTCGAGCGTCTTCCGGGGGACCTGCTGCACGCGTCGGCCGAGTCGATCGACGACTACGTCGCCAAGCAGAACCGCTACACGTCGCTGCAGGCCGAGGCGATGCACGCGCGCGGCGAGCGCGCGGGGCTCGCGCGCCTCGCGCTGTCGCCGCTGGCGCGCTTCCTGCGCTTCTACGTCGTGAAGCTCGGCTTCCTCGACGGCGCGGCCGGCTTCGCGCACATCGCGATCGGCGCGTTCGCGAGCTTCCTCAAGTACGCGAAGCTGCGCGCGCTCAACGCGCGGGATGGCGGCCGGTGAGCGGGCGCGCGCCGCGCCGCGTCATGGTCACCGGGGCGGCCGGCTTCATCGGCATGCACACGGCCGCCGCGCTCCTCTCGCGCGGCGACGCCGTGGTCGGCGTCGACAATCTCGACCCGTACTACGACGTGACGCTGAAGGAGGCGCGCCTCGCGCAGCTCGCCGGCCGGCCCGGCTTCGCGTTCGAGCGCGTCGACCTGGCCGACGCGGATTCGACCGCGCGGCTGTTCCGCGACGGGCGCTACGACGGCGTGGTGCACCTCGCCGCGCAGGCGGGCGTGCGCTATTCGCTCGTGAACCCGGCCGCGTACCTCCGCGCGAACATCGACGCGTTCGGGAACGTGCTCGAGGGCTGCCGCCACGCGAAGACCGCGCACCTCGTCTACGCGTCGAGCTCGTCGGTGTACGGCGCGAACCACGTGCTGCCGTTCTCCGAGGACCAGCCGACCGACCATCCGGTGAGCCTCTACGCGGCGACCAAGAAGGCGGACGAGCTGATGGCGCACAGCTACGCGCACCTGTTCCGCCTGCCGGCCACGGGACTGCGCTTCTTCACCGTGTACGGGCCATGGGGGCGGCCGGACATGGCGCCGATGCTGTTCACGCGCGCGATCCTCGCCGGCGAGCCGATCCGCGTCTACAACCACGGCAGGATGCGGCGCGACTTCACCTATGTCGACGACATCGTCGAAGGCGTGGTGCGCGTGCTCGACCGGCCGCCGCGCGGCGATGCGGCCGGCGGCGCGCCGCACGCGATCTACAACATCGGTAACCACGACGCGGTCGAGCTCACCGAGTTCATCGCGACGCTCGAGCGGCTGCTGGGCCGGACGGCGACGCGCGACTACCAGCCGATGCAGCCCGGCGACGTGCCGGCGACCTATGCGTCGATCGAGCGGCTTCACGCGCTCACCGGCTTCGCGCCGCGCACGCCGCTCGCGGACGGGCTCGCCCGCTTCGTCGACTGGTACCGCGGCTACTACGGCGTCGCCGAACGACGACAGCCGTAGCCGCGGGAAGGGCCCCGGCCGCGCGCCCCGCGATGCTAGAATTCGCGTCCCCTTGCGGCGTCCCGGGCGAGCAAAAGCCCGTCTCCTCATGATCCTCGTCACCGGCGGCGCCGGCTTCATCGGCGCCAACTTCGTGCTCGACTGGCTCGCCGCGACCGGCGAGCCGGTGGTGAACCTCGACAAGCTCACCTACTCGGGCAACCTCGGCAACCTCGCGAGCGTGCGCGACGACGCGCGCCACGTCTTCGTGCGCGGCGACATCGGCGATCGCACCGCGGTCGTGCGGCTGCTCGCACAGCACCGGCCCCGCGCCGTCGTCAACTTCGCCGCCGAGACGCACGTCGACCGCTCGATCCACGGCCCCGACGCGTTCGTGCAGACCAACGTGGTCGGCACCTTCGAGCTGCTCGAGGCGGTGCGTACGCACCACGCTTCGCTGCCCGCCGGCGAGCGCGACGCGTTCCGCTTCCTGCACGTGTCGACCGACGAGGTGTACGGCACGCTCGCGCCCGACGCGCCGGGGTTCTCGGAGACGACCCCCTACGCGCCCAACAGTCCCTATTCCGCGTCGAAGGCGGCGTCCGACCACCTGGTGCGCGTGGCGTTCCACACCTACGGCGTCGCGACGCTCACCACCAACTGCTCGAACAATTACGGTCCGCGCCAGTTTCCCGAGAAGCTGATCCCGCTGATGATCGCCAACGCGCTCGCGGGCGATGCTCGGCGAGCAGCCGCGCCACCTCGACGCGGTCGGCGATGTCGCCCTGAACGAAGATGTGACGCGGATCGCCTTCCAGCGAGGCCAGGTTGCCGGCGTTTCCGGCGTAGGTCAGCTTGTCAA
>DATLIR010000194.1:0-4996 GCA_035539315.1 Casimicrobiaceae bacterium
GTGACAGGCGGGGTCATCACTGCGTGCAGGTACTGACGCGGTTGCGACCCGTCTGGCCGTGGGCTACTATTATTTGTTCGGCTCTTCCCAAGATGTGGGCCAGTAGCGCAGTTGGGAGCGCGCATGAATGGCATTCATGAGGTCACCGGTTCGATCCCGGTCTGGTCCACCAAACCTTCATTTCCGGTTCTGATTTCCCGCAGGTAGCTGAAGGCCGGTGCGGTTACGCCGGTTCCAATAAAGCGATTTCCGTCGAACGCGATTCCATCCGGAAAGAACAGTTGTTGGAACTGCTGCCGCTGGTTGAGCGATGCCTGCACCCACAGATCGGACGCGCGCGGCAGAATCCGTTCTGCGAACGCGAGGATGCCTTCTACGTCGAGTTCATCGACCTGGCCGGAGTGCCGGTCGATCCGGGCGATCGTGAGCTCCTCGCGCAGCTTTTCGGCGTGACGGTCGTACGTCTCGATGTCGATGGAGCGGTCGAAGAGGAATGCTTCGTCCAGGCGGTTCAGCTTGTCCTGTATCGCCTTGGCTGCGCGCTCGGCGCTCGCAATCTCCTCGCTGACGGCAGCCTTTCTCGCCTTCCAGATCTGCAGCACGGATTCCTTGTGAAGCCGCATGTAGCCTGGTGACGGCTGCAGGAGCGCCAGTTCGTCTGCGAACAGCCCCTCCAGCTTCGCCTTCGTGACGTTGACGGCGCGACAACCAGGGCGGCAGTGGTGGTAGGCGTAGTACTCGCTTCGCCCCTTCGACCAGCTGCCGGTCAGACCGCGCCCGCAGGATTCGCAGCGTACGAACGCGCGGAGTGGGAAGTCCGGGTGCGCGCGCTGCTGCGGCGTCGTGCTCGGCACGCGACCGCACAGCACTGCCTGCGCGCGGTAGAACAGGTCTTCGGAAATCAGCGGCTCGAAATCACCGCGCTTGGCGCGAACGCCGTACTCGGGCACGTCCACGATGTCGGCGTACAACTGGTTGCGCAGCAGCACTCCGATCGCTTGTGACGTGAGCGGCTTTCCTCGGCGATTTGTGAGGCCCCAATGCGGCCGCCCTTCTCGGGGTGATGCAACGCGAGCTGCGCGCCGTGGACGTCACGCTGCCGGTGATCACGGCGCAGACGATGGCGCAGGATCTGGAGCGATCGCAGGCGGCGCCGAAGGTGGTCGCCACGTGTCTCGGTGTCCTCGGCGGCCTCGCTCTGGTGCTGGGGAGCATCGGTCTGTATGCGGTCGTCGCGTTCGCGGTCGCGAGGCGGTCGCGCGAGATCGGCATTCGGATGGCGCTCGGCGCCCGGAGTCAGCAGGTGGTCTGGAGCATCAACCGAGGGGTGGCGGGGCTGATCGGCGTGGCGACCAGCATCGGTCTCGTCCTCACGGTCCTGATCGTGCTCGCGCTGCGCGCGACGCCCGGATCGGCGGACATCGGGATCGGCAGCATGGACGTGTATCGCCCGAACATCGACCCGGTGGCACTTGTGGCCATCGCGGCCGTTACGGCAGTCGTCGGCGTCGCCGCCGCATTCGTGCCCGCGCGCCGGGCCGTCCGAATGGATCCACTTATGGCCCTGCGCCACGAGTGATGCTACGCTACCCCGCGTGGTCAACGACATCAGGCTTGCCCTGAGGCGGCTCGGGGCCACACCGCTCTTCACTGTCTTCGCGATCCTCTCGCTCGCGATCGGCGTCGCGATCACGACGGCGGTGTATTCCATCGTCGACTCGGTCCTTCTGCGCGGCCTCGGCGTCCGAGAGCCCGGTCGGGTCGCCATCGTCGCAACGCCCTACAGCGGACGGCTGCTCGCAGGCACGGTGTCGGCGCCGGACTTCCACGATCTGCGAGCGGCGCAGACATCGTTCTCCCACATGGCCGCGTCGGAGACGCTCATTCGGCGCGTGGCTCTGCCTTCCGCGACACAGATGCTGATGGGCGAGGCCGTCAGCGGCTCGTACTTCGCGACGCTCGGCGTGAGCGCCGCGCGCGGACGCGCGATTCAGCCGGCCGACGATGACGGCGCCGCGCGCGTGGTGATGCTGGGCGACGCGCTCTGGCGGCGAACCTTCGCGTCCGATCCCCGCGTCGTCGGCACTCTCGTGACGATCTCCAGCCAGCGATACGAGGTCATCGGCGTCGCGCCGCCCACGTTCACAGGTCCGCGCGGATGGCTTGCCAGCACGCAGTTCTGGATTCCGCTCGGCACCCAATCAGACGGGGGGCGCGAGAGCCGGCGGCTCACGATCTTCGGCCGCCTGGCTTCAACAGTGACGATCGCCGCGGCGTCGTCGGAGGTGCGGACGATCGCCGCGCGCCTCGACCAGTCGTTTCCACCGCGGTACCCGGGGAAGAGCCCCACCGCCACGGATCGGCCATGGCGGGCAAAGACGATGGCCGAGATCGCGGACGAGGACACGGCCGTGCGCCGGTTCGGGATGACGCTCGTCGCGCTCGTCGGGCTGGTGCTGGTGGTCGCCTGCACGAACCTCGGCAACCTCGTGCTCGCTCGAGGGACGACACGGCTGCGCGAGATCGCGGTGCGCCGCGCGCTCGGCGCGTCGAGGTGGCGGCTGGTGCGGGAGCAGTGCCTCGAGAGCGTGATTCTCGCGGCGGGCGGGGCGATCGCGTCCTACGTCGTGTTCGAGCTGCTGCGCGCCGCGATAGACACCGAAATCAGCCTCGCGATGCCGTTCGGCGGACGGACGACGCTGTCGTTTCATCCGGTGCTGAACGTGACGGCGTTGGGCGTCGCCGTGTCGTCACTCCTCGTGGCGCTGGTCGTCTTCGGCCTCGAGCCGGCGATCCAGCTGACGCGCACGATCGACGTGCGCGGCGCGCTCGCCGCCGGATCGACCCCCGGGCCGCCGCGCCGCCGGCGCCAGCGCGCCCTGCTGCGGTGGCAGGTCGCGATCGCGGCCGGGTTCTTCATCATCGCGACGATGTTCGTGAAGTACTCGATCGCGGAAGCGCGGCACGACTCCGGCGTCGATCTGGATCGGATCGGGGTCGCGGTCCTCAATCTCGACGGGCCTGAGTGGAGCGAGGCGCGCGCGCGGCGGACGCTCGATCGTCTGCTCGGCGAATTGCGCGGCCATCCGTCGATCGAATCGGCGTCGCTCACGGGCGGACTGCCCTTCGGGGTGTCGAGCGCGCTGCGTCTCTCGATGGCGCCGGCGGAACAGGCCGGCGCGGCGGACACGCCGCCGCGCATGGTCACCGCGGTCGCCGCGACGCCGTCGATCTTCCGGACGCTCGGAGTCGAGATCCTTCGCGGACGCGGCTTCGACGATCGCGATGGGCCGGGCGCGCCGCGCGTCCTCATCGTCAGCGAGTTCACCGCGCGGCAGATTTTTGGAACCGCCGACGCCGTCGGACGGCAGGTCGCGCTCGCCGGCCAGCCGGCCGCGCGCGCGACGGCCACCATCGTCGGCATCGCGGCCAACACGGACGTGGGCAGCCTCTTCGCGGATCCGCGGCCGCTCGCCTACGCGCCGTTCGAGCAGTACTATCAGCCGCTCGTCACGGTCGTCACGCGCGCATCCGGATCGGTGCCGACCGCCGTGGGCGCGATGCGCGAGGCGATCCGGCGCGCGGATCCGGACGTCGCGATCGACAGGATCGGGACGGGACGCACGGTGCTCGCCGGACCGTTCCAGGTCATGCGCGGGTTCGGCCTCACGGCGATCGGCCTCGGCGCGATCACGCTCCTTCTCGCGATGGCGGGCCTCTACGGCATCCAGTCGCACGTCATCGCCAATCGCACGCGCGAGATCGGCGTGCGGATGTCGTTCGGCGCCACCTCCAGCCAGATCAAGCGCATGGTGCTGCTGGACGGGTATCGTCCCGTGCTCGACGGGCTCCTGTTCGGTTTGTCGATCGGCCTCGTCGGCCGGGCGGTCGCGCGCGCGTACCTCCAGCTCGACGTCGCCATCGTCGATCCCTGGATCCTGGTCGTGACGCCAATTCCGTTAGTCGGCGCCGCGTTTTTCGCCTGCTACCTGCCCGCCCGCCGCGCCGCGGCGGTCGATCCCAATGTGGCGCTCCGGTGCGAGTGAAGCGATTGGTAGATTTCTGCCCCCGTCCTGCAAAAAACTTACAGCGAGCCTGTCGGCGCAGACGGTGATCAAGCTTCCGAAGAAAAAGTACACGCCGAAGCAGGACGTGCAGCTCGGAAAGGAAGCCGCGTCGGAAGTCCGCAAGCAGTACCCCATCATCGAGGACCAGCACATCGCGAAGTACCTCACGCAGATTGGCAACCGCCTCGTCGCCGCGGCGCCGACGGAACTGAAGCAATCGGTCTACGAGTACTCGTTCACGCCGGTGAACCTGAAAGACATCAACGCGTTCGCGCTGCCGGGCGGACCGATGTTCGTGCAACGCGGCATGTTCGACGCGGCGGCCGAAGAAGCGGAAGTCGCGGGCGTGATGGCGCACGAGCTGTCACGCGTGCTGCTGCGGCATGGAACGGCGAACGCGTCGAAGGCACAGAGCCCGTGGCTGCAGCTCGGCCAGATCGCCGGCGCGGTCGGCGGCGCGGTCGTCGGCCGCGAGCTGGGCGGGTACATCGCGGAAGGCACCCAGTTCGGTCTCGGCACGCTGCTGCTCCGCTACAGCCGCGACTACGAGAAGCAGGCGGACCTCCTCGGCGCGCAGATCATGGCGCGGGCCGGCTACGACCCGCGCGCGCTCGCTCATGCGCCAAGTCGAAGCGCGTCAATTCGGCTCAACAAGACCGCAACCTGGTTCCAAGTGGCGCTGTTCTGGTCCACCAAATTTTCATTTTCAGTTCTGATTTCCCGCAAGCTGCAAGCCGGTGCAGTTGCGCCGGTTCCAACAAACCGATTTCCGTCGAACGCGATGCCGTCCGGAAAGAACAGTTGTTGGAACCGCTGTCGCTGCTCGAGCGACGCCTGCACCCACAGCTCCGCGGCGCGCGGCAGAACGCGTTCTGCGAACGCCAGGATGCGCTCTACGTCGAGTTCCTCGAGCTGCCCTGAGTGACGGT
>DATLIR010000195.1:0-2310 GCA_035539315.1 Casimicrobiaceae bacterium
TGACGGTGCGCGAGGCGGGGTCGTAGATCCACACCGCCGGCTTGCCATCCTCGGCGTGGTAGATGGCCGTCGACGGGACCAGCGCGGTGGCGGCCTCGACGCCGGCTCGCAGCACGACGTTGGCGGTCATCCCCCATTGCACCGCGGCGTCCGGCGCGAGGATCGACACGCGCACCGCGAACGTGCGCGTCGCCGCGTCGACGGCGGGCGCGACCTCGCGCACCTTCGCCGCGTAGACCTTTTCCGGATTCGCCCACAGCACCACGGCCAGTCCCCCGGCGTCCTTCAGCTCGTCGAGGCGGTTCTCAGGCACGAAGATCGCGACCTCGCGCTCCTCGGCGCGCGCGACGCGAACCACCGACTGCCCGGCGGTCACGACCTGGCCGGCTTCGGCCGACACCGCCGTGACGACGCCGTCCTGGTCGGCGACGAGCACCGCGTAGCCCGCCTGGTTGCTCGCGACGGCGAGCTGCGCGCGCGCCTGCTCGAGCTTCGCCGCGTTGGCGTTCATCGCGTTGCGCTTCTGGTCGAGCGCGCTCCCGCTCACGAATTTCTGCCGGTTCAGGTTGTCGTAGCGCTCGAACTCGGCCTTCGCGAACTCGTGCTCGGTCTGCGCGACGGCGACCGCGGCCTTCGACGCCTGCGCCTGCAACGCGACGTCGGACGGGTCGAGCCGCGCGAGCGGATCGCCCTTCTTCACGCGCGCGCCGACGTCGACCAGCCGCGCGACGACCTTGCCGCCGATGCGAAAGCCGAGCTCCGACTCGTGGCGCGGCTTGACCTCGCCGGCGAACACCGCCGCGGAGCCCGCCTGCCCGAGCGCGACGCGCGCGAGCTTGACCGGGCGAACCGCTTCCACCGGCGTCTCGTGCTTCGCGCATCCGGCCAGCGCGACGAGCGCGGCGACCAGCGCAGCAGCGGCCCAGGCGGGGACGAAACATCGGGTGTTCATGACTTGCTCCCATGGACCGGCACGGCCGGTCCGCCAACAACGCCCCGCCACAGCGCGCGCAGCGCGCGGTCGAGGTCGTCCGGATAGTTGAACTGGAGGATCGCCGGCTCCGCACCGGTCGGCGTGCCGGGACACGCGCCATGCGCACCCGCCATCTGCCACAACCCGAGGATCAGCGCGTAGCTGTGGCGAAGCAGGACCAGCCCTTCGCCAGGCGCGAGCAGCGGGAAGTGCTGCTCGAGCCCCGCGCCGGCCTGCTCGAGGCGCGTCGCCATGCGCTGCTTGAACGCGATCGCCGCGGCGTCGGGGATCGACTGCGCCATCAAGCCGAAGCAGCGCGCCGCGAGCGGCAGGAACAGCGGCGGGTCGACCATGTGCACGTGGGTCAGCGCGAGCACCTTCTCGACGTCGACCTCCGCTTCGTCGTCGAGCAGCGCGATCAGCGCGCGGAAGAAGCCGCCCACGTTGCGCTCGTGCAGCGCGAGCAGCAGCTCCTCCTTGCTCGGGAAATAGAGGTAGACGGTGCCCTTCGCGAGGCTGGCCTCGTCGGCGACCTCGGCGACGCTCGGCATGCGCTCGGGCGAGCGCAGCAGCAGGCGCTCGGCCGCGTCGAGCAGCGCCTGCTGGCGCTCTTCCTTGTCTTCCGCCCCGATCGCCCGCTGCCGGATTGCCATCGTCGCCCTGCCTCCCCGGGGCGAGGCCGGACCGGCCTCAACTGACCACGGGTCATTTACGGCAGAAGCCTAAGTGACCGTGGGTCAGTTGTCAAGATCGGACGTTCGGGCGACGGGACGCACGGGAAGACGAACCAGGGCGCCGACAGGCCGCCGGCAACCGGCGGGGAACCCCTCGCCGAGCCGTTGGCCGTCGTCTTTCCGGCACCTATCGACCGACGCCGACATCGCCAGCAGCGGGAAGGAGGCGCGCGATGCGGGGCTGCGGGAGAGATGGGTAGCGAACGATGGCGCCCTGCCAGCCCGGTGGCTTTCGTCGCCCCCTCGTCCTAGAACATGGCGAGCACGGCGCGCGTCAGTGCCGACGCCGGATCCGCATGCTCGAGGACCACGTCGAAATGGTGCTTGCCCGCCACCACCAGCGGCTCGCGCATGCCGGACGGCCGGTTGCCCGGCCACGCGTCCCACATGAGGGCCGTCTGGCGCAGGAACTCCGCGGTCTCGTTGCCTCCGACCGCGAGGACCAGCGGCGCATCAGTCGCCGGGGCCCACAGCGCAGGAGACAGCCGCGCCGCTTCGGTGTCGTCGAGCTTCAGGTCGACGTTGCCCGAGAAGCGCGTGAGCGGCCGCAGGTCGTGCACGCCGGAGAGGGACAGCGCGCCGTGCACCGGAGGAGTCGCGAAG
>DATLIR010000196.1:0-23486 GCA_035539315.1 Casimicrobiaceae bacterium
GTCGTGGGCGGGGACGCGGGAGCGGGCGCGGCGGCGGGTGCGGCGGCCGCGCGCGGCCAGAGTCGGCGGCAGAATGCGGCCGCGGCCCAGCAAGGACAGCAGCAGCAGCAGGCCGCCTCGGAGCAGCAACAGGGCGCGTTCACCAAGGCGCGTGCCGCGTGCCTCGAGGGACGCGGGTACACCGTCAAGTAGGTCGCGCGCATCACGAGCCGTCCCATTGCTGGTCTAATGGGTGACCGGCGGTAAAGTAGCGGTTTCGCGACTCCCTCGCCGGCTCGCTGCTCCTCCGCCGAACGGCGGCCCCGCAGGCGGGAAGGTGCCGACGCGTCCCGCGCGGGCCGGCTGAACACACACGGAGAACCGCTCACGATGCCTTCCCGAACGCCCCTGCGCCCGCCCAGCGCCGCGATCGCCGCGGCGCTTGCCGCGGGCGCCCTGGCTCACGCGCCCTGCGCGCACGCCTCGTTCCTGCCGCCCGAGCTGATGGACAAGGCGGCGATGTACGTCGCGTGGTTCGTGATCGTCGTCGTCCCGATCGGCGGGATCGTGCTCTTCTGGCTGGTGCACGTCCTGCCGGAGAAGATCGCGCACAAGCGGCACCACCCGCAACGGGACGCGATCCATACGCTGTGCCTGCTGTCGTTGGCGTTCGGCGGCTTGCTGTGGCCGATCGCCTGGCTGTGGGCGTACACCAAGCCCGCCGGCTACCGGCTGGCCTACGGAACGGAAAAGCATGAGGACTACTACACCGCCATGGGCGAGCGGGCGCGCGCGGGGCAACTGCAGGGCTATGAACTTGCGCACCTACGCGAGGAGCTGGACGCGATGGACGCCAAGGGCTCGCTGACATCGGAGCTGAAGCTGCTGCGGCGCGAGCTTCTCGCGATGGAAGCGGCAACCGCGACTCCGCCTGACGCACAGGCTGCGCCGGGCGCTTCCGCCGCGAAGGCGGGGAGCGTCTGATGGAAGCCCTCCTCCTCGCGATCTACGCGTTCTTCGTCTGGCTGATCTTCATCAAGTTCAAATGGCTGCCGTGGAACACCACGTCGCAGGTCACCGTCGTCGTCATCCCGATCGTTGGGCTGGCCGCGATGATCCTCACGCTCAACGTGGTCGCCCCGTCGTCGCCCGACGTTCGCGTCATCAAGTACGTCGTGCAGGTGATCCCGCAGGTGAAGGGCCGGGTGATCGAGGTGCCGGTCGAGCCGAATCGGCTGGTCAAGAAGGGCGAGCTCCTGTTTCGCATCGACCCGACCCCGTACCAGAACGACCTCGATGTCGCGAAGGCCAGGCTCGTGGCGGACGAGGCGAAGCTCGCGCAATCCGGCGCCGGACTGGTGGACGCTTCGGCCGGTGCGCGGCAACTGCAGGAGCAGTTGAAGTCAGCCAGCGGCCAGCTCAGCACCTTGCAGCCGAGGCTCGAGCTCGCGCGCCTGCGCGTGCGGCAGAACCGGGAGCTGGTGGCCACCGGCGCGGGCGATCGCTTCGCGCTGGAGCAGGCCGAGGCCAACGTGGCCGACCTGGAGGGCCAGATCGCGACGGCGACGGCGAACGAGGCGCAGATCACGCAGAAGCTGTCCGGACAGGTGAACGGCGAACAGGCGTCGGTCGCTGGAGCGCGCGCCCAGCTCGCCACGGCGAAGGCGCAGGTCGACCTGACCCGTGCGGACCTCGCGAACGCGCAGTGGAACCTGGACCAGACCTCGGTGTACGCGCCGACCAGCGGCTACGCCATCAACGTCCAGTTGCGGCCGGGCTCCTACGTCACCGCGTTCCCGGTGGCGCCGGCGATGAGCTTCGTCGAGGAGACCTACCAGGTGGTCGCGCTCTACGCCCAGAACGAATTGACGCTGGTCGAGCCGGGCAACGACGCGGAGTTCACGCTCAAGACCTACCCGGGTCGCGTCTTCAGCGCGAAGGTCGACTCGATCGTCTGGGCGCAGGGCCAGGGGCAGGTGATGCAATCGGGCGCGCTGCCGCAGACCGGTGCCTATCCGCAGGTGCCGGGCCGGTTCCCGGTCAAGTTCGAGGTTGCCGAGAAGGATCGTGAGCAGTTCCTCGCCGCGGGCGCTGATGGCGCCGGTGCGATCTACACCGAGCACGTGCAGCTGCTCCACCTGATTCGCATGGTGATCCTGCGGGTCGGGACCATCACCGATTACCTCGTGCTCAAGCTGCACTGATGCGCCACTCCTTTGTCGCCCGCTGGAAGTCCGTGGTGGTCGCCACGGCAGCCGCGGTGTCGGGCTGTGTGCTCAACCCCCCGCCGACGTCCGAGGACCTGCGGAAGGAAGCGTTGCCGCACACGGCGATCCCCGCCGCGTGGAAGGGCCCCGGGGACGCCACGTCGCCAGCGCCCGACCGCTGGCTTGCGACGTTCGACGATGTGGCCCTGACCGCGCTGGTAAACGAGGCGATCGTGTACAACGCCGACCTGCAGGTGGCGGCGGCGCGCGTCGAGCAGGCCGCCGGCTACGTGAAGGTGGCGAGCGGCGCATTGCTTCCCTCGGTCGGCGTATTTGCCACGGGTGGGGGAAAGTCAGGCAGCAGCGGCGGACTGGACGGCGTCTGGCTCAACGCGTCGCTCGAGCTCGACGTCTGGGGCCGCTTGCGCTACGGAAGCCGGGCGGCTGAGGGGCAATCGGCCGCCGCCGCGGCCGACTACGCCTATGCGCGCCAGTCGCTTGCGGCCATGGTGGCCAAGGGCTGGTTCGTGGCGATCGAGGCCGGCCTGCAGCGCGCGCTCGCGCAGGAAGCGCTGCGCTCCCAGCAGTCGTTGCTGGGCCTCGCGCAGGATCGTTTCCGGGTCGGCAGCGGCAACGAACAGACGGTGGCGGAGGCGCGGGCGAGCGTCAGCAACTATCGCGACACGGTGCGACAGATCGAGCAGGCGCGCGAGCAGGCGCTACGCGCACTTGAGCTCCTGCTCGGGCGCTATCCGGCGGCGGAAATCGCCGTCGCCGAGCGCCTCTCGCCGATGCCGCCACCGGTGCCGGTGGGCATGCCCTCGCAATTGCTCGAGCGACGGCCCGACATCGTCGCCGCCGAGCGGCGCGTCGCGGCGGCGTTCGACCGCGTCGGCGAGGCGCGCGCAGCGCAATTGCCGCGCATCAGCCTGACCGCGGGGGGCAGCAGCGTGTCGAGCGACCTGATCGTCCTCAAGGACACCAGCAATCCGATCTGGAGCATCGGCGCCAACCTCCTCGCGCCGATCTACCAGGGCGGCATACTGCGGGCCCAGGTCGAGATCCGCTCGGCCGAGCAGAAGCAGGCGGTCGCCGAGTATGCGCGCACCGGGCAGCGGGCGTTCGGCGAAGTCGAGAGCGCGCTCGCGGCCGAGAACGCGCTCGGCGAGCGCGACCTCATCCTGGAAGCCGGCATCCGCGACAACGAGCGCGCGCTGGAGCTCGCCCGCATCCAGTATCGCGTCGGTTCGGTCGACCTGCGGGCCGTCGAGCAAAACCAGCTCGCGTTGTACTCGGCGCGCATCTCGCGCCTGCGCGTGCAGACCGAGCGCCTCGCGCAGCGCGTCAACCTGTACCTCGCGCTCGGCGGGGGATTCGATCTCCCCGCGATGGAGCCCGTGGCCGCGCAGTGATGCCGCCCGGGTAGCGCGTTCCTCCGTGTCGCTCGTCCCAACCGTGGGACGGTGCCGCCCGAGAATCGATGGAGCTGAAGATGCGCAGGAAAACCGTGGAATCGAAGGTCGCCCGCCAGGGCAGGGCGAAGAAGGACAAGGGCGACGGCGCGCAGGCAGGCGCGGACAGGCGCAACGCCGCTTCGTCGGGCAAGAAGCTTTCCGGCAAGGATTACGACCGCCAGCTCAAGAAGCTGCACGTCGAGCTGGTCAGGCTCCAGGAATGGGTCAAGGCGAAGGGCCTGAAGGTCTGCATCGTGTTCGAGGGGCGCGATGGCGCCGGCAAGGGCGGCACGATCAAGGCCATCACCGAGCGCGTCAGCCCGCGCGTGTTCCGGGTCGTTGCCCTCCCGGCGCCCACCGAGCGCGAGAAGTCGCAGATGTACGCGCAGCGCTACCTGACGCACCTTCCGGCCGCAGGTGAAGTGGTGATCTTCGACCGCAGCTGGTACAACCGCGCGGGGGTCGAGCGCGTGATGGGCTTCTGCACCGAGGAGCAGGCGCAGCAGTTCCTGAAGGTGGCGCCGCTGTTCGAGCAGCTGATGGTCAAGTCCGGCATCGTCCTGCTCAAGTACTGGCTCGAGGTGAGTCCCGAGGAGCAGACGCGGCGACTCGCGTCGCGCATCGACGACGGGCGCAAGATCTGGAAGCTTTCGCCGATGGACGTGAAGTCCTACGATCGCTGGGACGACTACACGAAGGCGCGCGACGAGATGTTCGCCGCCACGGATTCCTCGTGGGCGCCGTGGTTCGTCGCGCGCTCCGAGGACAAGAAGCGCGTGCGCCTCAACGTGATCAGCCACCTCCTGTCGAAGGTTCCGTACAAGACCGTCCCGGTCGAGAAGGTCAAGCTGCCGAAGCGCAGGATTGGCAAGTACAAGGGTGTCGACTTTCCATTCAAGCACATTCCGGAACGTTACTGATCGGAGCGCGCCGGCCATGGGCCGCGTCATTGCATGGGCGATTGTCGCCTTCGCGTCGCTGATCACCGGCTGCGCGACCCTGCCCGCGCCGACCGGGCGGATGGCGACGACCGCCCTCGCCGACACCTCGACGACGCAGCTCGCCCGCGCGGTCGCGCCAGGGGTCGCCGCGCATCCGGGCATGTCGGGCATCCACGCGCTCACCGACCCGCGTGATGCGTTCGCGGCGCGCGTGTTGCTCGCCATCGAGGCGTCGCGGTCGCTCGACGTGCAGTACTACATCTGGCACGCCGACCCGGTCGGCCACCTGATGTTCGAGGCGCTGTGGCGGGCGGCCGGGCGCGGCGTGCGCGTGCGCCTGCTCCTCGACGATCACAACACGGCCGGGCTCGACCCCACGATCGCCGCGCTCGACGCGCATCCGAACATCGAGGTGCGCCTGTACAACCCGTTCGTCCAGCGCGACTCCCGCGGACTCGCCTTCGTGACCGACTTCACTCGTTTGAACCGACGCATGCACAACAAGTCGTTCACCGCGGACAACCAGGTGAGCGTCGTCGGCGGACGCAACATCGGCAACGAGTATTTCGGCCTGGGAAGCGGGGTCGGCTTCATCGACCTCGACCTCATCGCCATCGGCCCGGCGGTGCGCGAGGTGTCCGGCGAGTTCGACCTCTACTGGAACAGCCCGTCCGCGTATCCCGCGGCGAGCTTCGTCGGCGCGCCCGTGCCGGACGCGGCTGCGCAACTCGAGGCGACGTTCACGGCCACCCGTGCCCAACCGGAAGCCGTTGCCTACCTCGACGCGGTGCGCACGACCCCGCTGGTGCGCGACCTGCTCGATCGCCGGCTGGCGCTCGAATGGACCACCGCGCAACTGGTGTACGACGATCCGGCCAAGACCCTCGACGCGTCCGACCGGGCCGACGTGCGCCTCTTCCCGGACCTGGTGCGGACGATCGGCCGGCCCGAGCGGACGCTGGACCTCGTCTCCCCGTATTTCGTTCCTGGCGCCGAAGGCACGGCGGCCCTGGTCGCGCTGGCGCAGGGAGGGATCAAGGTGCGCATCCTCACCAACTCGCTGTCGGCGTCCGACGAGAAGTCCGTGCATTCGGGCTATGCGAAACGCCGCCACGACCTGCTCCGGGCCGGCGTCCGGCTCTTCGAGCTCAAGCCGACCGCGTCGGAGGCTCGTCGCGAAGCCAGGGGCGGGTTCGGGACGAGCTCGTCGGCAGCCCTGCACGCGAAGACGTTCGCCGTCGACCGCAGCAGGATCTTCGTCGGGTCCTTCAACTTCGACCAGCGCTCGGCGCGGCTGAACACCGAAATGGGACTGGTGGTCACCAGCCCGGCGCTCGCGGAGCGTCTCGGTGCATTCCTCGACGTGGAGGCGCCCCGGATCGCCTACGAGGTGCGGCTGACCCCGGACGGCCGCGACATGGAATGGATCGAGCAGACCGCTTCCGGCGAAAAGAAGTACGACGCCGACCCGCTCTCCAGTTGGTTCCAGCGCAGGGCGGTCGACTTCCTGTCGATCCTTCCGATCGAGTGGTTGCTCTGACCGGCCCGGTCCGTGGAGGCGCCGCACGAACGGTGGCGGAGAGGCCGCGGGGCACGCCTCAGCGCCGCTTGCGCCACTGCAGGAACGCGACCATCGTCACGCCCAGGCCGAGCGCATAGCCGATCACCGCCGCCGTCACGTCCGGTGGCGCGCGGTTGACGGTCGCGATCACCAGCGCCAGTCCCGGGTTGCGCATCGCCACGGCGACTGCAGCCGTGGCCCGCACGTCGTCATGGCGCCAGGCGAACATCGCGCCGATCGCCAGGGCGCAGAGCGTCAACACCACGCCTGCGATCGCCGGCGTCCAGCCCACGGCGACGATGATCTGCGGCATGTCGACGAGCACGATCATCGCGAGCGACAGCAGCAGGATGTTGCCCACGCGCCCCAACGGTTCTTCCAGCTTCGCCGCGGTGGCCGGGCGCCTGGCGCGCACCAAGGCGCCCAGGGCGAGTGGAAGCAGTTGGGCGAAGAAGACCTGGCGTCCGATCTGGAACGGCGTGACCGCGAAATCGGCGGCGAAGATCCCGTCCAGGATCGCGACCGTCGCCGGCACCGTAACCACCGCCAATATGACGATCGCCAGGTGCAGTGCAGGCGCGAACTCCCGACTGCCTCCGGCGTCGAGCGCGTGCCGCAACGCGACCGGCGCGCCGGGCGAGATGATCATGAGCACGATGCCCGCCGCGACTGGCCCGGACATCGCGAGCGCGTTGAGCGCAAGCAAGGCGAGCGCCGGCACCGGCACGACCACCGCAAACACGACGGCGAGCAGAACGCCCCGGCGCTGCAGCGCCGCCGCGACCTGCTCGCGCCCGAGCATCAGTCCGAGCCCGAACATGACGGCGAACACCGTCACCGTCGCGAACAGGCCGATCCATTGGAACGGAATCAGCATCGACACTTCCGGGAGGCGACGCCGCAGGAGGGGCGGACCCTGAGCGAGAAGCGGCGGCGGAAGGCCGCTTCCCGCGTCCATGCTGCCATGGTCACGACTGTCGCGGCTTGCGCGGCGCCTTCGCGAAAGCGCGGTCGTAGAGCGTCCGCGGCAGCGCGCGCAACAGTCGCCCGACCAGCGCCATCGGCCACGGCAGCACGTGGAAGCGCTTGCGCCGCGCGATCGCGCGCGCGATCGACGCCGCCGCGCGATCCGCGCGCATCAGGAACGGCATCCGGTAGGGGTTCGCGGCGGTCATCGGCGTCGCGACGTAGCCCGGCGCGATCGTGACGACGCTCACGCCGCTGCCGCGCAGCTCGACGCGCAGGCTCTCGAGCAACGTCATCGCGGCGGCCTTCGACGCGGAATACGCGGCGGCACCGGGCAGGCCGCGGAATCCGGCGACGCTGGCGACGCCGACGAGCGTCCCGTGCCGCGCGGCGCGCATCGGCCCCAGAAAGGGATGGAACGTGTGCACGATGCCGATGACGTTGGTGTCGAAGACCGCCCGGAACGCGGCGAGGTCCTCGGCGTGGTCGGCGAGCGTGCCGCGCGACACGCCCGCATTGGCGATCACGATGTCCGGCACGCCGTGGCGCGCGATGTAGTCGCGGGCGGCGGCGATCATCGCGTCGGCGTCGCGCACGTCGGCGGCGTAGGTGGCGACCGTCGCGGGCGCAAGCGCCGCCGCAACGCGCGCGAGCTCGCTCTCGCGCCGCGCGACCAGGCCCAGCGTGGCGCCGCGCTGCGCGTAATGCCGCGCGAGCGCTTCGCCCAGGCCCGACGATGCGCCGGTGAGGAAGACCTTCAGCGGGGCGCCGCCGTGGGCCATCGGGTCGGTGCGCGAGGACGACGGCCGCCGGTCGCCTCGCGGCGCGAGGCTACTTCGGGCGCTCGGCGCGTGCGGCCGCGACCGCGGCGTCGATCACCGCCGGCAGCCGCTCGTGCCCACCCGACGAGCTCGACGACAGCAGGAACTTGCCGTCGACGATGACCGTGGGCACCGACTGGATGTTGTAGGCCTGCGCGAGCTGCTTCGCGCGTCCCACCTTGCCCGCGATGCCGAACGACTTGTAGGTGTCCTCGACCTTCTTGCGGTCGAGGCCCTTCGACGCGGCCCATTCGAAGAAGCGCGTGTCCGCGGCGAGGTTGGTCCGGTTGCCGCCATGGATCGCGCTGAACACATCCGGCGTGAGCTTCGCGTCCTCGCCGAGCGCCTCGAGCGTGTAGTACACGCGCGCGAGGTTCTCCCATTGCGGGAAGAAGGCGACCGGGATGCGCCGCAGCTGGACATCGGGCGGCAGGCGCTTGAGCCACACCTGCAGGTGCGGCTCGAGGTCGGCGCAATGCGGGCAGCCGTACGAAAAGAACTCGATCACCTCGATCTTCTTGCCGGTCTCGACCGCTTGCGGCGACTTGAGCCGCACATACTCGCGGCCCTCCGCGAACTGCGCGGACGCCGAGGACGCGAACGCGAGCGCGGCGCAGAACGCCAGCGCGAGGCGCGCGCCGCCGCGCGGAAACGGGAAGCGGAGGGCTGCGAGCATGGAACGTTTCTCCTTCTTCTGGGGGGCCGCCGCGGGGGTGGCCAGGTCGTTTCGTGTTCGGGGAACGATTGAACGTGCGAGGCGCCGTCCGCGCCGACGCCGGGGGTCAGAATTTGATCACCGCCGCGTCGAAGCCGCGTTGCGCGAGCTGGGCCTTCATGCGATTGAGCTCGTCCGGATTGTCGTAGGGCCCGAGGCGCACGCGGTAGCGCACCGCCTTGTCGGGCAGCGTGCCCGGCTGCACCTGCGCTTCCCAGCCGGCGAGGGCGAGGCGCGCCTTCAGGTTCTCCGCCTCGCCTTCCTGCGCGAACGATCCGGCCTGCAGCCAGAAGCGATCGCCGGATTTGGCGCCTTTCGCGGCCGAAGGTTCCGTGGCGGCGACCTTTTCCGGTGGCCGGGCCGGCTCGGCCTTGGCCGCAGCCGCCTTGTCGGGCGCGGCGCGCTCGCCGGGCCGCGCCGCGAGCTTGGGTTCCTCGCCGCCGGGCAGGATCTTGTAGAAGTCGAAGCGATCCTTGTCCTGCGCTGGCGCCTTCGCCGCCTTCGCGTCGCGCGCCGCGGCGGCGGGCTCGGGCGCCTTGGCCGGCGGCGCCGCGCGCCCGCCGATCAGTGTCCAGGCGACGCCCGCCGCGAGGGCGAGGCCGAGCGCGAGCCCGATGAAGATGCCGAGCAGCGTGCCGCCCGCGCCATCGCGCGGGGCGCCGGGCTGACGGCGGGGATTGCGCGTCGTGGCTCGCTTCACGGGAGGGTCGTCGTCGCCGGTTCGCTCATGCTGCCTGCCCCTCACATCTCGTCGGGCGCGGCGATGCCGAGCAGCGCGAGGCCGTTGCGCAGCACCTCGCCGGTCGCGACGACGAGCGCGAGGCGCGCATCGCGCACCGCCTCGTCGTCGACGAGGAAGCGCTCGGCATTATAGTAACCGTGGAACGCGCCGGCCAACGCCTTCAGGTAGGCAGTGAGCTGGTGCGGCGCGAAGTCACGCGCGGCAGCGGCCACCTCGTCGGGGAAATCGGCGAGCCGGTTGAGGAGCGCCTGCTCGTGCGCGCCGCAAAGCGGCGCGAGATCGGCGTCCACGAAGCGCGCCGGCGCGTCGTCGCGCGCGATGCCCGCCTGCCGGAGCACCGAGGCCACGCGCGCGTGCGCGTACTGCACGTAGTAGACCGGGTTCTCCTCGGACTGCGAGCGCGCGAGGTCGATGTCGAACGTGAACTCGCTGTCCGCCTTGCGCGACACGAGGAAGAAGCGCACCGCGTCGCGGCCGACCTCGTCGATCAGGTCGCGCAGCGTCACGTAGCTGCCGGCGCGCTTGCTGATCCTGACCTCCTCGCCTCCGCGCATCACCGTCACCATCTTGTGCAGCACGTAGTCGGGGTAGCCCGTCGGGATGCCCGCGCCGAGCGCCTGCAGCCCGGCGCGCACGCGCGTGACCGTGCTGTGGTGGTCCGAGCCCTGCACGTTGACGACACGCGGGAAGCCGCGCTCCCACTTGGTGACGTGGTAGGCGACGTCGGGCACGAAATAGGTGTAGCCGCCGTCCGACTTCCGCATCACGCGGTCCTTGTCGTCGCCGTAGTCGGTGGTCTTCAGCCACAGCGCACCTTCGCTCTCGTAGGTGTGGCCCGACGCGACCAGCCGCGCGACCGTCGCGTCGACGCGACCGTCGGTGTAGAGCGAGCTCTCGAGGTAATAGACGTCGAAGCGCACGCCGAACGCGGCGAGGTCGCGGTCCTGCTCCTTGCGAAGCTCGGCGACCGCGAAGCGGCGGATCGCCTCGATGTCCGAGAGGTCGTGGCCGACCTCGTCGAGGTAGGCACGCGCGATCTCGCGGATGTACTCGCCGCGGTAGCCGTCCTCGGGGAACTCGCCCGACTCGCCGAGCAGCTCCTTCGCGCGAGCACGCACCGACACCGCGAGGTTCTGGATCTGCGCGCCGGCGTCGTTGTAGTAGAACTCGCGGGTCACGCTCGCGCCCTGGCTTTCGAGGAGCGCGGCGATCGCGTCGCCCAGCGCCGCCTGACGCCCGTGGCCGACGTGCAGCGGACCGGTCGGGTTGGCGGACACGAACTCGACCATGATGCGCTCGCCAGCGCGCGCGCGCGTGCGGCCGAAGGCGCCGCGCCCGGCGAGGATGCGCGGCACCACCGCACGCCGCGCGGTCGGCGAGAGGGACAGGTTCACGAAGCCCGGCCCGGCGACCGAGATCGCGTCGACCAGCGCGCCCACCGCGCCGTCCGCCTTCGCACGCGCGACGAGCGCCTGCGCGACGTCGCGCGGCGCGCGCTTCTGCGCCTTGGCGGCCGTCAGGGCGACATTGGTCGCGAAGTCGCCGTGCGACGCCTCGCGCGGGCGCTCGAGCTTCACCTCGACGCCGGGCAGCGACGGCAGCTCCGCGCGTGCGTGCGCGGTCAGCAGTCGCTCGAGCTCGGTCTTCGGGTCGGTCACGTGGAGGCAGGCACGGGTGAAAAGCCGGTCATTCTAGCGTGTCGCGACGCAGCGGCACCGCTCACAGCGCGATCGGATCGACATCGACGCCCCAGCGCACGCGCCGCCCGGGCAGCGCGTCGAGCGCGGGCATCCAGGCGTCGAGGAATCGCGCGAGCTCGGGCCGGCGCGCCGCCTGCACGCACAGCTGCCCGCGCTCGAGGCCCGCGCGCCGCGCGAGCAGCGCCGGTACCGGGGCGTGGACCTCGACCTCCGCGCCGGTGTGCGCGCGCGCGGCGTTCGCCTCGCGCGTCGCCACGGCGAGGAAGCGATCGACCTCGGCGCGCTCGATCGCCTCGGCGCCGAGCAGCACCAGATGCGCGTGCGGCGGCAGGGCCGCGATGCGCCGCTCCTCGAGGAGGTCGAGTGCGAGCGCGTCGTAGTCCCCCGTCGCGAGCGCGCGGTAGACCGCATGGCGCGCGAACGCCGTCTGCACGATCACCTCGCCGGGCAGCGCGGCGCGACCCGCTCGGCCGGCGACCTGGAACAGCAGCGCCGCCAGACGCTCGGTCGCGCGGAAGTCGGCGCTGTAGAGCGCGTGGTCGGCGCCCACGACGCCGACCAGCGTCAACCGCGGGAAGTCGTGGCCCTTGGCGAGCATCTGCGTGCCCACCAGGATGTCGAGCGCGTCGTCCTCGACGTCGCGGCGCATCGCATCGAAGGCGCCGCGCTTGCGCGTGGTGTCGCGGTCGACGCGCGCGATCCGCGCACCGGGAAGCGCCTCCACGAGCGTGGCCTCGATGCGCTGCGTCCCGGCCCCGCGCTCGGCGAGGTCGACGTTGCCGCAGTTCGGGCAGGCGCGCGGCACGCGCTCGGCGTGCGCGCAGTGGTGGCACAGGAGGCGCGGCGGGCGGCGGTGCACGACGAGGCGCGCGCTGCAGCGCGGACAGCCCGCCTCCCAGGCGCACGCAGCGCACTTGAGCGACGGGGCGTAGCCGCGGCGGTTGACGAACACCAGCGATTGCTCGCCGCGCGCGAGCCGTTCGGCCAGCGCCGCGAGCAACGGGCCGCTGACGTCGTCGATGGCGCCGGCATCGTCCGGCGGGACGAAGCGGATGGCGGGCGGCACGGCGCGCGGATCGGCGCGCCGCGGCAGCACCGCGCGGGCGTAGCGGCCGCCGCTCGCGTGCAGCACGGTCTCGAGCGACGGCGTCGCGCTGCCGAGCACGATCGGCACGCCGCGCGAGCGCGCGCGCACGATCGCGGTGTCGCGGGCGTGGTAGCGCACGCCGTCCTGCTGCTTGTACGAGGCGTCGTGCTCCTCGTCGACGACCACGAGCGCGAGCCGCGGCAGCGGCGCGAACACGGCGAGGCGCGTGCCCACCACGAGTGCCGCGGCGCCACTCGCGGCCGCGCTCCAATGGTCGAGCCGCTCGCCGTCCGCCAGGCCGCTGTGCAGCGTCGCGATGCGCACGTCGGGCAGCGCAGCAGCGAAGCGCGCCGTCAGCTGCGGTGTCAGGTTGATCTCGGGGACGAGCAGCAGCACCTGCCCGCCGCGCGCGATCGCACGCTGCGCGGCCGCCGCGTACACGTCGGTCTTGCCGCTGCCCGTCACGCCCTGCAGCAGCGTCACGGCGAAGCGGTCGTGCGCGGCATCGATCGCCTCGAGCGCCGTGCGCTGGTCGTCGTTCATCTCGATGCCGCGCGGGGGAGCGAGCGGAGGCGGCTCCTCGACCCAGCCGGCGGCGCGCCAGGCGGCAAGGCGACGCTGGTCCGCGGCGTCGAGCGTCGCGATGGCGTCGCGCTCGAGTCGAGTTCCGGCCGCGTCGAACCGCGCGATCAGCGCGGCCACTGCGGGCGCGCGCCGGCCGCGCGCGGTGAGCGTGGCGCGTCCGGTCGGCGTCAGCACCAGCGCGAGGGGCGCCGCGAGCGGCCGCCGACGCGTTCCGCCACGCAGCGGCGGGACCGCGAGCGCGAGCGCGAGACCAAGCGGCTCGCGGTAGTAGCTCGCGACGAACTCGGCGAGCGCGACCACGTCGTCGGGCAGCGGCGCCAGCGGCACCACGTCGTCGATCGGCTGCACGCGGTCGCGTTCGACTCCGGCGGTCGCGCGAGTCTCGACGACCACGCCGACGTGGCGACGCTGCGCGAGGCGGACGCGCACGATGGATCCGCGCGCGACGCCGAGGCCGTCGGGTATCCAGTAGTCGAACACCTGCCCGGTGGCCGCGGGCACCGCGACACGCGCGAACGTCATCGTGGATCGGCGCGCCGTTTCACGCGCGCGTTACGCATTGTAGTGTTCGAATACCTCACGACGCGGCGGAACAGAGTGCGGCAAGTCCTTCATTTCTCGGACGAACGCAAATTGTCCCCATCGTGTGTGGATAACTGTGTGAGCAAACCGCGCGCGAGCCGTACCGTCGTGGGGCGCGCCGCCAAGCAAAGCCCGGACCGGGTCGCCAGGACCGTCGTTTTCCCGTTGCCGATCAAGGCATTGTAATTCTTTCGGCGACGCCCTTTGTGCGGGCGTCGCCCTGGTGCATCCGACGCGCCGCGATGTGCATAAGTCATCGCGGGTCCGCGTTGTCGGGCTTTGTCAAGCCCCGGGTTCGCCGTGCCGCGCCGAGTGGTGGTGGACCGCCTCGACGAGCGCGGCCACGTGGTCGGGCGGGGTCGACGGCACGATGCCATGGCCGAGGTTGAACACATGCCCGGGCGCGGGACCCGCGGCACGGACGACCGCTTCCGCCTCGCGCTGGATCGTCGCCGGATCGGTGAGCAGCACGAGCGGGTCCAGATTGCCCTGCAGCGCGACGCGCTGCCCGATGCCGCGCCGCGCCTGGGCGAGATCGACGGTCCAGTCCAGCCCGACGGCGGTCGCGCCGCTGGCCGCGATGTCGTCGAGCCAGCCGCCGCCGCCCTTGGTGAAAACGATGGTGGGCGTCGTGCGCGTCGCCGGATCGGCGGCGAGCGCGGCGAGCACCGCGCGCATCGGCGCCAGCGAATGGCGCCGGTATCCTGCGGCGCTGAGCAGGCCACCCCAGGTGTCGAACAGCATCACTGCGTCGGCCCCCGCGACGATCTGCTCGCGAAGGTACGCCGTGACCGCGCTCGCGTTGATGCCCACGATCCGGTCGAGCAGGTCGGGTCGCGCGGCGGCCATCGTCCGCACGGTCGCGAAATCGTCGCTGCCGCCGCCTTCGATCATGTAGCAGGCGAGCGTGAACGGGCTGCCGGCGAAGCCGATCAGCGGCACGCGGCCGCAGAGCGCGCGCTTGATCGACGCGACGGCGTCGAACACGTAGCGCAGCGACTCCATCGGCGGGTCCTCGAGCGCGGCGACGGCGCGCTCGTCGCGGACCGTGCGCGCGAAGCGCGGCCCCTCGCCCTCCGCGAACGATAGGCCGAGCCCCATCGCGTCGGGGACGGTCAGGATGTCCGAGAACAGGATCGCAGCGTCGAGCGGGAAGCGCTCGAGCGGCTGCAGCGTCACCTCGGTCGCGAGCTCGGGCGTCTGCGCGAGCGTGAGGAAGCTGCCCGCCCTCGCGCGCGTGCGGTTGTACTCGGGCAGGTAGCGCCCCGCCTGCCGCATCAGCCACACCGGCGTGTGCGGCGTGCGCTCGCGGCGCAGGGCGCGAAGGAAGGTGTCGTTCTGCAGGACCAAAGGCGTCGATGGGCGATGGGTGATGGGCGAGAGGAATACGTGCCGATTCGCGGCCTATCGCCTATGGCCTAACGCCGCTCTTCAGCGGGGCAAGGCCGAATGCCCCATGAGGAATTCGTCCACCGCCCGCGCGCACTGCCGTCCTTCGCGGATCGCCCACACGACGAGCGACTGGCCGCGACGGATGTCGCCGGCCGCGAAGACGTGATCGACGCTGGTGCGGTAGTCGTCGGTGTTGGCGGCGACGTTCGAGCGGCCGTCGCGAGCGACGCCGAAGCGCGCGAGCATCGCGTCGGACGCCGGTCCGGTGAAGCCCATCGCCAGGAGCACGAGATCCGCCTCGATCGCGAACTCGCTGTCGGGCACCTCGGTCATCTTCATCTGGCCGTCGGCGCCGCGCGTCCACTCGAGCCGCGCGCCGATGAGCCGCGCGACGCGTCCATCGGACCCTTCGAAGCGCTTGGTCGCGACCGACCAGTCGCGCGAGCAGCCCTCCTCGTGCGAGCTGCTGGTACGCAGCTTCACCGGCCAGTACGGCCACACCAGCGGCTTGTTCTCGACCTCCGGCGGCTGCGGCAGGAGCTCGAATTGCGTCACCGACGCAGCGCCCTGGCGGTTCGACGTCCCGACGCAGTCCGAGCCGGTGTCGCCGCCGCCGATCACGACGACGCGCTTGCCCGTCGCGACGAGCTGGCCGGGCACGCGGTCGCCCGCGACGACGCGGTTCTGTTGCGGCAGGAACTCCATCGCGAAGTGCACGCCGTCGAGGTCGCGGCCGGGCACGGGCAAGTCGCGCGGCTTCTCGGCGCCGCCCGACAGCACCACCGCGTCGAACTCCTCCAGCATCGCCTGCGGGTCGACGTCGCGGCCCACCTCGACGCCGGGCCGGAAGCGCACGCCCTCCGCCGACATCTGCGCCATGCGACGGTCGATCGCGGGCTTCTCCATCTTGAAGTCGGGGATGCCGTAGCGCATGAGGCCGCCGATGCGGTCGCTCTTCTCGAACACGACGACGTCGTGCCCGGCGCGTGCGAGCTGCTGCGCGCACGCGAGCCCCGCGGGCCCCGACCCGACCACCGCGACGCTGCGGCCGGACTTCGCTGACGGCGGACGCGGCACCACCCACCCCTCCTCCCAGCCCTTGTCGATGATGAAGTGCTCGATCGACTTGATGCCCACCGGGTCGTTGTTGATGTTGAGCGTGCACGCCGCCTCGCACGGCGCCGGGCACACGCGTCCGGTGAACTCGGGGAAGTTGTTGGTCGAGTGCAGCGTGTCGAGCGCCTGCTTCCACTGGCGCCGGTACACCAGGTCGTTCCAGTCGGGAATGATGTTGTTGACCGGGCAGCCGCTCTGGCAGAACGGGATGCCGCAGTCCATGCACCGCGCACCCTGCTTCGATGCCGCGTCGTCCTCGAGCGTGAGGATGAACTCGCGGTAATGACGAACCCGGTCGCGCGCGGCCTCGGCCACTTCGGCGACGCGGTCGAGCTCGAGGAATCCGGTGATCTTGCCCATTGAACGAACCGTATGAAGGTGGCTGCCGCTCCGCGGCAGCCACGAAAGTCCCGTCTTCTCGCTATGCCGCCGCGCGCTGCTTCGCGGCGGCGGGCGGTGCGGCCGCCTTCGCGGCCATTTCGGTCAGCGCCCGCCGGTACTCGTGCGGGAAGACCTTGACGAAGCGCCCGCGCGCGTTCTCCCAGTCGTCGAGCAACGCGAGCGCGACCGTCGACCCGGTGAAGCGCAAATGGCGCTCGACGAGCTCGCGCAGCGCCGTCTCGTCGGCGCGTCCGCCGTGCCGCGCGAGCGCCTTGCCGGCCGCGGCGAGATCGCGCTCCTCGCGCGCCTGCTCGCCTTCGGCCAGCACGCGCTCGAGCGCGACCATCGCGAGGTTGCAGCGCTCGTTGAACGTGCCGTCCGGGTCGAACACGTAGGCGATCCCGCCGCTCATCCCCGCGGCGAAGTTGCGCCCGGTGCGGCCGAGCACCGCGACCGTGCCGCCGGTCATGTATTCGCAGCCGTGGTCGCCGGTGCCCTCGACGACCGCGCTGGCGCCCGAATTGCGTACGCAGAAGCGCTCGCCGGCCACGCCGCGGAAGTACGCCTCGCCGGCAATCGCGCCGTACATCACCGTGTTGCCGACGACGATGTTCTCCTCCGGCTTCGCCGGGCAGGCGGGATCCGGGTAGACGACGATGCGCCCGCCCGACAGTCCCTTGCCGACATAGTCGTTGGTCGCGCCCTTGAGCTCGAACGCCACGCCGTGCGCGAGGAACGCGCCAAAGCTCTGGCCGGCGATCCCCTCGAACGCGACGTGGATCGTGTCGTCGGGCAGTCCCTCGTGGCCGTAGCGCCGCGCCACCTCGCCGGACAGCATCGCGCCGACCGAACGGTGCGCGTTGCGGATGCGGTGCGCGAGGCGCACCGGCTGGCGCTTGTCGAGCGCCGGCGCCGCGCCGTCGATCAGCGCGTGGTCGAGAGCGCGCGCGAGCCCGTGGTCCTGCTCCTCGCAGCGGTAGCGTGCGACCGACGCGGGCATCGGCGGCTGGTAGAGCACGCGCGAGAAGTCGAGGCCGCGCGCCTTCCAGTGCTCGACGCCCTGCCTCATGTCGATCAGGTCGCTGCGCCCGATCATCTCGTCGAAGGTGCGGAAGCCGAGCTCGGCCATCAGCGTGCGCACCTCCTCGGCGACGAAGAAGAAGTAGTTGACGACGTGCTCGGGCTGGCCGCTGAACCGCCGACGCAGCACCGGATCCTGCGTCGCGACGCCGACCGGGCAGGTGTTCAGGTGGCACTTGCGCATCATGATGCATCCGGTCACCACGAGCGGCGCGGTCGCGAAGCCGAACTCGTCGGCGCCGAGCAGCGCGCCGATCACGACGTCGCGGCCGGTCTTCATCTGTCCGTCGACCTGCACGGTGATCCGGCCGCGCAGCCGGTTCAGCACCAGCGTCTGCTGCGTTTCGGCGAGGCCGAGCTCCCACGGCGTCCCGGCGTGCTTGATCGACGACACCGGCGACGCGCCGGTGCCGCCGTCGTGGCCGGCGATGGTGACGTGGTCGGACTTCGCCTTCGCGACGCCCGCGGCGACGGTGCCCACGCCGGTCTCGGACACGAGCTTGACCGAGATCGACGCGCGCGGGTTCGCATTCTTGAGGTCGTGGATCAGCTGCGCCAGGTCCTCGATCGAGTAGATGTCGTGGTGCGGCGGCGGCGAGATCAATCCGACGCCGGGCACCGAGAAGCGCAGCATCGCGATGTACTCGGACACCTTGTGGCCGGGAAGCTGCCCGCCTTCGCCGGGCTTCGCGCCCTGCGCCATCTTGATCTGGATCTGGTCGGCCGAGGTCAGGTACTCGGCGGTCGCGCCGAAGCGTCCCGACGCGACCTGCTTGATGCGCGAGCGCAGACTGTCGCCGGCCTTGAGCGTGATGTCGCGCTCGACGCGGTCGCGCCCGATCACCTTCGCCAGCGTATCGCCGTCCTCGATCGTGCTGCGGCCGGCACGAAGCTCGGCGCGGTAGCGCATCGGGTCCTCGCCGCCTTCGCCGGTGTTCGACTTGCCGCCGATGCGGTTCATCGCGACGGCGAGCGTCGTGTGCGCCTCGGTCGAGATCGACCCGAGGCTCATGGCGCCGGTCGCGAAGCGCCGCACGATGTCCTTCGCCGGCTCGACCTCGTCGATCGGAACCGGCGGACGCCCGCCGGCCTTGAGCTCGAACAGCCCGCGCAGCGTCTTGAGCTTCCGGCTCTGGTCGTTGATGAGCGCGGCGTACTCCTTGTAGGTCGCGTAGCTGTTCGACCGCGTCGCATGCTGCAGCTTCGCGATCGAGTCCGGCGTCCACATGTGCTCTTCACCGCGCACCCGGTACTGGTATTCGCCGCCCGCGTCGAGCCCCTCGGCGAGCAGCGGGTCGCGGCCGAACGCGAGCGAGTGCAGTCGCGCCGCTTCCTCGGCGACCTCGAACAGCCCGATGCCCTCGACCACGCTCGCCGTGCCGGTGAAGTACTTGTCGACGAACGCCTTGCGCAACCCGACGGCCTCGAAGATCTGCGCGCCGCAGTAGCTCTGGTAGGTCGAGATGCCCATCTTGGACATCACCTTGTAGAGCCCCTTGCAGATCGCCTTCAGGTATTTCTTCTGCGCGAGCTTCGCGTCGGCCTCGCCGATCTCGGCGCCGGCGGACGCGAGCGTCTCGAGCGCGAGGTAGGGATGGATCGCCTCCGCGCCGTATCCCGCGAGCAGCGCGAAATGGTGCACTTCGCGCGCCGAACCGGTCTCGACGACGAGGCCAGCCGAAGTGCGCAGGCCCATCTTGACCAGGTGCTCGTGCACGGCCGCGGTCGCGAGCAGCGCCGGTATCGGGAGCTGGCCGGGGCCGATCGAGCGGTCGGACAGGATCAGGATGTTGCGGCCCTGGCGGATCGCATCGACCGCGTGCGCCGCGAGGCTCGCGAGCGCCGCCTCCATGCCGTTCGCCCCCCACGCGGCGGGGTAGCAGATGTCGAGCTCCTCGGCGTGGAACGCGCCGCCGGAGAACAGCTCGACATGGCGGAGCTTCTGCATGTTCTCGGCGGTGAGGATCGGCTGCTCGACCTCGAGGCGCATCGGCGGCTCGGTCACGCCCGCCTCGTAGTCGACGGCGAGCAGGTTCGGGCGCGGCCCCACGAACGACACGAGGCTCATCACCAGCTCCTCGCGGATCGGGTCGATCGGCGGGTTGGTGACCTGCGCGAACAGCTGCTTGAAGTAGTGGTAGAAGACCTTCGGACGGTCGGAGAGCACCGGCAGCGCGGCGTCGTTGCCCATCGAACCGATCGCTTCCTCGCCGCCCTGCGCCATCGGCGCGAGGATCACCTTGACGTCCTCGAGCGTCCAGCCGAACGCCTGCTGGCGGTCGAGCAGCGCGACGTCCGTCGCCGGCACCGGCGCGGGCTCGGGCATCGCCTCGAGCGAGAGCCGGCAGCGGTCGATCCACGCACGATAGGGCTTCGCGGTCGCGAGCGTCCGCTTGAGCTCGTCGTCGTCGACGATGCGGCCCTTCTCGAGGTCGACCAGCAGCATCTTGCCCGGCTGCAGTCGCCACTTCCTGACGATCTTCTTCTCCGGGATGTCGAGCACGCCGACCTCCGAGGCCATCACGACGAAGTCGTCGTCAGTGACCACGTAGCGCGCCGGCCGCAGGCCGTTGCGGTCGAGCGTCGCGCCGATCTGGCGGCCGTCGGTGAACGCCATCGCCGCGGGGCCGTCCCACGGCTCCATCAGCGCGGCGTGGTATTCGTAGAACGCCCGCCGGTCTTCGTCCATCAGCGGGTTCCCGGCCCACGCCTCGGGAATCATCATCATCATCGCGTGCGCGAGCGGGTAGCCGCCCATCACCAGGAGCTCGAGCGCGTTGTCGAACGACGCCGAGTCGGACTGGCCTTCGTAGATCAGCGGCCACAGCTTGGGGAGGTCCTCGCCGAGCACCGACGAGGCGATGGCGCCTTCGCGCGCGCGAATCCAGTTGAAGTTGCCGCGCAGCGTGTTGATCTCGCCGTTGTGGCACACGAAGCGGAACGGGTGCGCGAGGTCCCAGGTCGGGAACGTGTTGGTCGAGAAGCGCTGGTGCACCATCGCGAGCGCCGAGACCATCGTCTCGTCGGCGAGGTCGAGGTAGAAGCTGCCGACCTGGCGCGCGAGCAGCATGCCCTTGTAGCAGAGCGTGCGCGTCGAGAATGACGGCACGTAGAACTCGCGGCCGTGCTTGAGCGCGAGCGCCTGGATCGCGTGCCCCGCGCGCTTGCGGATCACATAGAGCTTGCGCTCCAGCGCGTCCTGGTCGACGTTGCGTGAGCCGCGCCCGACGAACACCTGCCGGATCACCGGCTCGACTTCCTTGGTGCGCTCCGACAGGCCCTCGTTGTCGGTCGGGACGTCGCGCCAGCCGAGCAGAACCTGCCCTTCCGCGGCAACCGCGCGCTCGATCTCCTGCTCGCAGGCCATGCGCGACGCCGGCTCGCGCGGCAGGAACACCATGCCGACGCCGTACTGGCCGATCGCGGGAAGCGTGATACCGAGCTTCCCGCAGGCGCGGCGCAGGAAGGCGTCGGGCAGCTGGATCAGGATGCCGGCGCCGTCACCCTGCAGCGGGTCGGCGCCGGTGGCGCCCCGATGCGAGAGGTTCTCGAGGATCTTGAGCCCCTGCGCGATGATCGCGTGGCTCTTGCGGCCCTTGATATGGGCGATGAAGCCCAGTCCGCACGCATCGTGCTCGTGCGCCGGGTCGTACAGGCCCTGACGTCCCGGCGGCCAGGCGCCGGCATGCCGCGAAGGGTCGTGCTCGGATCCGTCGTGCACCGTCGTGCCCTCGTCCGTTGTGACTGCTCGTTGCGCCCGCCCGCCCTTGCCGTGCGGGCACCTCGAAAACGTCGCCTTTCGCGCCGTCCGCAGGCGCGAAGCTTGCTCGTGCCCAATAGGGAGCGAAACCTTTTCATCCTACTCGCCTTGCTGCAATGCGACAAGAATGGCCCCGGGGACGTCCGCGCAACAGCGTCCGCCGGGCGGCAGGCGGCAACCGCCCGAAAACCTTGCTAAAGACCCGCAACTTGCGCTCTAATCTGAACAGTTTTAGCTATCTCGTTGTTGCAGCGTTCAAAACGGTCGCCGCCCGGTTCCGGTTTCAGGACAACATCATCAGGAAGACGCCATGCCCCTCGCTCGCCTGACCGGCTGGCTCCGCCCGGCCCTCACGCTCCTGACCCTGGCCGGCACGCTCGCGCTGACCGCCTGCGGCGGCGGCAGCGGCTCCATCAACAACCCGAATACGCCGACCCCCACGCCCATCGCGACGCTGTTCACGCTGCCTGCCGGCATCGTCGTCGCGTACTCCCAGGTTCCCACCACGATCAAGATCGTCGGCGGGGTGCCGCCCTACCAGGCGCTGTCCAACAACTCGGCCGTGCTGCCCGTGCCGCTCAACGTCTCGGGCGACACGATCGTGCTGGTCGCCAATCCGGTCGCCGCCGGCGCCGACGTCCCGGTCACGATCACCGTCTCCGACCAATCGGGGCAGTCCGCGCTCGCGAACGTCACCGTGCGGTTTGCGCCGCTGTTCCAGAACGGCCTCGTCGTGACGCCGTCGAGCGGGAACTGCGGCTCCAACGTCTGCGACGGGGAGACCGCCAGCGTGCGCGCGGTCGCCACCGGCGTCGGCGGCGCGCCGCTGCCCGGCCGCCAGATCCGCTTCGACGTCGTGTTCGGCCCCTTCTCGATCCTGACGAGCAACCCCGGCGTCCCGGTCAGCCCGACGCTGACGGTCGTCACCGACGCCGCGGGGGTAGCCGACATCCAGATCCAGGCGACGCCCAACGCGACGACGCAGCAGGCGCAGATCCGCGCCACGGACCTCGCGACCGGCCAGCAGCAGGTCGCCAACTTCATCATCCAGCGGACCACGTCCACCAACAACCTGTCGGTGGTGCCGCCGACCGCGGCGATCCAGACGCCGTTCAACGATGCGTGCTCGTCCGGTTTCGTCATCGACTACTACATCTACGGCGGCACGCCGCCGTACACGGTGGCCTCGACCTTCCCGAACGCGGTCGTGATCTCTCCGACGGTGGTCCAGAACAGCGGCCAGTTCTTCCGCGCGACGACCAACGGCAGCTGCGTCAATCCGCTGACCTTCACGATCGTGGATTCGGCGGGCAAGACGACGACCGCGACACTGGTCAACATCCCGGGCACGGCGACGCGACCTCCGGGTGGCGGGGGAACGCCAGCGGCGACGCCGCTGGTCCTCGCACCGCTGGGCGGGTTCACGCGGCCCTCGTCGTTCTGCCAGGGGGGCAATACCCTCACGTTCACGGCGAACGGCGGCACGCCGCCCTACAACGCCGTGTTGATCCCGACCGGGGCGACGCCGAACAATCCGCTTCCGACGCTGCCGAACGGGAACGTCATCGCGACGTCGAACACGGCGATCGACGTGGCGTTCCCGAGCGCCGTGATCGGCAGCTACACGCTGTCGCTCACCGATTCGAGCACGCCCTCGCAGGCGACCTCGCAGCCGATCATCTGTAACTGATCAGCAGCAGCACGCGAGAACGGCGATCCGGCGGATCGCCGTTCTCGCTTTCGGGCCCGGCCGCGTGCGGCGGTCAGGTCGCGAGCACGTCGGCGAGGTCCCGCTCGCCGACATCGCTGCGCAGGACGGCGTGGCCGAGGCGCTCGAGCAGCACGAAGCGCATCGTGCCGCGCGCGACCTTCTTGTCGCGCCCCATCAGCTCGAGCCAGCGCGCGACCTCGAGCCGTGGCGGCGCCGTGGGAAGCCCCGCCGATGCGACGAGCGATTCGAGCCGCGAGCGATCCGGCGCCGGAAGGCCCGACACGCGTTGCGAGAGCCGCGCGGCGAGCAGCATGCCCGTGCCGACCGCCTCGCCGTGCAGCCAGGTGCCGTAGCCGGTCGCCGTCTCGATCGCGTGCCCGAACGTGTGGCCGAAGTTGAGGAGTGCGCGCTCGCCGGTCTCGCGCTCGTCGACGGCGACCATCGCCGCCTTGATGCGGCAGCTCTCGAAGATGGCATGCGCGAGCGCCTCGTCGTCGCACCGCACCAGCGCGGGCATGCTCCGCTCGAGCCAGTCGAAGAAATTGGCGTCGCGGATCGCTCCGTACTTGACCACCTCGGCGAGGCCGGCGACGAGCTCGCGCGCCGGCAGCGTCGCGAGGCACGCCGTGTCGATCACGACGCCGACCGGCTGATGGAACGCGCCAATCATGTTCTTGCCGAGCGGATGGTTGATCGCGGTCTTGCC
>DATLIR010000197.1:0-6768 GCA_035539315.1 Casimicrobiaceae bacterium
GCAGCAGCGCCTCGTGCGCGCCCGAGCGCGTAAGCCGGATCAGCAGCGCGAGATTGAACAGCGCCAGGTTGGTGGCGGGCATCAAGAGGTGGCGCAGGCCGTCGACCGTGAGGAACGACACCGGCACGCCCAGGAGGTCCACGGTCGCGCCGCGGCCGTTCGACGGCAGCCAGCCCAGCATCACCGAGAACACCATGATCAGCATGAGGCCGACCCAGAACGTGGGCAGCGAGAATCCGAGGATCGACGTCGCCATGATCGAGCGCCCGGCGATGCCGTTCGGGCGCAGACCGGCCCACAACCCCAGCGGGATGCCGAGCACGATCGCGATGACCATCGCGGAGAGCGCCAGCTCCATCGTCGCCGGCATCCGCTCGAGGATGAGTCCCAGCGCCGAGGTGCTGTGGACGAACGAGCGGCCGAAGTCGCCGCCGAGGGCGCCTTGCAGGAAAACCAGGTACTGCTCCCACAGCGGCCGGTCGAGGCCGAGCGCAGCGATCGCGCGTTCGCGGTCGATCTGGTCGGCCTGCGGATTGATCAGGATGTCGATCGGGTTGCCGATCGCGTAGACGCCGACGAACACGATCAGCGACATCGCGAGCAGCACGACGACGCTCTGCAGGCTCCGGCGGATGATGAAGACGAGCACGGGGAAGGCGGCGATGGGCGATAGGCGATGGGCGATGGGTGATGGGAAGAGCGCCTCGGCGTCGAAGGCGCGCCGTTTCCCTATCGCCCATCGCCTGACGGCGGGGGCATCAGCCCTTCGCCGGCTTGAACTGGAACGCGAGCGTGTACTCGTCGGTGCGCGGCGTGTACGACACGTTCTTCTTGGTCGCCCAGATCGTGTACTGGAAGTGCACCGGCATGATGCCGAGGTCGTCCATCGCAAGCCTGGTCGCCTGCTGGAGCATCGCGCGGCGGTTGTCGTCGTCGACCTGCTGCAGCGCCTGCTCGATCACGTAGTCGACCTTCGGGTTGCTGTACCGTCCCCAGTTGACGGCGCCGAGGCCCTTGTCGCGATTGAACGTCGCGAGCAGTGAGCGCAGCGGCGAGCTGGCCTCGCCGGTCGAGGCGCCCCAGCCGACCATGTGGAAGCTGAACTCCTGCTTCGACGCGCGGCCCGAGTACGGTGCCATCGGCGCGGTCTCCACCTTCGAGACGATGCCGATGCGCGTCAGCATCTGCGCGACCGCCTGCACGATCTTCTCGTCGTTCACGTAGCGGCCCGACGGTCCGTGGATCGTCAGGTTGAAGCCGTCGGCGTAGCCGGCCTCGGCGAGCAGCTTCTTCGCTCCCTCCGGGTCGTAGGGCTCCGCCTTCATGCCGGGCACGTTGCCGAAGAGCTTCTCCGACACGAGCTGGCCGGCCGGCGTCGCCTGGCCTTCCATCACGCGCTCGGCGATCGCCTGGCGGTTGATCGCCTTGCTGATCGCCTTGCGCACGCGCGCATCGACGAAGGGATTCTTCGCGAGCGGCCTGCCGTCCTTGCCGGTCACGAACGGGCTCACCCGCTCGAGGTGGTCGAAGTTGAAGTAGATCACGCGGTGCGAGATCTTCGAGGTGACCGTGAACTTGGGATCCGACTTGAGGCGCGGCAGGTCGGCGATCGGCGGCTGCTCGATCGCATCGACGTCGCCCGACAGCAGCGCGGCGACGCGCGACGCCTCGTTCTTGACGATACGGAACGTCACCTTCTCGTAGCCGGGCTTCTCGCCCCAGTAGGCGTCGTTGCGGGCCAGCTCGACGCGGTCGCCGTTCGCGTAGCGGACGAACCTGAAGCGCCCGCTGCCAACCGTGGCTTTGCCGCTATTGAAGTCCTCGGTCGACGCGCCGGTCGCGACCTTCTTGCTGACGATGTAGATCGTCGACAGGTCGTTGGGCATCAGCGGGTGCGGCGCCGCGGTCTTGAACCGGATCGTGTACGGGTCGACGATCTCCTTGCCGGTGATCGCCTTGGTGTACGCGACGAACGGACCGGGACTGTTCGGGATCTGCGCGACGCGATCGATCGAGAACGCCACGTCCTCGGCGGTGAGCTCGCTGCCGTCGTGGAACTTGACGCCGCGGCGCAGCTTGAACTCCCACGTCGTCGGATCGATCGCCTTCCACGTCGTCGCGAGGCCCGGGATCATCCGCGAGTCGGCATCCATCTGCACCAGCTTGTCGAAGATGTGCTCGGCGATGTTGTTGTTCGGGAACAGGTTGAAGAAGTGCGGGTCGATCGACGTGACGTCGGCGGCGACCGCGATCTTCAGCTCCTGGGCCTGGGCGGACGGCGCGAGCGCGACACCGGCCGCGATCGCGGCGGCGGCGAGCGCCCGCCGGAACGTTGCTTGACGCATGGGGGACCTCGGGGTGGACGTTCGAAGGACTCGCCGGCGCCCGGGCGCCGGCGAGGGAAGCAGGCAATCTAGCGCGAACCCCGTAGCGCCACAACCACCCCGCACCGGAACGGTGCGCACCCCCACGTAGCGCCATGCCGCCACTGCATCGATCGCGAAGTCCAAGGCGCCGTGCTGGCGCAGCTCACGATTGCCCGGCCGCACCCCGCTCCTGCACCGATACGCGCGCTGCCATGTCACGGGGAGGCATGATCACCTCCCGCAGCTTGCCGCTCGACGGATCGATGACCGGCGGCATCGGATCGAGCACGACGTCGACGTTGGAAAGGCCGTGCGCGGCGAGCAGCTCCGACAACGCGATGCGCACCGCGCGCCAATGCGCGCGCCGCTCGCGCGGCGGATCGTCGGGCAGCCGCACCGCCAGCGTATCGGACGAGCGCCGCACGAGCTGGAAGAGATGCACGCCGGCGCCCTCCTCGACCGCCGTGGCGAGCGCGAGCGGCAGCAGGGACACGCGCGCGCCGTCGGGACGGTCGAACGTCACGACATCGTCGGCGCGGCCGTGCACCGCCAGCGCCGGCAGGCAGCTCCCGCACGCGCACGGGTCGGGCTTGACGACGACCCGATCGCCGATGTCGTAGCGGAGGATCGGCTGCACGCGGTTGGCGAGGTTCGTGAGCAGCGCGGTGTGCGACAGCGTCCCGGGCGCTACCGGTCGATGCTGCGCATCGACCGGCTCGAGGATGACCCAGTCGGCGTGCAGGTGCAGCCATCCGTGCGGGCAGCTCGCGGCGATGCTGAGGCACTCGGAGCTGCCGTATTCGTCGATCACGAGTCCGCCGAACGCGCGCTCGATCTCGCGCCGCGCGACCGGCGTGAGACGCTCGCCGCCCGACCACAGGATCGACGGTGAAATGGCGAGCCGGTGCGACGCCTGCTCGGCCGCGAGAAGCCGGAGCGCCGTCGGGTAGCCGGCCAGGAACGCCGGCTGGAAGGCGTTCAGGCGCTCGACCCATTCGTCGACCGGGCGGAGGATCGAGAGCTCGCACGAGTCGCCCGCCGGCGCGAGCTGCGAAAGCGCGCGCCACGTCACGAGGCCGGCGAAGTGCTCGCCGGTGGCCGCGACGAGCGCGCGGCGACCGCCGTGGGCGACGAGCCCGAACCCCCACGCGAGCGACGCGTCGGGACTCTGGAGGCGCGACGCGATCAGCGCGTGGTAGGTCGCGATCGCGCCCTCGTCGTGCAGGAAGAAGCCCGCCTCCCCCGACGTCCCCGAGCTCTTCCACGCCGCATAGCGGCCGAGGAAACGCTCACCGATGCGCGAGCGATCGGCGAGGAAGCCCGCGATGCGCGCGCGTGTCGCCTCCGGATCGGTCACCCATTCCTCGAAGCGCGCCATCGCCTCGCGCTTGGTGAGGATCGGCAAACGCTCGAGCGGCGCGTCTTCGGGCACGCCCGACAGGCGCTCGCTATAGAGGGCCGAGCGCTCGCGCGCGAAGCGGACGAGGGCGGCGAGCCGCTCGTCACGGGCGCGCGCCACTTCGCGGGCGCCCGTCCAGCGTGTCCACTGCAACGCGGACAGCCGGGAGACGAGGTCGAGGATCGCGTCGGGCTCCATCGCTAAGAGGGCGCGCAGCAGCCCCCATGGTGTCCATCGTCCCAGGCCCTCGGCCGCACGGGCTTGCCGCAGGTCAACGACCCCCAGCGGCGCGCGCTCGGGCGGACCCATGACATGCGTCAACCCAGCCGCGGGCTTAGGGGTCCAGAGTACAGCGTGAACCCATCCCCCGCCACGGTGGCGACGATGTCGACGAGCACCCTTCGAACGCAGACCCGATCCCGCCGGACCCAGGCGCGCGGCGCCAAGCTGGCGATCGTGGGCAAGGCGAACCTTCCGGTCCGGGTCGCGGCCCCCAAGGCATCGGCCCGCGTGAACGGCGCAGGGCGCGTCCGCACGTTCTCGGCCGATCGCGACTCGCTCGCACTGACCGCGTTCCCGGCGATGGTGGACCGCGCCGTCCACGCGACGCTGGCGCGGGCGACCGGCGGGCTGTCGCCGATGGCGATCTCCGAGGCGTTCGCGAGCTGGCTCGCGCATGTCATGCTCTCCCCCGGGAAGCAGATGCAGCTCGCGCAGAAAGCCTGGCGCAAGCTCGCCCGGTTCCAGGGCTACGTCTCGCGATCGCTGCGCGAAGGGCCGGACGCCGAGCCCTGCATCGAGCCGTTGCCGCAGGACCTTCGCTTCAACGACCCGGCGTGGCGCTCCCCGCCGTTCAACTACCTGTACCAGGCGTTCCTGCTACAGCAGCAGTGGTGGCACAACGCCTTCACCGGCGTGAGCGGCCTCAAGCCGAGCAACGAGCGCATGCTGTCGTTCGCCGCGCGCCAGATGCTCGACCTGATGGCGCCGTCCAACAGCATCCTGACCCATCCGGTGGTGCTGAGCCAGACGGTGCGCGACGGCGGCATGAACCTCCTGCGCGGCGCCCAGAACTGGCTCGAGGACTGGGAGCGCGCGTCCGGCGGCCATCGTCCGATCGGCGCGGAGAACTACGTCGTCGGCCGCGACGTCGCGGCCACGCCGGGCAAGGTCGTGCTGAAGAACGAGCTGATCGAGCTGATCCAGTACTCGCCTTCGACCGCCTCGGTCCACGCGGAGCCGATCCTGATCGTGCCGGCGTGGATCATGAAGTACTACATCCTCGACCTGTCGCCGCTCAACTCGCTGGTGCGCTACCTGGTCGGGCGCGGCCACACGGTGTTCATGATCTCGTGGAAGAACCCCGACGAGCAGGACCGCGACCTGGGGATGGACGACTATCGCCGGCGCGGGATCGGCGCGGCGCTGGACGCCGTCTGTGACATCGTTCCGCGCAGGCGCGTGCACGCCGTCGGCTACTGCCTCGGCGGCACGATGCTCGCGATCGCCGCGGCGGTGATGGCGCGCGACGGCGACCGTCGCCTCGCGTCGATGTCGCTGCTCGCGGCGCAGGTGGACTTCACCGAGGCGGGCGAGCTGACGCTGTTCATCAACGACAGCCAGGTGGCGTTCCTCGAGGACATGATGTGGGCGCAGGGCTTCCTCGACGGCCGGCAGATGGCCGGCGCGTTCCAGATCCTGCGCAGCAACGACCTGATCTGGTCGCGACTGGTCCACGAGTACCTGATGGGCGAGCGCGTGCCGCTGAATGACCTGATGGCATGGAACAGCGACGCGACGCGCATGCCCTACCGGATGCACGCCGAGTACCTGCGCAAGCTGTTCCTCGACGACGACCTGGCGGAGGGGCGCTACGTGGCCGACGGCCATCCGGTCGCGCTCGGCGACCTGCGGCTGCCGATGTTCGTCGTCGGCACCGAGAAGGACCACGTCGCACCGTGGCGGTCGGTGTACAAGATCAACCTCTACGCGCAGGCCGAGGTGACGTTCGTGCTTACGTCCGGCGGGCACAACGCGGGGATCGTGTCGGAGCCCGGTCACGCCGGGCGCACCTACCGCATCGGCTCGAGCGCCAACCGCCGTTACGTCGATCCGGACACGTGGTACCGCACGGCCGCCGTTCACCGAGGCTCGTGGTGGCAACCGTGGGCCGACTGGCTCGGCGCGCATGGGTCCGCCGCGCGACTGGCCGCTCCGAAGGGGGCCGGCTCGCCGGCGTACCGCCCGCTGGACGACGCGCCCGGGACCTACGTCCTCGCCGAATGAGCCGGCGCCGGCGGCGCTACGACTTCGTGCCGCTGGTCGCCGCGGGCTCGCACGCCGGCAGGTTCGCGTCGACGATCGCGTCGAGCGAGGTGAAGTAGCGTCCGTCCTCTTCCGCGTCGCGCGTGGCCTGCCCTCGAGCTGCGCTCTCGGCAAGTGGCGTGCCGAGCGCGTTCCACGCTTTCGCCGCGACCAGCGTGCCGCGCTCGTAGGCGTACTCACCGCGCGGGCGGCCGTTCGGGAACCACGAGCGCGTCGGCCCGTGCCGTTCGCCTTTGGCGTAGGCGGCCTCGAGCTTCTGCCGCGCTTCCTGACCGGGAAGCGTCTGCGCGTACCACAGCGCGACGGTGCCGGCGATCCCGCCGTCGTCGTAGGGGATGTGCGCCACGCGGATGCCGTTGCTCGTCCAGTACAGGAACGACGACGTGCGCGCGCCGCGGTTGAATGCGCCCTGCACGCGCAGGCGGCCGTCTCCGCCGCGCAGCTCGTAGACGCCGTGGACGTACCCGTCGCGGCAGCTTCCGCGTACCGCGAAGGTCTCGGCGTTCGCCGCCGCGGCGAACGCCGCGAGCGCGAGCGCAACGATCAGCCGCGCCGCCGCGCCCACCATGCCGCGAGCTCTCCCACGATGCCGCGCCTGAACGCGAGCACGCACACGACGAAGATCGCGCCAGTGATCACGGTCACCCACTGGCCGCGGTCGGCGAGGTAATGCTCGAG
>DATLIR010000198.1:0-2211 GCA_035539315.1 Casimicrobiaceae bacterium
GCCGGCGGGCTCGTCGTCGCGGCCGGAGGTGCTGCGCTCGGCGCCAAGGTCGCGCTGGTCGAGAAGCACAAGATGGGCGGCGATTGCCTGTGGTACGGCTGCGTTCCGTCGAAGACGCTGATCGCCTCCGCGCACGTCGCGCACGCCATGCGCCACGCCGACCGCTGGGCGCTTCCCGCGCACGCGCCGCTCGTCGACCTGGCACAGGTGATGGAGCGCGTCGCCGGCGTGATCCGCGGCATCGAGCCCAACGACAGCCCCGAGCGCTTCCGATCGCTCGGCGTGGACGTGAACCTCGGCGACGGCAAGTTCGTCGCGCCCGGCACGTTCGAGGTCAACGGTCGGCGACTCACCGCGAAGACGTTCGTGATCTCGACCGGCTCGCGTCCGGCCATGCTGCCGATCCCCGGCCTCGCCGAGGCCGGCGCGCTCACCAACGAGACGCTGTTCGACCTGCGCGAGGACGTTCCGCACCTCATCGTCATCGGCAGCGGCCCGATCGGCAGCGAGATGGCGCAGGCGTTCCGTCGCCTCGGCAGCGAGGTGAGCGTCGTCGACATCGCGCCGCGCATCCTGCCGCGCGAGGACGCCGACCTGGCCGAGGTCGTCCACCGCCGCATGGTGGACGAAGGCGTCCGCTTCCATTTCGAGGCGTCGATCGCCAAGGTCGAGGGACGCCGCGGCGACCTGCGCATGACGCTCAAGGGCAAGGATGGCGCGGAGCGCGTGATCGGCGCGACGCACGTGCTCGTCGCGGCAGGGCGCAAGGCCAATGTCGAAGGCCTGGGCCTCGACGCCGCCGGCGTGGCGCTGGACCACGGCCGGATCGTCGCCGACGATCGCCTGCGCACCACCAACCCGCGCATCTACGTCGTCGGCGATGTCGCCGGGGGCTACCAGTTCACCCACGTCGCCGAGCACCACGCTGGGATCGTGCTGCGGCAGGCGATCTTCAAGCTGTTCTGGACGAAGCCGTCGACGGTCGTGCCCTGGTGCACCTACACCGATCCCGAGCTCGCGCGCGTCGGCCCGTCGGAGGACGAGGCGAGGAAGCAGGGCATCGCGCATAGGATCTACCGCTTCGCGTTCGACGAGATCGACCGCGCGCGCGCCGAGGGCGAGACCGACGGGTTCACGAAGCTCGTCACCGATCCGAAAGGCCGCATCCTCGGTGCCGCGATCGTCGGGCCGCATGCCGGCGAGCTCATCGCCGAGGTCGTGCTCGCCGTGTCGAAAGGGATGAAGGCCGGCGACATCTCGGCGTCGATCCACACCTACCCGACGCTCGCGTCGATCAACCGCCGCGTCGCCGACCAGCGCCAGAAGGAAGGGCTCACGCCGTCCTCGAAGGGCTGGATCAAGCGCGTGTTCGGGCTGCAGGGGCGCTGACCGTGGCCGACGCGCCCGCCTCGCCGCCCTCCGGGGCGCGCTGGCTCAAGCTGGGCCTGCTCGCGCTGTTCGTCGGCGTCGTCGTCGCGTTCTTCGCGCTGGGCGGACAGCACTACCTGACGCTGGAGACGATCAAGTCGAACCGCGACGCCCTCCTGGCCTTCACCGGGCAGCACTACGTCGGCGCGCTGGCGATCGCGTTCCTCGTGTACGCGGGGGCGGTCGCCTTCAGCCTGCCCGGCGGGCTCCTGCTGTCGCTCACCACCGGCTTCATCTTCGGCCGCTGGGTCGGCACCGTGCTGGTCGTCTTCGCCGCGACGCTTGGCGCGGCGATCGTCTTCCTCGCAGCGCGCTACATCTTCGCCGACGCGGCCCGCAGGCGCCTCGGCGCCTGGGGCGAGAAGATCAATGCCGGCTTCACGCAGAACGCGTTCTCGTACCTCCTGTTCCTGCGGCTCGTGCCGGTGTTCCCGTTCTTCCTCGTGAACCTCGCGCCCGCATTCACGTCGATCCCGCTGCGCACCTACGTCCTGGCCACGTTCATGGGAATCATTCCGGGCTCGTTCGTGTTCGTGAACCTGGGGCAGACGCTCGGCCGCATCGAGTCGTTGCAGGGACTCGTGTCGGGCGAGACGCTGGGCGCGTTCGCGCTCCTGGGTGTCTTCGCGCTCGTCCCGGTCGCCATCCGGGCGTACCGGACGCGACGGGACGCCCCGTCCGCCTGACCGTCACGACCGCGATGATCGCCACCCCGTCCGCCGTCCCCGCCCTCGCCCGCTGGCGTGGTGCCGCCGCGTCGATCGCCTTCGCCGCGCTGGTCGC
>DATLIR010000199.1:0-6735 GCA_035539315.1 Casimicrobiaceae bacterium
CTGCAGCACGCCCTCGATCCTTTGATAATACTTGAATCGCAGCCGGAAGGCGGCGGCGCTCCCGGGCTGGTCGTCGGGAAGCGTCAGCGTGGTCTGGCGGCCCGGGAACGACCCGTCGGCCGGGGGAGAGAGCACCGCGGCGAGGGCCAGGTGCCCCTCGAAGTCGTCCCGGGGCGTCCCGCCGCGGACCACCAGGACGCTGTAGTGCCAGGCGTCCTCGTTGGCCTCGCTTCGCTCGACCACCAGCCGCGGGATCGCGATGCCGACCAGCTTGCTCGAGTCGGACACGAGCTTTTGCAGGAAGGCGAGCTCCTCCTTGACCTGCTGGTTGTCCTGGGCGAGCTCGGCCACCTGCTTGGTCAGCGCCGCCTGCGCGCCGCGCGTCATCGCGAGTTCGCTCTCGAGCGCCGAGTTGGCCTGGCGCAGCGCCGCCGATTCCTGCTGGTAGCGCGCGGCGTCGGCCTCGGCGGTCGCAAGCTGGGATTCGACCGCCTTGCGGTTGAAGCCGCCGAAAATCTGCCCGAAGTCGAAGCCCCACCACCACATCCCGGCGACCAGCAGCACGAGCGCGAGGACCACCGCGGCGCGCCACGGCCATCCCAGGTGCGTGCGCACCGCCATCCGCGGCGCGCTGATCGAGAAGCGGCGGCGCAACCGGCGCCATGCAGGATCGATGGCCACCGGTTCTCGTCGTCAGGGAAGGACCGGAAGCGCCTCGAGCCCGGTGCTCTCCGGAAGGCCGAACATCAGGTTCATGTTCTGGATCGCCTGGCCCGCCGCGCCCTTGACCAGGTTGTCCTCGACGACGAGCACGACGGCGAGGTCGCTGCCGGACGGGCGGTGGACGGCGATGCGCAGCATGTTCGACGCGCGGACCGAGCGCGTGTCGGGCAGCGCGCCGGCCGGCATCACGTCGACGAACGGCTCGCCGGCATAGCGCTTCGCGTAGAGCGCCTGCAGGTCGAGGTCGGGCTTGACGATCGGCGCATAGAGCGTCGCGAAGATGCCTCGGATCGCCGGTGTGAGGTGAGGCGTGAACACCAGCGCGAGCGGCGTCTTCGACACCGCCGCGAGCCCCTGCGCGATCTCCGGATGGTGGCGGTGGCCCCTGACGCCGTAGGCGGCGAAGTTGTCGGCCGCCTCGGCGAACAGCAGGTTGAGCTCCGCCTTGCGCCCGGCGCCGGACACGCCGGACTTGCAGTCGGCGATCATGTGCATCGTGTCGACGGCGCCGGCCTCGACCAGCGGCAGGAAGCCCAGCTGGACCGCGGTGGGATAGCAGCCGGGATTGCCGACGATGCGCGCCGTGCGGATCGCCTCGCGGTTCACCTCAGGCAGGCCGTACACGCTCTCGGCGAGCAGGTCGGGGCAGGCGTGCGGCATCTTGTACCAGCGCTCGAACACCGCCGGGTCCTTGAGCCGGAAATCCGCGGCGAGGTCGATGATCTTGACGCCCGCGTCGACGAGCTCGCGCGCCTGCGCCATCGCCACGCCGTGCGGCGTGGCGAAGAACACGAGGTTGCACTCGGCGAGTCGCGCCTTGTCGGGCTCCACGAAGGTCAGCGCGTCGTAGCGACGGCGCAGGCTCGGGAACAGGTCGGTGACGCGCGTGCCCGCGTCCTTGCGCGAGGTGATCGCGCGCACCCGCACCTCGGGGTGCTGCGCAAGGAGCCGGAGCAGCTCGACACCCGTGTAGCCGGTGCCGCCGACGATGCCGACGTCGATCATCATGCCTCCGTCATAAGACGTGGTGATTCTAGCAACATCCGGTACCCGATTCATGAACCGGGTACCCGCATCCGGCGCAAACGAAAAGGCCGCCTCGCCGGCGGCCTTCACGTGCGCGTCTCGCGCGTGCCGTCAGCGCTTGCTGAACTGCTTGCGGCGTCGCGCCTTGTGCAGGCCGACCTTCTTGCGCTCGACCTCGCGCGCGTCGCGCGTGACCAGCCCGGCCTTCGACAACACCGGCTTCAGCTGCGCGTCGTAGTCGATCAGCGCGCGCGTGATGCCGTGGCGCACCGCGCCGGCCTGGCCGGACTCGCCGCCGCCGATCACGTTCACCATCACGTCGAAGGTCTTCTCGTGGTTGGTCAGCGCCAGCGGCTGGCGCACGACCATGCGCCCGGTCTCGCGCGCGAAGAACTCGTCGACCGGCTTCTCGTTGACGACGATCTTGCCGTCGCCCTTCCTGAGGAACACGCGGGCCACCGACGTCTTGCGCCGGCCCGTGCCGTAGTAGTAGTTGCCGATCATTGTTGGGGGGCCTTCGAGACGTCGAGGGGCTTGGGCTGCTGCGCGCTGTGCGGATGCGCGGGCCCGGCGTAGCACTTGAGCTTCTTGATCATCGCGTAGCCGAGCGGGCCCTTGGGCAGCATGCCCTTGACCGCCTTCTCGAGCGCGCGGCCCGGGAAGCGCTCCTGCATCTTGCCGAACGTCGTCGTCGTGATGCTGCCCGGGTAGCCCGAGTGGCGGTGGTAGAGCTTGGTCTCGGCCTTGGTGCCGGTGACGCGCAGCTTCTCCACGTTGGTCACGACGATGAAGTCGCCGGTGTCCATGTGGGGCGTGAAGATCGGCTTGTGCTTGCCGCGCAGGCGCAGCGCGATCTGGCTCGCGAGGCGGCCGAGCACCTGGTCGGTCGCGTCGACGACATACCAGTCGTGGCGGATGTCGGCGGCCTTGGCGGAGTAGGTTTTCATGGCGTGAAGACGGGTTCGGCGTGGCCAAGCAAAGTCTTGAATTGTAATCCGGTTTGCACTGGCCGGTCAACGGTTGCCCGGGTCGCCCGCGGGACCTCCGGGGCGCCTGCGCCGCCCGGTTCGCGGCGCGGTCGGCGGGCGGCTGTTGCGGCGGCGCAACATACCCCCGTTCCGGATAAAAAAAGCGCGGTGCCGAGCACCGCGCTGGAAGATTCCATCCTAGGAGGAGGAGGGGATGGAATGCGCCGGCGGTGGAGAAGGAGGACCTCCCCGGACCGTCGACGATTTGAGTCTCCCATATTGCATTGCACAATGCAATATCGGGGGGCTCGCGGTAGGTTTGCGGGCAATGCCGAAATGCGTCCGGGTCCCGGCCCTCGGGCGACCCGTCACGTCCCGTCCTCCTTCCCCGTTCTACGCTCAAAGTAAGCGCCCACTACCAAGAGGTCATGTCCCATGAAAGCCCGCATCAAATGGACCGAAGGAATGTCGTTCGTCGCCGAATCCGGAAGCGGCCATGCCGTCGTCGTCGACGGCGCGCCGGAACATGGCGGCCGCAACCTCGGGATGCGGCCGATGGAGATGGTGCTGGCCGGCGCCGCGGCCTGCACCGCGTTCGACGTCGTGCTGATCCTGAAGCGCGCGCGGCAGCCGGTCACCGATTGCGTGGTCGAGGCCGAGGGTGACCGCGCGGCGGTCGAGCCGAAGGTGTTCACGCGCATCCGCCTCGCCTACGCGATCGCGGGGCACGGGCTCGACCCGCGCCAGGTGGAGCGCGCGGTCAAGCTGTCGAAGGAGAAGTACTGCTCGGCGACGATCATGCTCGGCAAGACCGCGGAGATCGAGACGACGATCGCGATCGTCGAGGGCGATCGCGTCCCGCTGCCGGAGCGCCGCGCCACCGCCGCGCCCGAGTGAAGGCGGGGCGTCGCCCGCCGCCGCTGCTGCGGCATCACCTGGGCAGCGTCAGCCCGCGCACCTGCACCAGCGTCTCGACGATGGTCGTCTCGCCGGCGTAGTCGGTGAACTCGAACGCGAGCGGCACCGGCCGCTCGCTCGTCAGCGTCGACCTGACGTCGACGAGGCGCAGCACCGAGCCGCGCAGCGCGAAGCGCGTCTCCCCCGCGGGAATCGCGAGCTTGTCGACCACGCGTGGCGTCGCTGCCGTGTCCTTCGGGTCGAGGACGACGATCTCCACCGCGCGTGCCACCGGCGTGCGCACCCGCACCAGCGTGAGGGCGCTCTCGGTGATGATGTCGGCGTAGGCGTCCGCGGCCGCCGCGCCGGCCGCGGCGGGGCGCATCCACGCGTTGGCGATGCGCGGCGCGGCGTCCGCGACGCCGCTCGCGAGGAGCGCCGCGGCGAGCGAGACCGCGACGAGGTCGCGCCTCACGACGGGTCCCGCAACAGCCGGATCAGGCTCGACGTGTCCCAGCGGCCGCCGCCGCGCTGCTGCACGCGGCCGTAGAACTGGTCGACGATCGCGGTGACCGGCAGCGTCGCGCCGTTCGCGCGCGCCTCGGCGAGGCAGATCGCGAGGTCCTTGCGCATCCAGTCGACGGCGAAGCCGAAGTCGAACTTGTCGGCGACCATCGTCTTGCCGCGGTTCTCCATCTGCCACGACTGCGCCGCGCCCTTGCTGATCACGTCGAGCACGCGCTCCGGGTCGAGGCCGGCGCGCGTCGCGAAGTCGATGCCTTCGGCGAGCGCCTGCACGAGCCCCGCGATGCTGATCTGGTTGACCATCTTGGTGAGCTGGCCCGCTCCCGGCGGCCCCATGAGCGTCACCGCGCGGGCGTAGTGCGCGAGCACGCCTTCGGCGCGCGCGAACACGTCCGCGTCGCCGCCGACCATGATCGTGAGCTTGCCGTTCTGCGCGCCGGCCTGCCCGCCCGACACCGGCGCGTCGAGGAAGCCGACGCCCTTCGCTTTCGCGGCCGCGTGCGCCTCGCGCGCGACGCCTGCCGAGGCGGTCGTGTGGTCGACGAGGATCGAGCCGTGCCCCATCCCGGCGAGCGCGCCTTCCGCGCCGAGCGCCACCGCCCGCACGTCGTCGTCGTTGCCGACGCACATCAGCACGATGTCGGCGCCACGCGCGGCGTCGGCGGGCGTGCGCGTCGTGCGGCCGCGATACTCGTTGCGCCATGCGTCCGCCTTCGCGGGCGAGCGGTTGTAGACGGTCACCTCGTGGCCGGCGCGCGCGAGGTGGCCGGCCATCGGGTAGCCCATCACGCCGAGGCCGAGGAACGCGAGTTTCTGTGCGTCGTTCATGGAGTGTGTCCTGGAAGAGGCGGGTCAGCGGCGGCCGCCCGCTGCGCGCGGTCCGGCGACCGTGCCGCGCGGTCGGTAGCGCCACTTGAGGAGCAGGATGGACAGCGCGAGCGCGAGCATCACGATGTTCGCGACGATGATCGGCGCGGCCCCGAGCTCGAGCCCGTAGGCGAGCCACAGCACGACGCCCAGCGTGAACGTGCCGAAGGTCCACCACGACAGGTCGTCGGCGCGTCTCACGCGCAGGATGCGCACCACCTGCGGAACGAAGGCGACGGTCGTGAGCGTCCCGGCGATGTAGCCGAGCGTGTCGATCCACGCGCTCACGTGTCGGCGCGCGTGGCTTCGGCGGCGAGCGTGGCGCGCGCGGCGGCCGCGGCTTCGCGCACGCGTCGCGGTGCGGTACCGCCGGGATGGTCGCGGCTCGCGACCGAGCCTTCGAGCGTCAGCGCGTCGTGCACGTCGGCACCGACGAGCGGCGAGCAGCGCCTGAGGTCGGCGAGCGTGAGGTCCGCGAGGTCCAGGCCGCGCGCTTCCGCGTCGCGCACCGCGCGCGCGACCGCCTCGTGCGCGTCGCGGAACGCCACGCCCTGGCGCACCAGGTAGTCGGCGAGGTCGGTCGCCGTCGCGTAGCCTTCGCGCGCGGCGGCGCGCATGCGCTCGGGCACCGGCGCCAGGCCGTGCGCGACCAGGTCGGCCATGACCTCGAGGCAATCGGCGAGCGTGTCGACGGTGTCGAACAGCGGCTCCTTGTCCTCCTGGTTGTCCTTGTTGTACGCGAGGGGCTGGCCCTTCATCAGGACGAGCAGCGCGCACAGGTGGCCGAAAACGCGCGCCGACTTGCCGCGCACCAGCTCCGGCACGTCGGGATTCTTCTTCTGCGGCATGATCGAGCTGCCGGTGCAGTAGCGGTCGGCGAGCGTGACGAAGCCGAAGCGCGGACTCGACCACACGACCAGCTCCTCGGCGAAGCGCGACAGGTGCAGCATCGCGAGCGAGGCGAACGCCGCGAACTCGATCGCGAAGTCGCGATCGGACACGGCGTCGAGCGAGTTGCCGCACAGCGCCTCGAAGCCCAGGTCGCGCGCGACCGCGTCGCGGTCGATCGGGTAGCTCGTGCCGGCGAGCGCCGCGCTGCCGAGCGGCAGCCGGTTGACGCGGTGGCGGCAGTCGGCGAGGCGCTCGCTGTCGCGGGCGAGCATCGCCTCGTACGCGAGCAGGTGGTGGCCGAAAGTGACCGGCTGCGCCACCTGCAGGTGCGTGAAGCCGGGCATGATCGTTGCGGCATGACGCTCCGCGAGGTCGACCAGTGCCGTGCGCAAGCGTCGCAGGCGTCCGGCGGTCGCGTCGATCTCGCCGCGCAGCCACAACCGAAGGTCGGTGGCGACCTGGTCGTTGCGCGAGCGGCCGGTGTGCAGGCGCTTGCCCGGCTCGCCCACCAGCGCAGTGAGGCGCTTCTCGATGTTGAGATGGACATCCTCGTCGGCGACCGACCAGGCGAACCGCCCGGCGTGGATGTCCGCGCGGATCTCGCGCATCCCGCGCTCGATCGCCGCGAGGTCGTCGCGCGTGATGACACCCGTCGCGGCGAGCATCCGCGCATGCGCGAGCGAGCCGTCGATGTCGGCGTCGGCGAGGCGCCGGTCGAAGCCCACCGACGCCTGGAAGCGCGCGACGCGCTCCGACATGGCTTCGGCGAACCGCCCCGACCAGGCGCCGCGGGCGGGCGGCGCTGCGTCCGAGGTGCCGGGGTCAGGGGGCGCGGAGG
>DATLIR010000200.1:0-16359 GCA_035539315.1 Casimicrobiaceae bacterium
ATCCGCATCGGCATCTCCGGCTGGCGCTACGAGCCGTGGCGCGGCGCGTTCTATCCGCCCGGCCTCGCGCAGGACGACGAGCTCGCCTACGCGTCGCGGCACCTCTCGACCATCGAGATCAACGGCTCGTTCTACTCGCTGCAGCGCCCCGAGTATTACCAGGCGTGGCACGACGAGACGCCGGACGGCTTCGTGTTCAGCGTCAAGGGCGGCCGCTACATCACGCACATGCGACGGCTGCGCGACATCGAGCGTCCGCTCGCGAACTTCTTCGCTTCGGGCATCGCCAACCTCGGCGGCAAGCTGGGCCCGTTCCTGTGGCAGTTCCCGCCGAACTTCCGGTACGACGAGGAGCGCCTGCGCGCGTTCTTCGAGCTCCTGCCGCGCGACACGCTCGCCGCCGCCGCGCTCGCCCGCCGACGCGATGCGAAGCTCGCCGGCCGCGCCCGTCTCGCCTACGGCCCGCAGCGCCCGCTGCGCCACGCCATCGAGGTGCGGCATCGAAGCTTCGAGACGCCCGCCTTCGTCGCGCTCCTGCGCGAGCAGCGCATCGCGCTCGTCGTCGCGGACACCGCCGGCAAGTGGCCCTACGCGGAGGATCTGACCGCCGACTTCGTCTACGCGCGCCTGCACGGCGACAAGGAGCTCTATGTCAGCGGCTACACGCCCGCGGCGCTGGAGCGCTGGGCGGCACGCCTGCGCGCCTGGGCCGAGGGTCGCCAGGTCGACGACGCGCGCCTGCTCGCACCGGAGACGAGCGCACGCGTCGTGCCGCGCGACGTCTACGTGTATTTCGACAACGACATCAAGGTCAAGGCGCCGCGCGACGCGATGCGGCTCGCGAGCCTGCTCGGCGTTGCGTGGACGCCCGAAGGCGACCTGCCGGCCCGGCGTCCCGTGCCCGGCCCGAAGGGGACGATAATGGCGTCACGGACGCGCGCTCCTGCGCGCGCCGAACGTCGGAGGAATCCATGGCCATCGTCCCAAGGCTGAGCCTCGCGCTGGCGACCCTGCTCTCCCTTGCCCCGCTCGCGGCCGGCGCGTTCTCCCTCGAGAGCGTCGAGATCAAGCGCAACGCCACGATCGCCGCCGCGCAGGTGTACAACGGCTTTGGCTGCACGGGCGGCAACATCTCGCCGTCGCTCGCGTGGAAGGACCCGCCCGCGGGTGTCCGCAGCTACGCGATCACCGTCTACGATCCCGACGCGCCGACCGGCAGCGGCTGGTGGCACTGGGTCGTCTACAACCTTCCGGCGACCACGACCTTGCTGCCGGCCGGCGCGGGCGACAAGAGCGGCGCCAAGCTCCCCGCCGGCGCGGTACACGGCAGGACCGACTTCGGCACGCCCGGCTTCGGCGGGCCCTGCCCCCCGCAGGGCGACAAGCCGCACCGCTACATCTTCACGGTCCACGCCCTGAAGATCGACAAGCTCGACGTTCCCGCCGACGCCACCGCGGCGCTGATCGGGTTCATGATCAACGCGAACCGGCTCGGCAACGCGAGCTTCACCGGCATGTATGGCCGCAAGTAGCGCCGGGGCGTCCGGCCGACGCCGGGCCCGCGACGCAGCCCGCGGGTGACGATGAGCCCGGACGTGCGCGTCGTCGGCGTCGGGATGATCCCGTTCGCGAAGCCGGGGGCGAGCGACGCCTATCCGGCGATGGGCGCGCGCGCGATGCGCGCCGCGCTCGACGACGCGCAGCTTCGCTACGACGCGATCGAGCAGGTCTACGCGGGCTTCGTGTACGGCGACTCCTGCAGCGGCCAGCGCGCGGCCTACGACGTGGGGATGACCGGCGTGCCGGTGATCAACGTCAACAACAACTGCTCGACCGGCTCGACCGCGCTGTACCTCGCGCGCCAGGCGGTCGCCGGCGGTGCGGTCGACTGCGCGCTCGCGGTCGGCTTCGAGCAGATGAAGCCGGGCGCGCTCGGCCTCGCGTTTCCCGACCGGCCGAGCCCGTTCGAGCGCTTCGACGCCATCACCGACGAGCTCGTGCACGCCGACGGCGTTCCGTTCGCGCTCAGGTATTTCGGCGGCGCCGGCCTCGCGCACATGCATCAGTACGGCACCCGCCTTTCGACCTTCGCGAAGATCCGCGCGAAGGCCAGCCGCCATGCCGCCAACAATCCGCTCGCGCTGCTCCGCACCGTCGTCACCGAGGACGAGGTGCTCGCGTCGAGCGCGATCTGGCCCGGCGTGATGACGCGCCTGATGGCCTGCCCGCCGACCTGCGGCGCTGCGGCGGCGATCGTCTGCTCACCGGCGTTCGCCCGGCGCCACGCGCTCGAGGCGAGCGTCGCGATCCGCGCCCAGGCGATGACCACCGACCGCCCGTCGACGTTCGCCGCGGGCGACATGCGCGAGGTCGTCGGGTGCGGCATGACGCGCGCCGCCGCGCGGCAGGTCTACGACGCCGCCGGCGTCGAGCCCGGCGACATCGACGTGGTCGAGCTGCACGACTGCTTCGCGCACAACGAGCTGATCAGCTACGAGGCGCTGGGGCTCTGTCCGGAGGGCGGCGCCGAGGCGTTCGTCGTCGACGGCGAGAACACCTACGGCGGGCGCGTCGTCACCAATCCGTCCGGCGGGCTGCTCTCGAAGGGCCATCCGCTCGGCGCCACGGGCCTCGCGCAATGCGCGGAGCTGGTGTGGCAATTGCGCGGGACGGCGGCGAAGCGCCAGGTCGACGGCGCGCGCCTCGCGCTCCAGCACAACATCGGGCTGGGCGGGGCTTGCGTCGTCACGCTGTACGAGCGCGTTGCGGCGAGCTGAGGCCCGGCTCCCTCACGACGGCACGAAGCGCTCGAGCGCGCGCGCGACCTCGCGGGCGTTCTGACTCGCGATCGCGCGAAACGGCGCGGAAACGCGTTCGTCGTCCGCCACCAGCCGCCAGAAGGCATGCGCCGCTTCGCCGGCGGCGCGCCACCCGGCTTCGTGCCCGGGCTCGGGCAGCGGCGGAGCGTAGGCCCGCGCGGGCAGCTCGCCCGCGACGGGCGCGTACCCCATCGGGAGCATGTCGTACACGGGAGCGAGCTCCAGCGTGCCGTCGCTTCGCGGGAGGAACGAGACGTTGAGAAAATGCATGTCCGTGTTGGCGATGAAGCGGCCGAAAAGCTCCAGCCTGCGCACCTGCTCGAGCGTCGACGGCGCCAGCCACCCTTCCGCCTCCAGCCCGGCGGCGGCACGCGACCACTGTCCCGTCGACGGGGCAAGGCCGACGTATTCCGCGTTCATGGCCGCGAGCGACACCACGGGTCGCCGACCGCGAAGACCGATGCGGTCGAAGCGCACCGTCTCGAGGAACACGCGCGAGCCGCCCTCGAGGATGTCGGATGCGACCGCCGGCAGTTCCAGCGAACGCACCGCGCGAAGCGCCAGGTGCTCGCAGACGATGAGGTCGCACCAGCGACGCGCCGACGCCGAGAATTCCGACGGCGAGAACTTGACGAGCACGTGCGCGGCCGTCGAACCGTCGCCGACCAGCGCGCCGAACTTGGGCTGCTCGCCCCCCGCCGACGATCCGGGCGTCACGCCGCCGATGGCTTCGGCCGCCAGCGCCGGATACTCGCGCGACCGCCGCGCCGGGGCGATCGGCGCCGGTGGCGCGGACCACCGCGCATAAAGCCGCCGGGCGGACTCGTCGCCGAGCACTCCATCGCCGACCAGGTCGTCGCCGGCCCGCGCCAGCGCGATCAGCGCATGGTCGTCCGTCCAGTCCTCGGGACGGTCCGGGAGTCCCAGCGCCGCATGCCGCTGCGCGAACGTCCCGCCGAGGAATCCCTGCGGCCGCTGATCGACGTGGATGACGGGAAGACCGCCGAAGACCCCGTTGCCGCGAGCGCCGCGCATCCATCGCGGCAAGGGTGCCTTGCCTTGCACGCAGGAGCCTTCCGGGGCGAGCGCGAAGACGTGCCCGATCGACTCCAGCGACCCGCCTGCCGTGACCCGGAACAACGGCAACCTCGCTCCCAGCCCGGCCACGGGTCGTGCGGCGGCGTAACGCCGCGCCCGCGCCTGGCCGATGGCGACGATCGCGTCGCCGGATCGCGCCACCAGGCGCGAAAAGCTGGCTTGCGATCCCACCCCGAGCGCCGCCATGAGCTGCGGCGCGCTCGACAGCGGCGATCGCCGCAGTTGCGCCACCAGCGCGGACGGATCGACGGTGCCGGGCACGGTCTGTATGGATAGCAGAATAAATAGATGAATGGATATAACCGATACGGCTCCGTGGTGTCAACGGCTCAAGTGATCATTCGAAAAATCCGCATCGACCGACTCGCCTGCAACGTCCCGGCCGCATGGACCGGCACGTCGAGACAGTCGCGCGCGCGATCGACGCCATGGCGGGCGCGGTGCGTCGGGCGAAGCGAATCGTCGGGCGGATGACAACCTGGCGGAAAGCGAGAGGAAACGGCAAATCATTCCATGAGTTGCGGCTTCCTCACGGAATGGGTGAATCGATTCGCCGGATCGGGCGTCGGTGCCTGGGCGTGGCCAAACTCACTCGGCCGGTGTCGCCAGCCGCACCGCGTACCCGCCCGACTTCTCGTCCCGCTCGAGGGCCAGGGCGCCGGCGTCGCGGGCGGCTTCCAGCATCGCGTTGAACGAGCGGAAGCCGTAGTAGCTCTCGGCGAACCCGGGGCGGACGCGCTTGAGGGCCTGCTTGACCATCGAGCCCCAGACCTTGTCGTCGCCGCCGCGCTCGGCCGCCAGCGCCTCGACCGTCCCGACGATCAGCTCGATCGCCTCGGCGCGACGAACGTCGTCGCTCTTGGCCCCCGGTGCGGCATCGACCGCGGCCGCCTCCGGCGCCGCCTCGGCCTTGGCGGCTCCCCTCGCGCCGCCGGCGGTCTTGGCCGCGACCCGCGGCTTCGCCGTCGTCTTCTTCGCCGCCCGCTTGCGCTGCTCGCGCACCAGGTCGTCGTAGTAGATGAACTCGTCGCAGTTGGCGATCAAGAGATCCGAGGTCGAGTTCTTCACGCCGACGCCGATCACGGTCTTCGCGTTCTCGCGCAGCTTGCTCACCAGCGGCGAGAAGTCCGAATCGCCGCTGATGATGACGAACGTGTCGACGTGCGCCTTGGTGTAGCAGAGGTCGAGCGCGTCGACGACCATCCGGATGTCGGCGGAGTTCTTGCCCGACTGGCGCACGTGCGGGATCTCGATCAGCTCGAAGCTCGCCTCGTGCATCGGCGCCTTGAACGCCTTGTAGCGCTCCCAGTCGCAGTACGCCTTCTTGACGACGATCGAGCCCTTGAGCAGCAGGCGCTCGAGCACCTTCTGGATGTCGAACTTCTCGTAGTTCGCGTCGCGCACGCCGAGCGCGACGTTCTCGAAGTCGCAGAACAGCGCCATGTTGGTCACGTCGCTTTCACGCGCCATCGGGAAGCTCCTGGGAACGCGGCATGCCGTCACGATAGCATCCCGCGCGTCGATGCCCGCGACGGCGCGCGCTACACTGGCGGGCCTCGCGCCCTCCGACCCGCCCGCCATGACCGCATCGCTGCGCCCGCTCACCGCACTCGAAGCGCGCGTCGTCGGCGTGCTCGTCGAGAAGGAGCGCACCGTGCCGGACAGCTACCCGCTGTCGCTCAACGCGCTCGTCGCCGGCTGCAACCAGAAGACCAGCCGCGCGCCGCTGATGGAGGTCGCCGACGCCGACGTCCAGGCGACGCTCGACGACCTGCGCGCGTTGTCGCTGGTGGTCGAGTCGTCGGGCAGCCGCGTGATGCGCTACGCGCACAACCTGCCGCGCGTGCTAGGGGTGCCGACCGAGGCCGCCGCGCTCGTCGCCACGCTGATGCTGCGCGGTCCGCAGACGCCGGGCGAATTGCGCATCAACGCCGAGCGCCTGCATCGCTTCGCCGACCTGTCGTCGCTCGAGGCCTACCTCGCCGAGCTGGCCGACCGTCCCGCCGGCGCGCTGGTGGTCGAGCTGCCGCGCGTGAGCGGCGCGCGCGAGAATCGGTGGATGCACCTGTTGTGCGGCCCGCCCGCCGCAGGCGATGCACGGCCCGCAGCCGCGAGCGTCGCGCCCGACGACGGCCGCATCGCCGCCCTCGAAGCGCGCGTGGCGCAGCTCGAGCGCGACCTGCACGCCCTGGCGGCCGCCACGACACGATCCACCGACGCAGCGTAAGCGGACGCCGCATGGCGGCGGCGGATGCGCCGCGTCACAATGGGCTGCAGCGTGCGCGAGACGAAGGAGCGACGATCATGGGACTGCTGGACGGATTGCTGGGGCAGGTGTTGAGCGGTGCGCTGAAGCCCGGTCACGAGGACGCGCGCGGTCCGCAGGGCGGCCAGGGGATGGGAGGCCTCGAATCGATCCTCGGCGGCCTGGCCGGCGGCCCGGGCGGCGCCGGGACGGGCGCGGGTTCGGGACCCTCGATGGGAACGGCGGGCGGCGGTGCGGCGCTCATCGCGATCCTGCTGCAACTCTTGCAGCAGCGCGGCGGCCTCGGTGGTCTCCTCTCGCAGTTCCAGCAGGCCGGCTACGGCAGACAGGCCGACTCGTGGGTGTCGACCGGCGGCAACCAGCCCATCGACGGCGACGTCCTGTCGAAGGTGCTCGGCGCCGGCGAGATCGACCGCATTGCGGAGCGGCTCGGCGTGCCGCGTCATGAGGCCGCCGACCAGGTGGCGAGCGCACTTCCCGAGGTGGTCGATCGCATGACGCCACGGGGCGAGCTGCCCTCGGACAGCGACGCGCTGGTGAATCGCGCGCTCGAGATGCTGCAGCAAGGCAGGCGATGAGTCGCAGCGTCTTCGTGCGTGGTCGTGCCCATGCCGTGCGGGTCGCCGCGCTGGCGCTGGCCGTGGCGCTGCTCGGCAGCGCCCCCGTGCGCGCGGAGGCGCCGGTCGCGGCGACGACCGCGTTCCCGAAGACCAACATCACCACCGACGTCACCGACATCTGGTGGCCCGACAACGAGCCGGGCTGGGGCATCCAGCTGATCCAGAACGCCGACATCATCTTCGCGACGATGTTCGTGTACGGACCGGACGGCGAGCCGCTCTTCTTCGTCGCCACGCTGGAGAAGGCGGTCGGCGCCGACAGCTGGACCGGCGGCCTCTTCCAGGCGTCGGGCACGTTCTTCGCGGAGCCCTGGAATCCCGCCGACCGCTCCGAGATCCAGGCCGGCACGATGACGTTCGTACTGACGGGCATCGGCACCGGGACGCTTTCGTACTCGGTCGGCCCGTCGAGCATCGTGAAGTCGATCAGCCGCCAGCCGCTCAAGCTGGAGGACAACAGCGGCGACTACCGGATGACGCACACGTGGTCGCCGGCCGGTCCCGGCTGCACCGCCTCGGACGCCTATTCGCCCGCGGCCGGTCCGGTCAACGGCGACCTCGCCATCGCGCGCATCAACGCGGACACGGCGACGGTGTCGCTCACCTGGGTGCTCGCGCCGGTCGACACCTGCTCGATGACGGCGAGCTACTCGCAGGTCGGCCGACTGGGGGCGTACAGCGGCAACCTCTCCTGCTCGCCCAGCGGCAAGACGGGCACGCTCACCCTCTTCGAGGTCGCGAACCGCGTGAAGATGCTGACCGGCCGCTACATCATGGACTGGAGCTACGGCTGCGTGCGCACCGGTCAGTTCACGGCGATCATGCCTGCGCCTTGAGCGCTGCGGCGGGGCCGCTTCGCCGGCGCGTCCAAAACCCGTCCTTGTAGCTCGTCACCCGCCGGCGACACGCCGGCATTCGCAGCCACGCATGACCCCGCGGCACCGCACGAGCCGGCGGCGCGCACCGTGCGACAATCGCCGCTCGTCACGCGCGCCCGTCGCCACGCCGCCTTGGAATCCCCGTCGCTCGTCGTCGCGCTCGCGCTAGGCATCGTCGAAGGCCTCACCGAGTTCCTGCCGGTGTCGTCGACCGGCCACCTGATCGTCGCCGGCTCGCTCCTCGGCCACACCGGGGAGCGCGCGCAGGTGTTCGAGATCGCGATCCAGTCCGGCGCGATGCTCGCGGTGCTGTGGGAATATCGGGCCCGCTTCGGTCACGCCATCGCGGGACTGGCGAGCGACCCGCTCGCGCGGCGCTTCGCGCTCAACCTCGCCGTCGCGTTCGTGCCGGCGGCGGCGCTGGGCTTCCTGTTCGGGTCGGCGATCAAGCGAGGGCTGTTCGCGCCGGTGCCGGTCGCGATCGCGTTCGTCGTCGGCGCGCTGGTGATCCTGTGGGCGGAGCGGAGGCAGAAGCTCCGCCCGGGTAGCGTGCGCGTCGACGACGTCGACGCGATGACACCGCTCGACGCGCTGAAGGTCGGCATCGCGCAGGCGTTCGCGCTGATCCCCGGCACGTCGCGCTCGGGCGCCACGATCATCGGCGGCATGCTGTTCGGGCTGTCGCGCCGCGCCGCGACCGAATTCTCGTTCTTCCTCGCCGTGCCGACGCTGTTCGCGGCGGGCGCGTGGTCGCTGTGGAAGAGCCGCGAGCTCCTGTCGGCCGCCGATCTGCCCGCGTTCGGCGTCGGGTTCGCCGCGGCGTTCGTCGCGGCGTTCGCCTGCATCCGCTGGCTGATCCGCTACGTCAGCCGCCACGACTTCGTGCCGTTCGCGTGGTACCGCATCGCGTTCGGCGCGCTGATCCTCGCGACCGCGTGGAGCGGTATCGTGCGCTGGGACTGACGGCTTGCGCGCCGGCGACTCAGGCCCGCGCTGGGTCGGGCCCCTGTGCGCGGTGATCGGCACGCTCGGGTTCTCGTTCAAGGCGATCCTGATCAAGCTCGCCTACGCGGCGTCCGCGGTCGACGCGATCACCCTGCTCGCGCTGCGGATGCTCTACGCGGCCCCGTTCTTCGTCGCGATGGCATGGTGGTCCGGTCGCACCGGCGCGCCGCTCGCGCGCCGCGACTGGCTCGCCATCGCCGCGCTCGGCTTCCTCGGCTACTACCTCGCGAGCCTGCTCGACTTCCTCGGCCTGCGCTACGTGAGCGCGTCGCTCGAGCGCCTCGTGGTGTTCCTGTACCCGACGATGGTGCTGCTGCTGTCTGCGGCGTTCCTCGGCCAGCCGATCACGCGCCGCGCGATCGGCGCGCTCGCGCTGTGCTACGCCGGCATCGTGCTCGTATTCCGGCACGACATCGCCGTGGCCGGCGACAGCGCCGCGATATGGCTGGGCGGCGCGCTCGTGTTCGCCAGCGCGTTCTGCTACGCGGTGTACCTGGTCGTCGCGGGCGGCGTGATCGCGCGGATCGGCTCGATGCGCTTCATCGCGCTGGCGATGTTCACGTCGACCGTGTTCGTGTTCGTGCACTTCGCGCTCGCAAGGCCGCTCGCCGCGCTCGACGTCCCGCCGTCGGTCCACGCACTGTCGCTCACGATGGCGATCGCCTCGACCGTGGTACCGACCTGGCTCGTCGCCGAAGCGATCCGCCGCATCGGTGCGAATGCGACGTCGCTGGTCGGCTCGCTCGGCCCGGTGTTCACGATCGCGCTGGGGGCGTGGCTGCTCGCCGAGCCGGTGCACCCGATCCAGCTCGTGGGCGCGGCGCTCGTGCTCGCGGGCGTCGCGCTGGTCACGCGCCGGACGGGGTCGACGGGGTCGGTGTAGTTGCCCTCACCCACGCGGCAGGGGGGTTACCGTGCCCCCCGAGGGACACGCGACGCGAAGCGTAAGATCGACCCCACGCCCGCCATGCCGACGGCAGTGGAGACGACGATGGCCCCCGACACGATCGAACGCAAGCTTCCCGCGCTCAAGGAATCCGCGCTCCTGCGCCAGCAATGCCACGTCGACGGCCGCTGGCGGGACGCCGACGACGGCCGCACGATGGAGGTCGTGGATCCCGCGACCGGCCGCGCGATCGGGGTCGCGCCGGTGTTCGGCGCCGCGGAGACCCGTCGTGCGATCGACGCGGCGGCGCGCGCGTTCCCGGCCTGGGCCGCGAAGACCGCGAAGGAGCGCAGCAGCGTGCTGCGCCGCTGGTTCGAGCTGATGGTCGCCAACATCGACGACCTCGCGCTGATCCTCACCAGCGAGCAGGGCAAGCCGCTCGCCGAGGCGAAGGGCGAGGTGGCGATCGGCGCGGCCTACGTCGAGTGGTTCGCGGAGGAAGCGCGCCGCGTCTACGGCGACGTGATCCCGACGATGGGGAACGACCGTCGCCTCGTCGTCATCAAGCAGCCGGTTGGCGTCTGCGCGGCGATCACGCCGTGGAACTTCCCGTGCTCGATGATCACGCGCAAGGTGGCGCCGGCGCTCGCGGCCGGGTGCACCGTCGTGATCAAGCCGGCCGAAGCGACGCCCTACTCGGCCTTCGCGCTCGCCGAGCTCGCCCAGCGCGCCGGCTTCCCGCCCGGCGTGCTGAACGTGATCACCGGCAACGCGCCCGCGATCGGCGGCGAGATGTGCGCGAATCCGACGGTGCGCAAGCTGTCGTTCACCGGCTCGACCGAGGTCGGCCGCCTGCTGATGAAGCAGGTCGCCCCCACGATCAAGAAGATCTCGCTCGAGCTCGGCGGAAACGCGCCGTTCGTCGTGTTCGACGACGCCGACCTCGACGCCGCCGCGGACGGCGCGGTCATCTCGAAGTACCGCAACTCGGGCCAGACCTGCGTGTGCACGAACCGCTTCTTCGTGCACGAGAAGGTCTACGACGCGTTCGCGGCGAAGCTGTCGGAGCGCGTGCGGGCGCTCAAGGTCGGCCCCGGCACCGACGCGGGGGTGACGCAGGGCCCGCTGATCAACGCGGAGGCCGTCGACAAGGTCGAGGAGCACATCGCGGATGCGACGGCGCGCGGCGCCAGCGTGGCGGTCGGCGGCAAGCGCCATGCGATCGGCGGCACGTTCTTCGAGCCCACGGTGCTGACCGACGTCACGCCGGCGATGAAGATCTTCGCCGAGGAGACCTTCGGGCCGGTCGCGCCGCTCATCCGCTTCGCGAGCGACGCCGAGGTGATCGAGCTCGCCAACCGCACCGAGTTCGGGCTCGCGTCGTATTTCTACTCGCGCGACCTCGGTCGCGCGTGGCGCGTCGCCGAGGCGCTCGAGTACGGCATGGTCGGCGTCAACACCGGGCTCATCACCACCGAGGTCGCGCCGTTCGGCGGCGTCAAGCAGTCGGGGCTCGGGCGCGAGGGCTCGAAGTACGGGATCGACGAGTACGTCGAGATCAAGTACGTGGCCTTCGGCGGGATCGACCGCTAGCCGGTCGCGCCGCAGCCGGGGCGCGCGCTAGTGCTCGGCCGGCATCTCGCTTTCGCGCGTGGACGCGGGCGCCGCTGCGCTCTCCTGCGCGGCGACCGGCTGCTGCACCTGCGCGACGGTGCGGGCGGGCTCGGGGTCTGGCCAGCGCAGCGGCACCAGCGCCACGAGGGCGACGATCAGCAGGATGACGTACGCGCCGGCGGTATCGAGCGTGTTGCGCGATCCGTAGTAATCGTCGGGGTTCGGCTTCATGCGTGTCTCCGGTGTGCCGGCGGCACCGCCTCGCGGCGCCACCATCGCCTTCCGCGGATGCCGGGCGGGCGACGAACACAGGATGCGACCGCCGCCCGTCCGGCGTTAGGGCGCCTTACGCGCAGCCGGTGCGGAAGATTCCCCCTGCACTGCCGATGGTCGCCGCCCCGCCGAACGGCCCGCCGACGGCGATCGTGCAGGGGTCAGCGCGGCACGGTATCGGCGACGCGCTGCCGCTCCTGCTGCCGCTCGAGCTCGGCGGTCTTGAGCGTCAGGTACTCGTCGCGCTCCAGCTCGCGCAGCTGTTCCGCATGCCGCTCGGTGAGCGCGTGGAAGCGCTCGAGGCGGGCCCGGTCGCGACCGCCGGCTTCGCGCGCCCGCGTGTCGAGGTACGCCTCGACCGCGAGTAGCTGCCGCATCGCATTGCGCTCGACGATGCCGCGTACGCCGCCGATGTACTGCGCGCGACCGCTCGCATCCTTGCCGACGATGGTGAATCCGTGCTTGCCCGCGCCGACCGTCGCGAGGTACCCGGCGGTGGCGAGCCGGCTCTCCATCGAGGGACGGTAGGCGTAGCGGACGACGAGCCGGGTGGTCCGCTCGCCGGCGGCCTCCGCGGTGATGGCGAACTCGTAGTCGCGCGTCTTGAGCGGTCCGGCGGCAGCCCGGAGGCGGATGTCGAGGCGCTGCGGCGTCGGGGAGGAAGCGGCGAACGAATAGCGGATCGGGTAGGCGTCCTCGAGGCTCGCGCCGCGCTTGGGACCGGCGTACAGCGTGAGCCGCTCGCCGTCGGGCGAGGCCTCGCAGATGCAGCCCTTGATGTTGGGATGCAGGATCGCGAACGAGCACCATTCGCGCGAGGCGCCGAGCGCCAGCGCGACGGTCTCGAACGGATAGCCGATGCGCGCGCGGATCTCGCCGACGACGCGGCCGTCCTGCTCGCTCGAGTCGATCTCCGGCGCCGGCGGCGGCACCGGCGGCTCGCCCGCGGCGGGAAGCGCGACGAGCGCGAACGCCAGCGCGAGGCTCGCGACGAGGCCGCGCCGGCGCCGGTCCCCCGGCGGCGTTGCGAAGCCGCGTTGCGTCGAAACGTCCATCCGTCGCTCCCGTCCCGCTCCGCGGGTCGCCGGCCGATGGGCCCGGGACGTCGGAGCATCGCTACAGGATCGCGCGGAGGCGCTGCCGCCGTCGCCGCGATGTTCCGCGCGCAGCGGAGGGAAAATTCGCCCCCTGCCCAGCTTACGCCGGAGCGAGGCGGCTCACCAGCCGGTCGGAAGCTTGCGCAGGACCGTGATGGTGCGGTCCTCGATCGCGAGGTAGCCGCCGGCGACGAGGTCCTTGAAGAGCTTGCCGATCATGTCGCGCGACGCCCCGACGCGCTCGGCGATCGCCTGTTGCGTGAGCTTCTCCGGGACCATCGACGTGCCGTCGGCGCGCGGCACGGCGAGCGTGTTGATCAGGCGCACCAGGCGGCCGTACACGTCGGTGAGCGCGAGGCTCTTGACGTCCTCGGTCGTCGCGCGCACGCGGTTGATCAGCTTCTCGATCAGGTGCAGCGCGAAATCCGGGTTCTTGAGGATGAACTCGCGGAACTGCTCGCGGTGCACGACCGCGCACACGGTCGGGTCGATCGTGACGACCGACGCGGAGCGTACGCCTCCGTCGAGCGTCATCTCGCCGACGTACTCGCCCGCCCCGTGGAACGCGATCGCGAACTCGCGCCCCTGCGCGTTGCTCGCGTAGACCTTCACGCGGCCCGACAGCACGATGTACAGCGCATCGCCGCTGTCCCCCTCGTGGATCAGCACCGTGTTCTTCGGGAACGTGCGCACGACGCCGGTCTCGGCGATCGCGCGGAGCGTCGCCTCTTCGAGCGGCGAGAACGGGTCCTGCGGAATGGGCGGCGCGGTCACGGACGTCGCTCGGGCAAGCGGGAACGCGAAGCTGATGATGCTAACACGCGCACCGTTGGCTCGGCGCGGGCGCGCGCGCCTGTACGAACCCTGCTAATCGAGCTTTCGCCGGTCCTCGATGACCTTGCCGTCGTTCGGCAGCGTGCCCGGCGCATGGAAGCTCACCTCGCCGCGCAGCTTGGTGACGTCGCGGATCGACGCGACGATCGCTTCGGCCTCGGCGGCCGCGCCGCGGGGCGTCTCGACCATGAGCGTCATGCGGTCCTGCAGGTCCGGGTTGTCGACGACGAGTCGCGCCCTGGCGATCGCCGGGTGGCGGCGCACGATCTCGGCGACCTGCGAGGGGTGCACGAACATGCCCTTGACCTTGGTGGTCTGGTCGGCGCGCCCCATCCAGCCCTTGATGCGCGCGTTCGTACGCCCGCACGCCGAGCGCCCCGGCAGGACGGCGGAGAGATCGCCGGTGCCGAAGCGGATCAGCGGATAGTCGGTGTTGGCGAGCGCCGTGACGACGACCTCGCCGACCTCGCCGGCGGGCACCGGGTCGCCGGTGCCGGGCCGCACGATCTCGACCAGCACGCCCTCGTCGATGACGAGCCCTTCGCGCGCTTCGGTCTCGTAGGCGATGAGGCCCAAGTCCGCCGTGGCGTAGCTCTGGTAGACCTCGAGGCCGCGCTCGCCGAACCAGTCGCGCAGGCTGGGCGGCAGCGCCTCGCCGCCGGTGAGCGCCTTGGTGAGGCTGGCGATGTCGGTGCCGGCCTCCTGCGCCTTCTCGAGCAGGATGCGAAGGAAGCTGGGCGTGCCGGCGAACGCGGTGGGCCGCAGGTCGGCGATGGCCTGCAGCTGCTGCTCGGTCTGGCCGGTGCCGGCCGGGAACACGGTGCAGCCCACCGCGTGGGCGCCGGATTCCATCAGGAAGGCACCCGGGGTCATGTGGTAGCTGAAGCTGTTGTGCACGAGGTGGCCCGAGCGGAAGCCCGCGGCGAACAGCGAGCGGGCCATGCGCCAGTGGTCGGCGTGGCCGCCCTCGGGTTCGTACAGCGGGCCGGGGCTCGCGAACACCCTCGGCATGGCCGGGCCGCGCGTGACGGCGGCGAAGCCGCCGAACGGGTCGGTGGCGCGGCGCTGCGCCTGCAGCGCGAGCAGTTCCGACTTGCGCGTGACCGGCACGCGGGCCAGCGCCTCGCGGGTCGTCACGCCCGCGGCGTCCACACGGGCGAGGATCTCCGCGTACGCGGGCGCATTCGCCTTCGCGAAGGCCACTTGCCCGGGCAGGGCGGCCAGCAGCGCGCGTTCGCGCTCGGCGGGGTCGCGCGTCTCGAGCGTGTCGTGGAACTCGATGGATCCGGTCATGGCGGCCTCACGCCAGCCAGCGCTTGCGGCGCTTGTAGCTCTTCACGTCGCGGAAGCTCTTGCGGTCGGTGCCCCCCATGCCGAGGTAGAACTCCTTCACGTCGGCGTTCTCGCGCAGGCTCTTCGCCTCGCCGTCCATCACCACGCGGCCGTTCTCGAGGATGTAGCCGTAGTCGGCGTAGCGCAGCGCCATCGCGGTGTTCTGCTCGGCCAGCAGGAAGGTGACCCGCTCCTTCTCGTTCAGGTCCTTCACGATGCCGAACACCTCGTCGACGATCTGCGGCGCGAGGCCCATCGACGGTTCGTCGAGCAGCACCGTGCGCGGGTTGGCCATCAGCGCACGGCCGATGGCGCACATCTGCTGCTCGCCCCCCGAGGTGTAGGCCGCCTGCGAGGTGCGGCGTGTCTTCAGGCGAGGGAAGTAGCCGTAGACCTTCTCCAGCGTGGCCGCCACCGCGGCCTTGCCGTCGGTGCGGGTGTAGGCACCGGTCATCAGGTTCTCCTCGATGGTGAGGTGGGCGAAGCAGTGCCGGCCCTCCATCACCTGCACGAGGCCGCGCTTGACCAGCTCCGACGGCGACAGCGCCTCGATGCGTTCGCCACACAGCTCGATGCTGCCCTTGGTGACGGCGCCTCGTTCGCCCGCGAGCAGGTTGGAGACGGCCCGCAGCGTGGTCGTCTTGCCCGCCCCGTTGCCACCGAGCAGCGCCACGATGCCGCCTTCGGGCACCTTCAGCGACACCCCCTTGAGCACGAGGATCACGTGGTTGTAGATGACCTCGATGCCGTTGACATGGAGGACGGTGCTGGCCGCTGTGCTCATGGCGTCAGCTCTGGCAGTCGGCCGGCGTGCGCGGCGTGAGCTTCTTCTCCGACGCGTACTTCGCGGCGGTGCTCTTCACCAGCGGCTTCAGGATCTGCTCGTCGGCCTGCAGCCAGTCCGAGCTGAACTTCCAGGCCTTGCCGTCCCAGGTGTGGATGCGCGTCCAGGCTGCGCCCATGTGGTCGACGCACGAGGTGCTGATGGGGCGCATCACGCCGGCGAACCCGAGCGCGTCGAGCTTGGCCTGTGTGAGGTTCAGGTTCTCGAGGCCCCAGCGGATCTGCTCGCCGTTCATCGTCTTGCCCTTGCCGAAACGCTCCTGCGCGGCACGCACGCCTTCGACGCCCAGCATTGCGCTCATTGCGCCCCGCATGTAGAGCACCTGGCCCACTTCCTCTTTCGGGCCCGTGCCCAGGTTCTTGGCATGGAGCTTCGCCAGCACGTCCTTGACGAACTGGGACTGGGGTTCGGCGCCGTGCTGCATCGCGACGGCGTTGTAGCCCTTGGCCCCGTCGCCCACGTCCTTCACGTCCGGCTCGGCGCCGGCCCACCAGACGCCGTACATCTTCTCGCGCGGGTAGCCGGTGGCCTGGGCCTCCTTCAGCGCGGTGGAGTTCATCACGCCCCAGCCCCACAGCAGCACGTAGTCGGGCCGGTTTTGCCGCACCTGCAGCCACGTGGCCTTCTGCTCGACGCCGGGCGCCGTCACCGGCAGCAGCGTCAGCTCGAAGCCGTGCATGCGCGAGCGCTCCTGCAGCAGCGGGATGGGTTCCTTGCCGTACGGGCTGTCGTGGTACACGAGCGCGATCTTCTTGCCGCGCAGCTTGTCGAGCCCGCCTTCCTTCTTGCCGAT
>DATLIR010000201.1:0-3518 GCA_035539315.1 Casimicrobiaceae bacterium
GACACGCACGTCAAGCGCATCGTGTTCTCGCCGAAGATCCTCGCGAAGCAGGTGTTCGCCGATGCGGAGCTGACGCTGGGCCTTCCGCCCGCGGTGACCGCGGCGACCGGCATGGACGCCCTGACGCACAACGTCGAGTCGTACCTGTCGCCCGCCTACCACCCGCTGTGCGACGGCATCGCGCTCCAAGGCGCGCGCATCGCAGCCAGTGCGTTGCCCAGGGCGGTTCGCCACGGGTCGGACATCGCCGCGCGCAGCGATATGCTGATGGCGTCGATGATGGGCGCGATCGCGTTCCAGAAGGACCTGGGCGCCGTGCATTCGTGCGCGCATGCGCTCTCCACCGTCGCCGACCTGCACCACGGGCTCGCCAACGGCGTGATGATCGACCACGTGATGGGCTTCAACCTGTCGGCGGCGACGGCGAAGATGGCCGAGCTCGCGCGCGTGTGCGGGGCGCCCGGCGGCGACCAGGGCAGCGAAGAAGCGCGCGCCGCGGCGTTCATCCCGTGGCTGCGCGAGCTGAAGGCGTCGATCGGCATCCCGGCGAAGCTTTCGGCGATCGCCGGCGGCCGGCCGGTGACGCGCGCCGACTTCCCGCGTCTGGTCGAGGTCGCCTACGCCGACCTGTGCCACCAGACCAACCCGCGCAAGTGCGCGAAGTCGGACTTCGAGGCGCTGTTCGCCGCGGCGCTGTGAGCGCGGAGGCCGCATGACCAAGCTCGTCAAGATCGGCATCTCGGCGTCGTTCTTCCACGAGGACCCCAAGCGGGCGATCTTCAAGGGCATGACGCTGCAGTACATCGAGCAGAACGTCGCGCACTGGCTGATGCAGCGCGAAGTGCTGTCGTTCATGATCCCGTCGCCCGACGGACGCACGCGGCGCGAGTCAAGCCGCGTCACGCTGGACGCCTACGCGCAGGAGCTCGACGGCCTGGTGCTGATGGGTGGCTCGGACGTCTGCCCGGAGACCTATGGCGAGAAGGCGCTGCGGCCCGAGTGGAACGGCGATCGGATTCGCGACGACTACGAGATCGGCCTCCTCAACGCGTTCGTCGCCAAGCGCAAGCCGGTGCTGGGCGTGTGCCGCGGCGCGCAGGTGATCAACGTCGCGATGGGCGGCACGCTGTGGCAGGACCTCGGCACGCAGGTGCCGCACGCGCTCAACCACCGCAACTGGGAGATCTACGAGCGCAACACGCACGCGATGACGATCGTGCCCGGGTCGTCGCTCGCGCAGCTGTATCCGGGCGCCACGCTGGTCAAGACCAACTCGATCCATCACCAGGCGGTGAAGGACCTCGGCCGCAAGCTCGCGGTCGAGGCGTGGTCGGAGCCCGACCGGATCGTCGAGGCGATCCGCTGGACCGGCCCCTCCTACGTGCTCGGCGTGCAATGGCACCCCGAGTTCCATCCCGAGGGCGACCGCTCGTACCTCGACGACCGCCCGCTCCTCGACGACTTCCTTCGCCACGCCAGCCTGCACAAGACGGCCGCCTACGCCCTATGAAGATCGTCAATCCGTGGAACGGCGCGCTGGTCGCCGACGTGCCCGCCGACACCGCGAAGACCGTGGCGGTGAAATATGCACAGGCGCGCGCCGCGCAGCCGCGCTGGGCCGCGCTGCCCGTCCGCAAACGACTCGGCGCCATCGTGCGCTTCCGTGCGGCGATCGTGGCGCGCGAGGACGAGCTCGCCCGCACGCTCACGCAGGAGGTCGGCAAGCCGATCCGCCAGTCGCGCAACGAGCTCAAGGGAGTGCTCGGCCGCATCGACTTCTTCCTGGCCGAGTCGGGGCCCACGCTGCGCGACGAGAAGGTGCTCGACGACCCGGGCGGCAAGCTCGAGGAGCGCATCTCGCACGAGCCGCTCGGCGTCATCGCCAACATCTCGGCGTGGAACTACCCGTACTTCGTCGGCGGCAACGTGTTCGTGCCCGCGCTGATCGCCGGCAACGCCGTCCTCTACAAGCCGTCCGAGTACGCGACGCTCACCGGGCTCGCGATCGCGGACATGCTGCACGCGTCCGGTGTCCCGCGGGACGTGTTCGTGCCGCTGATCGGAGGGGGCGAGGTCGGCGCAGCGCTGCTGCGCCAGCGCGTCGACGGCGTGTTCTTCACCGGCTCGTACGCGACCGGGGCGAAGATCGCCGCCGCGGCCGGCAAGCGGATGGTCAAGGTGCAGCTCGAGCTCGGCGGCAAGGACCCGATCTACGTGTGCGACGACGTCGACGTGAAGGCGGCGGCGGCGTCGCTCGCCGACGGCGCGTTCTACAACACCGGCCAGTCGTGCTGCTCCGTCGAGCGCATCTACGTGCACCGGTCGATCGCGAAGGCGTTCACCGAGGCCTTCGTGGCCGAGGTCAGGGGTTTCCAGGCCGGCGACCCGATGGACGAGGCGACCTACCTAGGCGCGGTCACGCGCCGCCCGCAGCTCGATGTGCTCAAGCGTCAGGTCGCCGATGCGAAGAAGAAGGGCGCGAAGGTGCTGCTCGGCGGTGCGCCGATCGCGGGCAAGGGCAACCGCTTCGCGCCCACCGTGCTCACCGACGTCGACCACACGATGGCGGTCATGCGCGACGAGAGCTTCGGGCCGATCATCGGCATCCAGACCGTCGACGACGACGACCAGGCGATCGCGCTGATGAACGACACCGAGTACGGCCTCACCGCGGGCGTGTACACGACCGACGAAAGGCGCGCGAAGCGGTTGCTCGCGCGACTGGAGGCGGGCAGCGTCTACTGGAACTGTTGCGACCGCGTCAGCCCGCGGCTTCCCTGGTCGGGCGTCAAGCATTCGGGTATCGGCCTGACGCTCTCGAGGTACGGGATCCAGACGTTCACGCGGCCCAAGGCGTGGCACCTGCGCAGCGCGTGAGGGGGCGAAGCGGCGTCAATGGTTGATCGTGAAGGGTGAATGGAGGTCGGGTGCCGTGTCCGCTCGACGGTCATGCCGGCGAACCATCATCCCCGATCAACCATCACCGCCTTTCGCTCGGCTAGTCGCCGGCCTTGATGTTGTTGTCCTTGACGACCTTCGCCCAGCGGGCGATCTCCTTCGCCAGGAAGCCCTGCAGCTCCTCCGGCGATCCGCCGCGGATGTCCATTCCCTGACCGGTGAGCCGTTCGGCCACGGCGGGCACCTTGAGCGCCTTCGCCAGCTCGTCGTGCATGCGCTGGACGATCGGCGCCGGCGTCCCCGCGGGCGCGAAGATCCCCCACCACGCGACCGCCTCGAAGCCCGGCACGCCTTGCGCGGCGACCGGCTGCGCGCCGGGAAGCTGCGGATCGGGCGTCGCCGAGGTCACGGCGAGCGCGCGGACCTTCCCGCTCTTCACGTGCGGCGCCACCAGGAACACGGTGCCGATCGCAAGCGGCACCTGCCCGCCGATCGCGTCGTTCATCAGCGGGCCGCCGCCGCGGTACGGCACGTGCGTGAACTCGACGCCGAGCTGGTTGCCGATCTGCGCCATCGCGAGGTGGCCGAGCGACCCGGCGCCGATGGTCCCGAACGCCACG
>DATLIR010000202.1:0-11503 GCA_035539315.1 Casimicrobiaceae bacterium
GTCCTTGCGCTGCGCGGTCGACGCCGGGATCCGGGGTGGCGGAATCGGGGGAGTTCATCGCGCTCATGCGGGGGCCGTCGTTCCAAAGACTATCTTGTGAGGATGGGGACGGATTCCGGGGCTTCAACCCCCGGTTCGACCGCGCAGCGCAAGGACCCAAGGGGCAGTTTCCGGGGTCCGCCCCTGGCCGGGGCCGGATCCGCGTTAGCTAACCCCCGCCGAGCGCGCCGGCGAGGACCCGGACGGCGTGAACCGCCTGCCGGCCCCGGCCCGCATCCCGGGTGCCGTCAGCGATCTGGTGGCGGCAGCTCGTTCCGTCGGCGACGATCAGCGTGTCGGGACCCGCTGCCCGGACCGCCGGCAGCAGCGCGAGCTCGGCCATCGCCAGCGAGACGTCGTAGTGCTCGGCCTCGAAGCCGAAGTTGCCGGCCATCCCGCAGCAGGACGACTCGACGGCCTCGACCGTGAGCCCCGGCACGAGCTCCAGCACGGCGAGCGTCGCCCGAAACGCGTCGAACGCCTTCTGGTGGCAGTGCCCGTGCACCAGCGCCCGGCGCTGCGGCAGCGGGCGGAGCGGAAGGTGGAGGCGGCCGGCGGCGCTTTCACGCGCGAGGTACTCGGTCAGGAGCAGCGCGCGGCCGGCCAACGCCGTGGCGTCGGCCCCGAGCCCGAACGCCAGGAACTCGTCGCGCAGCGACAACAGGCACGACGGCTCGAGGCCGACGATCGTCGCGCCCGACGCGACGTGCGGCGCGAGCGCCTCGACGACGCGCCGTGCCTCGCGCTTCGCCTCGTCGACCTTGCCCGCGGCGAGCCAGGTCCGGCCGCAGCACAGCGGCCGGGCCGCGCGCGCGCCCTCCGCGGGCGCGCGCGCCACCGCGACGCGTCGCCCGGCCGCGCGCAGCACGGCGAGCGCGGCGTGAGCGTTCTCCGGCTCGACGTAGTTGGTGAACGTGTCGACCAGCAGCACGACCTCGGGACGCTCGTCGTCGCGCAGATCGGGCGCGGCGAGGAAGGTGTCGCGGCGCCAGCGCGGCAGCGAACGTCGCGACGCGATGCCGAGCACGCGCTCGGCGAGCCACGCGGCGCCCGGCACTCGGTCGCGCAGGTTCGCGAGCGCAGGCGCGCGCGCGGCGCGCGGCGCCCAGCGCGGCAGCGACGCGAACAGCCGCTCGCGCAGCGTGAGCCCGTGGCGCTGCTGCCAGTGGTGGCGGAACTCGACCTTCATGCGCGCCATGTCGACCCCGGTCGGGCAGTCGCGCCGGCAGCCCTTGCAGCTCACGCACAGGTCGAGCGCATCGCGCACCTCGGGCGAGGCGACGTCCGTGCCGTAGTGGCCGGCGAGCGCGAGACGCAGCGTGTTGGCGCGGCCGCGCGTCAGGTGCCGCTCATCGCGCGTGACGCGGAAGCTCGGGCACATCGTGCCCGCATCGAACTTGCGGCAGTGGCCGTTGTTGTTGCACATCTCGACCGCCTTCGCGAAACCGTGCGCGGGATCGCCGCCGGTCCCCGGCGCGCCGGTCGCGCCGCTCGCGGCATCGCCCCTGACGTCCCACGCGGACCAGTCGAGCGCGGTCGCGACCGGCAGCGTCGCGTAACCCGGCGGATAGCGGAACAGCGTCGCGTCGTCCATGCGCTCAGGCCGGACGATCTTGCCGGGGTTCATGAGCCCGTCGGGATCGAACAGCGACTTCACCTCCTCGAACGCGCGGTTGAGGCGCGGCCCGAACTGCCACGCGACCCATTCGCTGCGCACCAGACCGTCGCCGTGCTCGCCCGAGTACGCGCCCTTGTACTCGCGCACGATCGCGGAGGCTTCCTCGGCGATCGCGCGCATCTTCGCCGCCCCGTCGCGGCGCATGTCGAGGATCGGCCGCACGTGCAGCGTGCCGACCGAGGCGTGCGCGTACCAGGTGCCGCGCGTCCCGTGCTTCTCGAACACTCGCGTGAGCCGGTCGACGTACTCGGCGAGGTGTGGCAGCGGCACCGCGCAGTCCTCGATGAACGAGACCGGCTTGCCGTCGCCCTTCATGCTCATCATGATGTTGAGGCCGGCCTTGCGCACCTCCCACAGCGCCTTCTGCGCCGCGGCGTCGGTCATCGGCACGACCGCGCCGGGCAACCCGAGGTCGCCCATCAGCTCGACCAGCCGGTCGAGGCGCCGCCGCGGCTCGTCGGCCTGGTCGCCGCTGAACTCGCACAGCAGGATCGCCTCCGGCTCGCCGATCAGCGCGGCATCGATCACCGGACGGAACGCCGGGTTGTCGCGCGCGAGCCCGATCATCGTGCGGTCGACGAGCTCGACCGCCGACGGCGCGAGCGTCACGATGTGCTGCGCGCATTCCATCGCGCGGTAGAGCGTCGGGAAATTGACGACGCCGAGCGTCCGGTGCGCCGGCAGCGGCGCGAGCGCGAGGGTAAGCGCCTTCGTCCACGCGAGCGTGCCTTCGCTTCCGACGAGCAGGTGCGCGTAGTTGACGCTGCCGTCGGCGGTGTAGGGCCGCTCGCTCTGCGGGTGGAACACGTCGAGGTTGTAGCCGCCGACGCGGCGCATGACGTGCGGCACGCGCGCGGCGATCTCGTCGCGCTCGCGCTCGCCGATCGCATCGAGGCGCGCGACCAGGTCGCTCACACGCGCGCTCGCGCCCCGCATCGACGCCGCGGGACCAAAGCGGGCCTCGGTGCCGTCGGCGAGCAGCGCGTCGATCGCGAGCACGTTGTGCACCATGTTGCCGTAGGCGATCGAGCGCGAGCCGCACGAGTTGTTGCCGGCCATGCCGCCGAGCGTCGCCTGCGCGGAGGTGCTGACGTCGACCGGGAACCACAGCCCGTGCGGCCTGAGCCACGCATTGAGCGCGTCGAGCACGATCCCCGGCTCGACCGCGACGCCGCTACCGTCACGGTCGAGCCGGGGATCGTGCTCGACCGTGACGGTAGCGGCGTCGCGGTCGAACGCGAGCACGCGAAAGAGGCACTTGCTGTGGTCGACGACCAGCGCCGCGCCCACCGTCTGGCCGCACTGCGAGCTGCCGGCCCCGCGCGGCAGCATCGGCACGCGCAGCTCGCGACATGCCGCGAACGCGGCGAGCACGTCCTCGTGCGAGGCCGGCACCAGCACGCCGACCGGCTCGACCTGGTAGATCGACGCGTCGGTCGCATAGCGCCCGCGCGACGCGCGGTCGAACATCACCTCGCCGCGCACGGCGCCGCGCAGGCGGCGGGCGAGCTCGCCGGCGAGGGTACCGGGCCTGGGAAGGGCGATCGTGGCCATGCGTGGACGTCGGCGCGGAATCGAAGCGCCACCGGCATTCTAGGGCCCGCCGCACAGGACCGCCCTCCACCGTTGCGCGCGGCTGCCCCATTGCGTAGCATCGATCGCTCCGCGCCCGTTCGCCTCCCCGGCCGCGCGGACCCACGATGACCTCCCAGCACGCCCTTTCCGGCCGCCATTTCCTGCAGATCCCGGGGCCGACCAACGTGCCCGACCGCGTGCTTCGCGCGATCGACCGGCCCACGATCGACCACCGCGGTCCCGAGTTCGGCGAGCTCGGCAAGCGCGTGCTCGCCGGCATGAAGCGGGTATTCGCCACGGAGGCGGACGTCGTGATCTACCCGGCCTCGGGCACCGGCGCGTGGGAAGCCGCGCTGGTCAACACGCTTTCGCCCGGCGATCGCGTGCTGATGGCGGAGACCGGCCATTTCGCGACGCTGTGGCGCAAGCTCGCCGAGCGGCTCTCGCTCACGGTCGACTTCCTGCCGGGCGACTGGCGCCGCGGCGCCGACGCGAGCGAGATCGAGGCCCGCCTTGCCGCCGACACCGGGCATGCCATCCGCGCGGTGTGCGTCGTCCACAACGAGACGTCCACCGGTGCCGCGACGCGCATCCCGCAGGTGCGTGGAGCGCTCGACCGCACCCGCCACCCCGCGCTGCTGCTGGTCGACACGATCAGCTCGCTCGCGTCGATGGACTACCGCCACGACGAATGGGGCGTCGACGTAACCGTCGGCGGCTCGCAGAAGGGGCTGATGCTGCCGCCGGGCCTCTCGTTCAACGCGATCTCGGCGAAGGCGCTGGTGGCCGCGGGCCGCGCGAAGCTGCCACGCTCGTACTGGGACTGGCGCGAGATGCTCGCGCCCAACGCGACCGGCTTCTTCCCCTACACGCCGGCCACCAACCTGCTGTACGGCCTCGCCGAGGCGCAGGCGATGCTGTTCGAGGAAGGGCTCCCGCAGGTGTTCGCCCGGCACGACCGCCTGGCCGAGGCGACGCGCCGGGCCGTGCGCGCGTGGGGCCTCGAGATCCTGTGCGCCGAGCCGGCGGAGTACAGCTCGACGCTCACCGCGATTGTTCTGCCGGAAGGACACAACGCGGATGCGTTCCGGCGCATCGTGCTCGAGCGCTTCGACATGTCGCTCGGGCAGGGACTCGGCAAGGTGGCGGGCAAGGTTTTCCGCATCGGGCACCTCGGCTGGTTCAACGACCTGATGCTCTGCGGCACGCTCGCCGGCGTCGAGATGGGGCTCGCCCTCGCCGGCATCCCGCACCGCAAGGGCGGCGTCGATGCCGCGCTCGCCCATCTCGTCGACGCGGGCGGCCAGGCGCTGCCGCGCGCCGCGCAGAAACCACGACCCAAGCGCGCCGTCGAGCGCGCCGAAGCAACGCCATCCACCGGAGGAGCCGAATGAACCGCATGACTACCGTACCCGGCCGCAGGGCCGCCATCCGCAGCGCGCTCGCGCTCGCCGCTGGCCTCGCGGTCGCCGGCGCCGCGCAGGCGCAGGTAGAGATGAAGCTCGGCCATGTCGGCGAGCCGGGCTCGCTGTTCCAGAAGAGCGCCGACGAGTACGCGCGTCGCGCCAACGCCAAGCTGGGCGACAAGGCGAAGATCGTCGTCTACGGCTCGAGCCAGCTCGGAAGCGACGAGGAGCTGATCCAGAAGCTCAAGCTGGGCACCGTCGATATGGCGCTGCCCTCGACGGTGATGAGTTCGCAGGTCGACCTCTTTGGCGTATTCGAGATGCCGTACCTCGTCAAGGACCGTGCGCACATGATGCGCATCGAAAAGGAGCTGTTCTGGTCGAAGCTCGAGCCCGAGGCCGAGAAGAAGGGCCTCAAGGTTCTCGCGGTGTGGGAGAACGGCTTCCGCCAGATCACGAACAGCAAGCGGCCGATCCGGGTTCCCGCCGACCTTGCCGGGTTTAAGCTGCGGGTGCCCGGCGGCAAGTGGCGCGTCAAGATGTTCCAGGCCTACGGCGCGAACCCGAGCCCGATGAAGTTCTCCGAGGTCTTCACGGCGCTGCAGACCGGCGTGATGGATGCCCAGGAAAACCCGTTCACGCAGATCTACTCGGCGAAATTCCAGGAGGTCCAGAAGTACCTGTCGCTCACCGGCCACGTCTACACGCCCGCCTACCTGACGGTCGGCAAGACGAAGTGGGAGTCGCTGCCGCCCGACGTACGCAAGATTCTCGAGGACACGGCGAAGGAGACGCAGGGGTTCGTATACGAGACTGCGGCGAAGGACGACGGCGACCTCCTGGGTAAGCTCAAGGCCGCGGGCATGCAGGTGAACGACGTCGACAAGGACGCGTTCATCGCCGCCAGCCGCGCGATCTACGAGGAGTTCGGCAAGGAAGTGACCGGCGCCAAGGAAGTGATCGACCGCGCCGTCGCGCTCGGGAAGTAGCCCGGTGACGCCCTCGACCGGCGCTCCCGATCCCGGAGCGCCGCGGGCCGTGCCGCGCTTGCCGGTACCAGGTTCATGAACCCGGTCCCGAGGCGTCGTCCGGACGGCAGCGCGTCCCCCACGCTCCGCGACCGCTACGGCAGGCTCCTCGAAGGGGTCGTGGTCGTCCTGATGGTCGTCCTCTTCCTCGAGGTGACGGCGGGCGTCGTGTTCCGCTTCGCCGGCCACTCGCTCATCTGGTACGACGAAGTGGCCTCGGTGCTGCTCGCGTGGCTCACCTTCTATGGCTCGGCGCTGGCGTCGGTCAAGCGCGCGCACATCGGCTGCCCCGAGATCGTCGACCTCATGCCGTGGCGCGTGCGGCGGGCGGCGAACATCGTCGCCCAGCTCGTGGTCATCGCGTTCTTCGCCGCGCTCGGCACGGTCGGCGTCACGATCATGCCGGCGCTCGCCGGCGACACGCTGGTGAGCCTCTCGTGGGTGCCGATGAACGTCGTGCAATCGGTGATCCCCATCTCGTCGGCGCTGATCGTGATCGCCGAGGTGCTCTACCTCGTCGACCTCGTCCGCGCGGGCGCACCGCCGGCCGCGGGCGGCGGGCCCGCGCTCGCCGACGGCCTGCACTGACGCGAGGCCGCCATGGGAATCATGCTCGGCCTCTTCGGCGCGGTGCTCGCGCTGGTGCTGATCAACATCCCGATCGCGGTCGCGCTCGGCGTGGTCGCACTGGTCGCGATGGTGGCGACGCACGGGAGCGCGATCCTGCCCAATCTCGCGGTGGTCACCTACAACGGCGCGACGAGCTTCCCGCTCCTCGCGATCCCGCTGTTCATCCTCGCCGGCGCCATCATGAACGCGTCGGGCATCTCGCGCCGGCTGATCGCCTTCGCGTCGTCGCTGTTCGGCTGGATCCGCGGCGGGCTCGCGCACGTCTCGATCGGCTCGTCGATGTTTTTCGCCGAGATCTCGGGGTCGGCGGTCGCGGACGTCGCGGCGCTCGGCTCGATCCTGATCCCGGGCATGAAGGCGCGCGGCTACCCGGCCCCGCTCGCCGCGGCCGTGATGTCGTCCGCCGCCACGCTGGCGGTCATCATCCCGCCGTCGATCCCGATGATCCTCTACGCGGTGATGGCGGAGACTTCGGTGGTGCAGCTCTTCGTCGCCGGCATCGTCCCGGGCATCCTCGGCGGGCTCGGCCTGATGGCGATGGCGTCCTGGTTCGCCCGCCGCTACGACCTGCCGCGCGAAGAGGCGTTCGCCTGGTCGCGCGTGCGCAGCACCGCGCGCGACGCCCTGTGGGCGTTCCTGCTGCCGATCATCATCCTGGGCGGCATCTTCGGCGGCGTGGTGACGGCGACCGAGGGCGCGGCGCTCGCGGTGGTCGCCGCGCTGCTCGTCGGGCTGGTGATCTATCGCGAGCTCGACGTGCGCCACCTGCGCAAGACCATCGTCGAAGGCGGCGTGCAGACCGCGGTCGTCATGCTCCTCGTCGCCACGAGCTCGCTCCTCGGCACCTACCTGACCGAGGTGCAGGCGCCGCAGGCGCTCGCCCAGGGAGTCTCCGAGCTGACACGCAACAAGTGGCTCGTGCTCGCGCTGCTCAACCTGCTCTTCCTGCTCCTCGGGATGTTCCTGCACTCCGCCGCCGCGATCATCCTGGTGGTGCCGGTGGTGATGCCGCTGGTCCGCGCGGTCGGCATCGACCCGGTGCACTTCGGCCTGATCGTGACCATCAACCTCGGCATCGGGCAGCAGACGCCCCCCGTCGCCAGCGTTCTCATGGTCGCGTGTTCGATCGCGAAGGAATCCGTGTGGGCGGTGTCGCGCGTCAACGTCTGGTTCATCGGCGTGCTGCTCGCCGTGCTGCTCCTCGTCACCTACGTGCCGGTGACTGGCATGGGCCTCGTCACCTTCTTCTACCGATGAGCGCCGGGGACGACCGCGTCCGCGTCGAGCGCGACGGCGCGATCGCCACGATCGTGCTGAATCGCCCCGAGAAGCTCAACGCGCTCACGCGCGACATGTGGGGGATGCTGGGCACGGCAGTCGATGCGCTGTCGGCCGACGAGGCCGTGCGCTGCATCATCGTACGGGGCGCAGGCGAGCGGGCGTTCTCGCCGGGCAACGACATCGCGGAGTTCGCGACGCAGCGGGCCAACAAGTCGCAGGCGATCGAGTACGGCGAGGTCATGCACCGCACCGCCGACTCGCTCGCGCGCTGCCGCCACCCGGTCGTCGCGCAGATCCACGGCATCTGCGTCGGCGGCGGGCTCGAGATCGCCGCGCTGTGCGATCTCCGCATCTGCGGGACGTCGAGCCGCTTCGGCGCGCCGATCAAGAACCTGGGCCTGGTGATGGCGTACGCCGAGATGGCGCCGCTGGTGCGCCTGGTCGGCGCGGCGGTCACGCTGGAGATCCTCCTCGAAGGGCGCGTGTTCGACGCCGCCGAGGCGAAGGAGAAGGGGCTCGTGACGCGGGTGGTCCCGGACGCGGACGTGGCCACCGAGGCGCTGGCGACCGCGCGCCGCATCGCCGACGGCGCCCCGCTGGTCGCGCGCTGGCACAAGAAGTTCGCGCGGCGCCTCGCGCAGGGGACGCCGATCTCGTCGGCCGAGCGCGACGAGTGCTTCGACTGCTTCGACACCGAGGACTTCCGCATCGGCTACGCCGCGTTCCTCGCCAAGGCCCAGCCGCGCTTCAAGGGACGCTGATGGCGGCCAGCGGCCCGCTCGCCGGGATGCGCGTGCTCGAGCTCGCGCAGATCATGGCCGGTCCCACCGCGGGCATGATGCTCGCCGACATGGGGGCCGACGTCGTCAAGGTCGAGAAGCTGCCCGGCGGCGACGACTCGCGCGGCTACCGCGAGCCGCGCGTGAACGGCGTGTCGGCGCCGTTCCTGATCCTCAACCGCAACAAGCGCGGCATCGCGCTCGACCTCAAGAAACCGCAGGGCCGCGCGATCCTGCTGCGCCTGGTGCGCGACGCCGACGTCCTCACCGAGAACTACCGCCGCGGGACGCTCGAGAAGCTCGGACTGGGCTACGAGGTGCTCGCCGCCGAGAACCCGGGCCTCATCTACTGCGCGATCTCCGGCTACGGCCGTGACGGCCCCTACGCCGACAAGGGCGGCTTCGACCTGATCGCGCAGGGCGTCTCGGGCCTGATGTCGATCACCGGCGAGCCCGGCGGTGCGCCGGTGAAGACCGGCAACTCGGTCGCCGACATCAACGCCGGCATCCTCGCGGTCACCGGCATCCTCGCGGCGTGGGCGCACAAGCTCACCACCGGCCAGGGCCAGGTGGTCGACACCTCGCTGATGGAAGCGGCGCTGCAGCAGACCTACTGGCACGCGGCGATCGCGTTCGCGACCGGCGTCTCGCCCGGCCCCACCGGATCGGCGCACATCCTGACCGCGCCCTACCAGGCGTTCCGCACGCAGGACGGCTGGATCAACGTCGGCGGCGCGAACCAGTCGAACTGGGAGCGCATCGCCGAAGTGCTGGGGCATCCCGAGTGGCGCGACGACGCGCGCTTTCGCACGAACAGCGACCGGATGGCGAACCTCGACGCGTTGGTCGCGCTGATGGACCGCGTGCTCGCGACAGGCACCAGGGCGCACTGGATCGCGGCGTTCGACGCCGCCGGCGTGCCGGTCGGTCCCGTGAACACGATGAACGAGGCGCTGGCCGACCCGCAGGCGCTCGCGCGCGGCATGATCGTCGACCTCGTCCATCCGCAGGCGGGCGCGACCAAGGCGCTCGGCTGCCCGGTGCATTTCTCGGCGACGCCGACGGCGGTCACGCGGCCGGCGCCGATGCTGGGCGAGCACACGCGCGAGGTGCTCGCGCAGGCGGGATATTCGGACGCCGACATCGAGGCGTTCGTCGCGGAAGGGGTCGTCGCCGCCGCCTAGGAACGCAACCTGCAGCGAGGCCGGCTCGACGTGTCACGTGCCGGCCGGGACCGGCTTCGTCGACTGTAATCGGGGCCGCGCTGCCGCCTGCGTAGTCGCTCAGCTCTTCGCCCCGAGCGCCTTCGCGCGGGCGAGCCTGAGCTCGCGATCGCGCGCATCGGGCACCGGTGCCAGCCACCCGGCGAGATTGCGCCATGCGAGCTCGGCGAGCGCCGCGATCCAGCGCGGATGCTCGTTGAGGCAGGGAATCGCGTGCAGCTCGCCGCCGCCGGCCTTCTGGAACGCGGCCGCGCCCTCGAGCGCTATCTCCTCGAGCGTCTCGAGACAGTCGGCGACGAAGCCCGGGCACACGACGTCGACGCGGCGCACCTTGGCGGCACCCAGCGACGCGAGCGTCGCCGCGGTGTACGGCTTCAGCCACTCGGCCTTGCCGAAGCGCGACTGGAACGCGATCGACCACTGGTCGGAGGCGAGCCCCAGCTCCTGCGCGAGCAGCCGCGCGGTGACGTGGCACTGGCAGTGGTACGGGTCGCCGAGCTCGAGCGTGCGGCGCGGCACGCCGTGGAACGACATCACCAGGCGCTGCGGGCGTCCATGCTTCATCCAGTAGTCGTTGACGTTCTGCGCCAGGGCCTTGATGTAGCCCGCGTCGTCGTGGAAATCGTCGACGAAGCGGATGGCGGGCGCGCGGCGGAGCTTCGCGACGTGCGCGGCCACCGCGTCGAACGCGCTCGCGGTCGTGCTGGCGGCGTACTGCGGGTAGAGCGGCAGCACGAGGATCTTCGTCGACCCGGCCGCGCGCAGCTTGTCGATGGCGCTCGCGATCGAGGGCGAGCCGTAGCGCATGCCGAGCTCCACCGGCGCGTGGTCGGCGGGCAGCCCCTCGCGCTTCATGCGCTGGCCGAGCATCCCCATCAGCAGCACGCGCTGCTTGACCGAATGCACCGCGAGCGGCGAGCCTTCCTTGGTCCAGATCAGCTGGTATTTCTTCGCCGAGCGCGAAGGGCGGAACGGCAGGATCGCGCTGTACAGGATCGGCGTCCACAGCGCGCCGGGGATCTCGACGACGCGCGGATCGGCGAGGAACTCGGCCAGGTAGCGGCGCACCGCCGAAGCGTCGGGTGCGTCGGGCGTGCCAAGGTTGACGACGAGGACGCCGAGCTTCGCGGGCTGGTCGTGCGCGTGCGGCGGCTCGGGCAGGAATCTCATCGCGGCCCGCGACCGGCCGCCGGCGCGCGCCGCGCCGTCATTCCTGCTGCTCGCGCCGGCGCCAGGCCGTCAGCGCCGTCGCCGCCTGCTTGCGCACGAGCGGGGCGAGCAGCGGCGTGAAGCCGAGCACGTGGCCGGAGAGCCCCAGCGCCTGCTGCGCCCAGCGCCTGAGGCTGAAGCGGTCGACGTGCTCCACGATGAGCCCGTGGCGGAACGCGAAGGTCGCATCGATCTCGTTGACGACGCGCCGTTGCGTCGGTCCATACGAGTAGGTCGCGGTCCAGTGCGCCTTGCCGTGGCGCTCGTCCGCTTCGACGTTGATCGCGACCACGCGCAGGTCCTTGCCGCGCGCGCACAGCATTCGCCACATCGCCGCGGCGCCTGCCGCATCGAGACGCCCGAACACCGGGTCGGTGAACGCAGCGTCGGGCGCGTAGCACGCGACCATCGTGGCGGCATCGCGCCGGCCGAGCGCGTCGTAGAAGCGCACGATCAGCTGGCGGTGCCCCTCGGCGCCTGTCGCGTGGCTCATCGACCGGATTCGGTGTCGGAGAGTTGCTGCGTCAAGGCGTTGGACAGGAGCTTCGCCGTCACGTCGACGATCGGGATCACGCGCTCGTAGGCCATTCGCGTCGGACCGATGACGCCGAGCGTGCCGATCACCTCGCCGTCGACCTCGTAGCGCGCCGTCACC
>DATLIR010000203.1:0-23200 GCA_035539315.1 Casimicrobiaceae bacterium
GGAACGCAAGCCCGGAGCGGACCCAAGGCCCGATGAAGAAGCCCAAGCAGAAGTCGCTGATGCGCGAGGTCGCCTACGAGCGCTTCAAGGCGCAGCTCTTCAAGCGCAACCTCGTTCCCGGCCAGTTCGTCTCGCAGGGCGAGCTTTGCGAGCTTCTCGACGTGCCGCTCGGGCCGACGCGCGAGGCGCTGAAGCGCCTGGAGGCCGAGAGCCTCGTCCGGCTGATCCCGCAGCGCGGCATCCAGATCGCCGACATCGGCGTCACGCTGATCCGCGAGGCGTTCGAGTTCCGCACCGTGCTCGAGCTCGCGGCCGTGCGGCGCTTCACCGAGAGCGCCGACCTCGCGACGGTCGAGAAGCTCGCAAAGCTCGCCCTGCGAGACGAACTGGCCGGGAACGAGGTTGCGCTTGAAGAGCTGCGCCTTGAACCGCTCGTAGGCGACCTCGCGCATCAGCGACTTCTGCTTGGGCTTCTTCATCGGGCCTTGGGTCCGCTCCGGGCTTGCGTTCCGGCACGCGCCGCTGCTAGCATCCTACTGAGATATTACTCATAGCCCACCTAGCGGGCAACTCCCAGGAGGAGATCGCAATGCGCTCACTGCGCGGTTTGGTCGTCCCGTTGTCCATCCTCGTCGCCGCGCTCGCGCCCGGCCTCGCCGCGGCCCAGCAGCTCCGCGTCGCCGTCACCACGGCTGCCGAGAACGCGCCGTTCTTCTCGGCCGTCGAGCGGGGTCTCTTCGCGAAGCAGGGCCTCGACGTCAAGGTCGAGGTGATGCCGAGCGGCGTCGAGATCAGCAACGCGCTCGCGAGCGGCACCGTCGACGTCGGCCTGTTCGGCACGTTCCCGTTCCTGACCGCGGTGTCGCGCGGCGTCCCGGTCGTGCTGATCGGCCACACGTGGAACAACGCGCTCAACAACCCGCAGAGCGAGGTGCTCTCGGTCATCGCGCGCGCCGATGCGGGCGTGCCGGTCGGCGACCTTTCGAAGCTCAAGGGCAAGAAGGTCGGCGTCACGCGCGGCGCCGGCGGCGAGCCGTACATCGCGGGGCTGCTGCAGCAGGTCGGGCTCACGATGGACGACGTGACGCTCGTCAACACGGCGCCGTCGGCGATGGCGACCGCGCTCGCCAACAAGGACGCCGACGTGATCGCGTCGTGGGAGCCGTGGCCGAGCGCGGCGCTCACCAAGGTCCCGGGCTCGTACAAGGTGATCTACGGAGGCTGCAAGAGCTGTTACGACGCGGGCACGGTGGTGACGACCAAGCAGGTGATCGCGGACAAGCCGAAGCAGCTCGAGCAGTTCATCCTCGCCTACGCGCAGGGCCAGAACTGGGCGCGCAACAACCGCGAGGAAGCGGCGAAGATATCGACGCGCTGGATCCCGGGCATGGACGCGGAGACGCTGACGCTCGCGCTGAAGAGCCTGCCGCTCGACGTGCGGCTGTCGAAGAACACGGTCGAGGGCTTCAGCCAGTACTCGATCCCGCTGCTCGTGTCGCAGAAGCGCATCCCGAAGGAGTTCGATCCGGCCATCGCGGTAGACAACCGGTTCGTCGCGGCGGCGATGAAGGCCGACCCGTCGGCGTTCGCCGACTTGAAGGAGATCCCGGCCGCGAAGCGGCTGTAGGCGCGCGTGGCCAAGCGACCCAACCTGCTGTTCCTGTTCTCCGATCAGCACGCGCGGCGCGTCGCCGGCTTCCACGGCGACGCGGCCGGCGCGACGCCGTACCTCGATCGCCTGGCGAGCGAAGGCGTCGTCTTCGACCACGCGTATTGCCCGTCGCCGCTGTGCGTGCCGAGCCGGATGTCGATGCTGACCGGCCGGCATCCGTTCGAGCAGGAGTGCTGGACCAACGACGATTACCTGCGCTCGGACGCCGCGACGTGGCTTCACTCGGCGGGCGCGGCGGGGTATCGGCCGGTGCTCGCCGGGCGGTTGCACTCGATGGGCCCCGACCAGTTGCACGGCTACGCCGAGCGCATGGTCGGCGACCACAGCCCCAACTGGCCCGGCGTGCCGCGCCACGACCTGGGCGTGCTCGACAAGGCGAACGATCCGTGGCGCGAGAGCCTCGACCGCTCGGGCATCGGGCAATCGGCCTACCAGGTGAAGGACGCGGAAACCGTCGCCGCCGCATGCGACTACCTGCGCTCGGTCGGACGCGCGCGCCGCGAAGGCGCCGACGACCCGTTCTGCCTCACCGTCGGCTTCCTGCTTCCGCACCCGCCGTACGTCGCTTGGCGCGAGGACTACGCGCGCTTCGACGGCCGCGTGCCGCCGCCCGCGCACGGCGAGCCGCCGTCGCCGCCGCATCCCTGGGAAGCGTGGTGGCGCCAGGACCGCGGCATCGCGACGGTCGATCCGGCCGACGTGCGCCGCGCGCGCACCGCGTACTACGGGCTCGTCCACCGGATGGACCTGATGATCGGCGAAGTGCTCAGGTGCCTCGCGAGCGAGGGCCTCGCCGATGACACGCTGATCGTCTACACGACCGACCACGGCGACCAGCTCGGCGAGCGCGGCCTGTGGTGGAAGCACACGCTGTACGAGGATTCGGTGGCCGTGCCGCTGGTCCTGCATTGGCCCGGACGGCTGCCGCGCGGCGAGCGCCGCGCGCAGGTCGTCGACCTGCTCGACGTGTCGGCGACGATGATCGACGCGATGGGCGGCCCGGCACTGCCTTTCGGGCACGGGCGCAGCCTGATGCCGATCGCGCGCGATCCGCGCGCCACGTGGATCGACGAAGTGTTCGCCGAGCACTGCACCGACACAGTTCCCGCGTGGACCGGCGGAAACGCGACGCAGCAACGGATGGTGCGCAGCGGGGCGTGGAAGCTCATCTACATGCACGGCCATCCGCCGCAGCTGTTCGACCTCGTCCACGATCCCGACGAGCGCCACGACCTCGCCGGGGATCCCGGGCACGCGAGCGTGCGCGAACGGCTCCTCGCGCGCGTGCTGGACGGCTGGGACCCCGCGCGTGTCGGCGCGCGCATCACCGAGCGCCGTCGCGACAAGGACGTCATCGGCGCGTGGGCGCGCCACGTGCGTCCCGCCGACGAGTTCCGCTGGGTCCTGAAGCCAGACCACAACCGGCTGGACACGGTCGCTCCGTGAGCGCGCGCACCATCGCGTGGCCCCGCCTGGGGCTCGGCTGCGCCTCGCTCGGCGCGCCCGATCTTTGCGACCGCGACGCCGAGCGCGTCATCGACGCCGCGATCGACCGCGGCATCCGCTTCTTCGACGTCGCGCCGCTGTACGGCGGCGGGCTCGCCGAGGAGCGCCTCGGCCGCGCGCTCGCGCGTCTGCGCCGCCCCGAATACGTGCTGTGCACGAAGACCGGCGTGACGCGCGCGCGCGCGACGACGGCGATGCCGCCGGGCGCGACGCGGCGGCGCGAGTTCGACGCGTGGGACTACAGCGCGACGGCGACGCGCGCGTCGGTGATGCGCAGCCTCGAGCGCCTGCGCACCGATCGCCTCGACGTCGTCCACCTGCACGACGTCGAGGATAACCTCGACCGTTGCCTCGACGCGCACCGCGAGCTCGTGCGCCTGCGCGCCGAAGGCGTCGTCGGCGGCATCGGCATAGGCTCGAACCTGCCCGGACCTGTCGCGACGCTGATCGACAAGGCGCCGTTCGACGCGTTCCTGCTCGCGGGCTGCTACACGCTGCTCGACCGGTCGGGACGCGCGTTGATCGAGGACGCCCATTCGCGCGGCCTGCGCGTCGTCGCGGGCGGCGTGTTCAACTCGGGCGTGCTCGCCGCGTGGCCGCAGGGCGCGCCGACCTACGCGTACGTGCCCGCGCCACCGTCGGTCGTCGAGCGCACGCATCGGATTGCAGTCCTTTGCGAGCGGCATCGCGTGCCGATCGGCGCGGCGGCGCTGCAGTTCGTGCTCGCGCAGCCGGCCATCGCGACCGTGTTGATCGGGCCGCGAACGGTCGCCGAGCTCGATGCGAACCTCGCGGCGGCGCGCGTCGAGATCCCCGAGGCGCTGTGGGTGGACCTCGGCCACGACGCCATTGCGGCCACGGCCCCATGACCGTCCCCATGCCGTTCACTGCAAGGAGAAGACGATGACTTCGTTATCCCGCCGTTCCTGGATCCTCGGCGTCGTGTCGCTCGTCATCGTGTCGATCGGAGCCGCGCCGCGCGCCGCCCTCGCGCAAGGCGCCTTGCCGATTCGCATCGGCGCGGCGAACGCGACCGACCATGCCCCGGCCTTCATCGGCGTCGAGAAAGGCATCTTCGCCAAGCACGGGCTCGATGCGAAGATCGTCATGTACCAGAGCGGTCCCGAGATGATCAACGGCCTCCTGAACGGCCAGCAGGACGTCAACATCATGGGCTCGATTCCGTTCCTCGCCGGCGTGTCGCGCGGACAACCGCTGGTGCTGATCGGCCACCTGCACGGCGACGCCACCCGCCAGTACTACGCGGACAACAATTCGATCGTCGCGACGCTCGCGTCCGGCATTCGCGAGAAGGACATCAAGGCGCTTTCGGGCAAGAAGATCGGTCTGCCGCGCGGCACGGGGGCGGAGGGGTACCTGCTGGGCGTGCTCGCCGAGAACGGCATGAAGGTCGGCGACCTCACGCTGATCAACATCCAGCCGTCCAGCCAGGTCAGCGCGCTGGCGCAGGGACAGGTCGACGCGATCGCGGCCTGGGAGCCGTGGGCCACGTCGGCCGTGGCTCGCGTGCCGGGCGCCGTCCGGGTCACGTCGGGGGGCTGCCAGAGCTGCTACGACCCAGGCAGCATCCTGACCACCCGCGACACGATCCAGAAGAACGCCGAGGCGTTGCGGCGCTTCATGGTCGCGTTCGCCGAAGCGGAGCAATGGCTGCGCCACAACTTCGACCAGGCGGCCGAGATCAACACGCGCTGGGTCACGGGCGTCGACCTCGACATCATGAAGCAGGCGATCCGCCGCTCGAACTACGACCTGCGCCTGTCCCGCAACACGCTCGAAGGTTACGAGAAGAAGGCCATCCCGCTGCTCGTGGCCGACAAGCGCATGGCCGCCAGCATCGACCCGGCGACCGTCGTCGACGCGCAGTTCTGCAAGCATGTCGAGACGGCCTTTCCGCAGTTCTTCAGCGACCTGCCGCCGATCCCGGCCGACCGCAGGCTCTGAACGCATGCGGATCGACGCTCACCTGCACTACTGGCGGCCTGCCTGCGGCTACGACAACCGCCCGATCGCCGATAACGAGGCGTACCGGCGCGACTTCCTCCCCGCGGATGTCGCGCCGGACCTCGACGCGTCCGGCATCGACGCCGCCATCCTCGTGCAGTCGGCGCCGCAGGTCGAGGAGACCGACTGGCTCGTCGCGCTGGCCGCCGACGAGCCGCGCGTCGTCGGCATCACCGGCTGGGTCGACCTCGACGCGCCGCGCTGCGACTTCGAAACGCTGAGGGCGAAGCCGAAGGTCGTCGGCATCCGCGCGCAACTGCGGCGCATCGCCGACACCGCGTTCGTCGAGCGCGACGCCGTCGCCGCGAACCTCGGCGCGGCCCTGCGAAGCGGGCTCGGCGTCACGATCCTCGCCGAGGCGCGCCACTACGCGCATGTCGGACGCGTGCTCCGCCGCCTGCCCGACGGCCCGGTGACGCTCAACCACCTCGGCCTGCCGTTCCCCGACGTCGACCGCGACGCGTGGCGCGCGTTCATGACGGCGTGCGCGTCGCGCGACGACACGTTCGTCCAGCTTTCCGGCCTGCCGTTCCTGTACGGCGCGGCCTGGCGCGAGCCCCACGCGCACGCGCTGCTCGACCAGGCGCTCGACATCCTCGGGCCCGGACGCTTGATGTTCGCCTCGGACTGGCCGATGCTCACGCGCTTCGCGCGGTACGGCGACTGGGTGCGCGCGGTCGAGGCGTTCGGCGAGCGGCGCGCGCTCTCGTCCCGCGAGCGCGACGCGATCTTCGGCGGCAACGCCCTCCGCGCGAACCCGCGCCTCGACCCGGCTACGATTCCCGTGCAACCCCGTTCCCTGGAGACCCGATGAAGCGATCGCAGATCAACGCGGCCGTCGCGAACGCGCACGACGCGCTGCGCAGGCACGGCGTACGGCTGCCGGCCTACGCCTACTGGACCGCCGACGACTGGCGCAAGGCCGGTCCCGAGTACGCGCGCGTGACGCTCAACGCGCTGGGCTGGGCCGTCACCGACTTCGGTCAGGGCGATTTCGACCATATCGGCATCACCATGTTCGACGTGCGCAACGGCACCGTCGAGCGCGCGGGCGAGGGGACGCCGTACGGCGAGAAGATCTTCGTGCTGAAGCCCGGCCAGCGCCTGCCGTACCACTTCCACTGGAAGAAGACCGAGGACATCATCAGCTACCACGGCGGCACGCTGATGATCCAGCTGTTCGTGGCCAACGACGACGAGACGATGAACGAGTCGGCGCCAGGCGTCGCGTATTTCGACGGTGTGCGCCGCGAGTTCGAGGCGGGCCAGGTATTCGAGATTCCGCACGGCGCGAGCGTCACGATCACGCCGAAGCTCTACCACCGGTTCTGGGCGAAGGAAGGCGGCGACGTCCTCGTCGGCGGCGAGATCTCGACGATCTCGGTGCCGAAGACCGACAACCGGTTCGGCGGCAACGCGCGCCGGTTCGTGCCCATCGAGGAGGACGAGCCGCCGCGCTGGCTCCTCAACATCGACTACCCGAAGCTGCATGAGCACGCCTGATCGCGGCCGGCTCGCCGGCCGCGGCGCGATCGTCTCCGGCGGCGCCGCGGGCATCGGCGCCGCGATCGCGAAGGTATTCGCGTCCGAGGGCGCGCGCGTGCTGCTCGCGGACCGCGACCTTGCGGCGGCTCGCGCGACCGCCGCGTCGATCGGCGACGCCGCCCTGGCGCATCAGGTCGACGTGACGGACGAGGCGCAGGTCCAGGCGATGGCGCGCGAGGCGCTCGCGCGCTTCGGCCGCATCGACATCCTCGTCAACAATGCCGGCATCATCCGCAAGGCCTTCGTCAAGGACATGAGCGTCGAAACTTGGGACGCGGTGCTCGATGTCAACCTCAAGGCGACGTTCCTCTGCTGCAAGGCGGTCCTGCCCGCGATGATCGCCGCGCGTCGCGGCCGGATCATCAACATCGCGTCGATCGCCGGCAAGGTCGGCGAGTCCACGGCGAGCGCGTACAGCGCAGCGAAATGGGGGGTGATCGGCTTCACGCGCTCGCTCGCGCTCGAGGTGGCGCCGCACGACATCCTCGTCAACGCGATCTGCCCCGGGCCGATCCCCACGGCACTCGGCCGCCAGGGCTGGGACGACGGCGCGAAGGTCCTCGGCGTCGGGCTCGACCAGGTGATGGCACGCGTGAACTCGCGCAGCCCGCTGGGTCGCCTCGGCACCGTCGAGCAGGTCGCGCGCATGGCGCTGTTCGTCGCCTCCGACGACTGCGACTTCACCACCGGTTCCGCCTTCAACGTCGATGGCGGCATCGTCATGGGCTAGGGAGCGCGCGATGGCGAGCCGGGACCCGCGACGTCCGAACGTGCTGTTCGTGCTGAGCGACGACCAGGGCGCCTGGGCAATGCGTTGCGCGGGCAACGGCGACATCATCACGCCGAACCTCGACCGGATCGCCGCGCGAGGCGTGCGCTTCACCGATTTCTTCTGCGCTTCGCCGGTGTGCTCGCCGGCGCGCGCGACGCTCCTGACCGGCCAGATTCCCTCGCGCCATGGCGTGCACGACTGGATCCGCGCCGGCAACGTCGGCCCCGAGCGCATCGACTACCTGCAGGGCCAGACGCTGATCACCGAACTCGCCGCCGATGCCGGCTACCGCTGCGGCCTCGTCGGCAAGTGGCACCTCGGGGCGAGCGACGTGCCGCGGCGCGGTCACGTGCGCTGGTACGCGCACCAGTCGGGCATGAGCCCCTACTACGACGCGCCGATGATCGACGAGCGCACGCCGCTGAACGTGCCGCGCTACCTGACCGACGACCTTACCGACCACGCGGTCGCGTTCCTGCGCGACGAGGCGCCGCGCGCCGAGCCGTTCTGGCTCGCGCTCAATTACACGGCGCCGCACTATCCGTGGATCGGCTCGCATCCGCGCGGTTTCATCGACCTGTACGCGGGCTGCGCGTTCGCCTCGTGCCCGCGGGAGCCGCCGCATCCGTTCACGGCACACGGCAATCCGGCGACCGACGAAGGATTCCGTCGCCCGCGCGAAAGCCTCGCGGGCTACTTCGCGGCGACGACCGCGATGGACGCCGGCATCGGTCGCGTGCTCGACGCGCTCGCGACGCTCGGGCTCGACGCGAGCACGCTCGTGATCTTCATGAGCGACAACGGCATGAACTGCGGGCACCACGGCATCTGGGGCAAGGGCAACGGCACGCGACCCCAGAACCTGTACGACACGTCGGTCAAGGTGCCGTGCCTGGTCATGCAGCCGGGTCGGGTCCGGCCCGGCGTGTGCGACGCGCTCCTGTCCGCGTACGACGTGTTCCCCACGCTCGTCGACTACCTCGGCCTGCACGAGTCTCCGCCGCGGCCGCGTCCCGGCCGCAGCTTCCGCACGCTCCTCGAGACCGGCGCTGCGCCGGGCGATCGCGACGTCGTCGTCTACGACGAGTACGGGTCCGCGCGCATGGTGCGCACGCGCGACTGGAAGTACGTGCACCGCTACCCGGACGGTCCGCACGAGCTCTACGGCCTCGCCGACGATCCGGGCGAGCGGGCCAACCTCGTCGATCGGGCCGAACGGCGCGCGATCGTCGACGCGATGCGCTCCCGCCTCGAAGCGTGGTTCGCCGACTTCGTGGACCCCGCGCTCGACGGCTCGCGCAAACGCGTCACCGGCTGCGGCCAGCTCGGCCTCGTCCCGCCCGCCGGCGACGGGCGCGAGGTGTTCCCGGCCGACCCGATCGCTCCGCTGGCCGTCCCGGCGCGCGGTTAGCCGCTTGCCGATTTGATCAAGATTGGCCAGAATGATGCCGCGCTCTCGGTCAGCTAGCCCGAGAACCGCCTCGAGATACTCTCGAAATCGATCAAATGTCCGAGATCGAGCATCGCCTGCGCAACGACATCGTGGCCGGCGCGTTCCCATTCGGATCGCGGCTGGTCATCGAGGACCTGGCGACGCGCTACGGCGTGAGCCACATGCCGATCCGCGAGGCGCTGCGGATCCTGCACGGCGAGGGGCTGGTGGTCATCGAGCCCAACCGCGGCGCCCGCGTGCGGCCGATCTACGCCGGCTTCATCGAGGACGTTTTCGACGTGCGCTGCGCGATCGAGACGATGCTGGCGCGCCGCGCGGCCGAGCGTCGCGAGGCGCGGCACCTGGCGGCGCTGCGGACCGCGGCGGCCGAGCTGGAAGCGCACGTCGTCGCCGGCGAGTTCGCGTCGGTGCCGGTGGCGAACCGCCGGTTTCACGCCGTGATCAACGACGCGGCCGGCAATCCCGGGGCGTTGCCGATCGTCGACAGCCATTGGCTGCTGCTCGCGGCGCTCCTGAAGCGCTACGGTTACGGCGACGACCGCTTCCAGCGCGTCATCGAGGAGCACCAGCACCTGATCCAGGCGATCGAGCGCCGCGACGCGCATGCGGCGGCGCTGCTGATGGGCGCGCACATCGAGAAGGCGAAGAACAACCTGCTCACGCGCGTCGCGGAGAGCGAGCGTATGAGCGCCGCCGCGGGATGAGAGGACGCGCGCGACGCGTCCCGGAGGAGAGACCATGACGCAAGACCCGGACGGTGCCCTGCTGCCGCGCCGTCGCTTCCTGCAGCCGTCGGTCGTCGTCGGCACGCTGTCGCTGTGCGCGGTCGTCGGCCTGTACTGGCTCGTGGCGCTGCTTCCGGGCACCCATCCCGCGCTCGTGCCGGCGCCTCCGACCATCGTCGACACCTTCGTCGAACAGCTGCGCAGCGGCGACCTCCTGGTGAACACCGCGGCGAGCCTCGAGCGCGTGCTGATCGGCTACCTGATCGGCGCGAGCCTCGCGCTGGTCCTGGGCGCGCTCGCCGGCTGGTTCCGCTGGTGGGGCTGGATCCTGAACCCCATCATCGACGCGTTGCGCCCGATCCCGGCGCTCGCCTACATCCCGCTCGTCATCGTGTGGATCGGCATCGGCGAGCCGTCGCGCATCATCATCATCGCGCTCGCCGTGTTTAAGCCCTGCGTCGTCAACGCGCGCGCGGGCATGCAGGAGGTGGCGCAGATCTACGTCGATGCGGCGCGGACGCTCGGCGCGTCGCGGTGGCGCGTGTTCACCACGGTGGCGGTCCCGAGTGCGATCCCGTACTTCATCGCCGGCATGCGGACCGGCGTGTCGACCGGATTCCTCGCGCTGGTCGCCGCCGAGCTGATCGCCGCGCCGTCCGGCCTCGGTTTCATGATCCAGAACGCCGGCCAGTACTTCCGCACCGACATCACCATCGTCGGGATCATCGTGATCGGCGTGCTCGGCGCGTTCCTCGACCAGGTCGCGAGCCGCGCCGGCCGCGCGCTCACCGCGTGGAGCGACACGAGGCGCGAGCCGTGAGCGAGAAGCTCGGTGTCCGGCGGCTGACGCACCGGTTCCGGATCGGCGACGCGGCGGCGCCGCTCGTCGTGCTGCGCGACGTCGAGCTGTCGGTCCCCCGCGGCCGCTTCGTGTGCATCATCGGCGAGTCCGGCTGCGGCAAGTCGACGCTGCTGCGGATGATGGCCGGCCTGCTCACGCCCAGCGAAGGCCAGGTGCTGCACGACGGCGTCCCGGTTCGCGGCGTCAACCAGGCGCTCGGCTTCGTGTTCCAGCAGGACGCCGTGTTCCCGTGGCTCACGGTCGAGCGCAACGTCGAGTACGGCCCGAAGGCGCGCGGCGTGCCGAAGGCCGAGCGCGATCGCCTGGTCGCGCAGTGGTGCGCTGCCGTCGGGCTGGGCGCGTTCCGCAAGGCCTATCCGAAGCAGCTTTCCGGCGGGATGCGAAAGCGCGTCGACCTGGCGCGCGCCTACGCGAACTCGCCCGACGTGCTCCTGATGGACGAGCCGTTCGCGGCGCTCGACGTCCAGACCAAGGCGACGATGCAGGAAGAGGTGCTGCGGCTCTGGGAGAGCACGCAGAAGACCGTCGTGTTCGTCACGCACGACCTCGACGAGGCCGTGTTCCTCTCCGACGTCGTGGTCGTGCTGGCGAGCCGCCCGGGGCGCGTCCACGCGATCATCGAGAATCCGCTGCAACGGCCGCGCAACGAGGCGACGCGCGTCGGCGACGCCTTCGCCGCCGCCAAGCGCGCGCTGTGGAGCGCGCTCCAGTCGGCGCGCGCTGCCGGCGGCGCGCAACCCCATTCCAACCCCGAGTCCGTGCCTTCGTGACTCGCCCCAGGAGGAGCAGCCCCATGAACGACCATCATTCGCCGAGCCGCCGCCGCATGCTGGGCTACGGCGCCGGGGGACTCGCCGCGCTCGCCGCCGCGCCGTACGCGCGCCCGACGTTCGCCCAGGCGCTGAAGCCGCTGTCGGTGGGCCTGTTGCGCGCGCCTGCGTCGGCGATCGTCGACCTGTCGGAGAAGCGCGGCTGGTTCAAGGAAGCGGGCGTCCAGATCAACGAGGTGCTGTTCGCGCAGGCGGCCGGCCCGAAGATCGTGCAGGCGCTGGGCGGCGGCGGCGTCGGCCTGTCGTTCGTCAACTCGACCGCGGCGCTGCTCGGGATGGCGGGCGGCCAGATGCCGTTGCGCTTCATCTCGATCGCGACCGATCCGTCGAAGCTGTTCGCGGTGCTGGCGCAGCCGGGCTTCGACACGATCCCCAAGCTCGCCGGCAAGCGTGTGGCGTGCACGGCCGGCACCGGCCTGCAGTACTTCCTCGCGCGCATTCTCGCCAAATACGACATGACGACGCGCGACATCGAGTTCGTCAACCTGCCCGCCGCCGAGGGCCAGGCCGCGTTCGTCGCGGGCCGCGTCGAGGCCGTCGTGCCGTCGGTCAACGGCCGCTTCTCGATCATGAGCACCAAGAAGGATGCGCGCGAGATCTTCACGCACGCCGACTTCACGAAGCCTCCGGGGAACACGCAGCCGTTCCTGAATTACGACCTGTTCGTGACGACCGAGGCGGTGCTGAAGAGCGACCGTGCGGCGCTGCAGGCATTCCTCGCCGCGTACCACGACAAGGGCGTTCCCTACCTGATGAACCCGGCGACGCGGGCCGATGCCTTGCGCACCATCACCGATTACGTGAACCAGGAACAGAAGAACCCGACCGACGCGGCGATCATGACTCGCATCATGGATGACAGCGGCTTCTACGACCGCAGGACGACCAGGCAGCTGATGACGCACGAAGCGTTCCGCGCGAACCTCGACTACCAGATCCGGTTCTTCATGGAGCAGGGCGCGATGAAGACGGCCCCGAACCTCGACAACGCGATCGTCACCGACCTGTTGTAGCGCGCGATGCCGCTCGACGCCGCGCTGCTGAAGCCGAACGACGACGTCGCGACGGCGCTGGTCGACCTCGCCGCGGGCCGCGTGGTGCGACTCCCGGCGGGCGCGGGTGCGCGCGACGTCCGGCTGGTCGAGCCGATCGCGATCGGACATAAGTTCGCGGTGCGCGACCTCGGCGCGGGGTTGCGGATCCGCAAGTACGGCGAAGCCATCGGACGCCTCACCGCCGACGTGCCGGCGGGCGCGCGCGTGCACGACCACAACCTGGTCAGCACGGCGCGGCACGACCCCCGTCACGAGCGCGCGTGGTGTGATCCGGTCGACCTGCCGGTGCGCGCGATCGGCGCAGTGCGCACGCACGTCGGCGAGACGCCGGTGTACGACGCCGACGCGAACCGGCTGTCCTGGATCGACGTGCGCGAAACGCCGGCGATCCACGCGCTCGACCTCGCCACCGGGCGCGAGCAGCACTGGACGATGCGCGAGGACATCGGCTCGATCGCGCCGTCGACCGGCGGCCGGCTCGTCGCCGGGCTGCGCTCGGGGTTCGCCACCTTCGATCCTTCGACCGGCACCGTCGAGCCGATCGTCGATCCGGAGCCCGACCTTCCGGACAACCGCCTCAACGACGGCAAGTGCGATCCCGCGGGTCGCTTCTGGTGCTGCTCGATGAACCCGGAGTCGGGCGTCGCCGCAGGCAGCCTGTACGTGCTCGACCGCGACCTCAGCCATCGGCGGCTGCACGGGGGCTACTTCACGCCCAACGGCCTCGCCTGGAGCCGCGACGGCGCGACGATGTACTTCGCCGACACGCGCCAGGGCATGCTCTATACGTTCCCGTTCGACGCGCGCACCGGTGCGCTGGGCGAGCGGCGCGTCTTCGCCGACGTCGGTGCGCTGCCGGGCGGCCCGGATGGCGCGACCGTCGATGCCGAGGACCACCTGTGGTCGGCGCAGGTCGACGGGGGCTGCCTGATCCGCTACGCACCGGACGGGCGCATGGATCGCGTCGTCCGGCTTCCCGTGAGCCGGCCTGCGTCGTGCACGTTCGGCGGTCCTGGCTACCGGCAATTGTTCGTGACGACCGCGACGCGCGGCCTCAGCGCCGAGCAGCGCCGCGCCGAGCCGCTCGCCGGGCGCGTGCTCGTCCTCGACGTCGGCATTGCCGGGTTCGCGCCGTTCCGCTTTGACGCGACGGCGCCATCCGTCCGGAAGCGTGCATGAGCGCGTCCTTCGACGGCTACCGCCGACCCGACGGCCGCGTCGGCGTGCGCAACCACGTGCTCGTGCTGTCGCCGACCGGCCTCACCTCCGCGGCGGCGACGCGCATCGCGTCGCTCGTGCAGGGGACGATCTGCGTCGCGACCGGCTACGGACGCGGCCAGGTCGGCGCCGACGCGACGCTGCAGTTCGACACGCTGGGCGGGCTCGCGACCCATCCGAACGTCGCCGCCGTGCTCGTGGTCTCGGCGGCCGACACCATCAACGAGCCCTATGTCGCGGCGATCGCGGCTGCCGGAAAGCCGGTCGTCGCGCTGTCGCTCCCGGGCGTGCACGAGGACGCGCTCGCGCTGGTCGACCGCGGCGTGCGCGCCGCGACGCGGCTCGTGCGCGACGCCTCCTCGCTGCGGCGCGAGCGCTGCGCGATCTCGGACCTCTGTGTCGCCGTCGAGTGCGGCCACTCGGACGCGACGTCCGGCCTCGTGTGCAATCCGCTCGCGGGCCGCATGATGGAGCGTGTCGTGCGCGCCGGCGGGCAGGCGATGTTCAGCGAGACGATGGAGTGGACCGGCGCCGAGCACCTGCTCGCTCGGCGCGCCGCCGACGCCGGGGTGGCGCAGCGGATCGTGCGCGCGGTCGTGGAGCGCGAGCGCCTGGTGCGCGAAGCCGGCGGCGACGTGCGCAGCCAGAACCCGGGACCGCAGAACAAGGCAGGCGGCATCACGACGCTCGAGGAGAAAGCGCTCGGCGCGATCGCGAAGGGTGGCGACCAGACGATCCAGGGTCTGCTCAGGCCCGCGGAGCGCCCGCAGCGCCCGGGCCTGTACCTGATGGACACGCCGTACTTCTCGCCCGAGTCGATCACGGCGATGGTCGCCGGCGGCGCCCAGGTCGTCGTCTTCACGACCGGCGCCGGCAACAGCTATTGCAGCCTGGTCGCGCCGACGCTCAAGATGAGCGCGAACCCCGACGCGTGCGCCCGGCTCGCCGAGCAGGTCGACATCGTCGCGGCGGAGGCGCTCCGCGACGCCACGTCGCTCGACGCGCTCGCCGACGACGCGATCGCGAAGCTCCTGGACGTCGCGTCCGGTACCCTGACGTTCGGCGAGATCGTCGGCGAGGGCGCCGAAGTGGTGAGCCGCCTCGGCCCGTCGATGTAACCCGCTTCCCTCCCCGGAGTCGCCCGTGCCCCTCCCGCTCGATCCCGTCTCGCGCCTCGCGTCGCATCCCACGGCGATCGTCTCGGACGCGCTCGACGAGCTCGGCATCGACGGCGTGCTCGCAGGCGTGCGCGCCCAGCGGCCTGGCCAGGGCCGCATCGCCGGCCACGCGCTGCCGGTGAAGCTCCTGCCCAAGTCGAACGATCCGTCGGCCTACCGCTTCGGCGGCGGCGTCGGCAAGCCGCTCGAGCAGGTGCTGAAGGCGATGCGCGACGGCGATGTCGTGATCATCGACATCGCCGGGTCGGATCGCGCGTCGGCGTGGGGCGGGCTGGCGTCCCGCATCGCGCAGCGGCGCGGCGTGCGCGGGACGATCCTGTGGGGCTCATGCCGCGACGTCGAGGAGATCCGTGCGATCGGCTACCCGGTGTGGTCGGTCGGCACGTCGCCGCGACGCAGCCGCAACGAATTCACGTTCGGGTCGATCAACGAGGCGATCGCGATCCGCGGCGTCGCGATCGCGCCGCGCGACTACGTCCTCGCCGACGAGACCGGCGTCGTCTGCATCCCGGCCGCGCGCATCGACGAGGTGCTCGACCTCGCGGACCGCATCGTCGCGCAGGAGGCCGTCCTCGAGGCGCAGGCGATCAACGACGCCGTCGCGTCTTGGGACCAGGTGTGATCGGTGCGTCGGACCCGGTCGCGAAGCGCCGTTTCGCCCGCCGCGACGTCGCCGTGTCGCAGCTCGGCTGCGGGATGCTTCCGCTCGGCAGCCTCGCGGCCGGCGACAGCGACGCCTCGCTCGGTGCCGCCTTCGACGCCATGTACGGTCGGGGGCTGCGGTACTACGACACGGCACCGTTGTACGGCGGCGGCCTCTCCGAACATCGCCTCGGCGCGTGCCTGCGCCGCATCGACCGCCGCGAGGTCGTGCTGTCGACCAAGGTCGGGCGGCTGCTCGATCCGATCGGCGGGGGTCCTGCCGCCGGCGCGTCGGACGGCCGCTATCCGTTCGAGGTCCGGTACGACTACAGCTACACGGGTACGCTGCGCTCGATCGAGCACAGCCTGCAGCGGCTCGGCACCAACGCAATCGACATCGTGCTGATCCACGACGTCAACCGGCGCTGGCAGGGCGACCTGGTCGAGCAGCGCTACGCCGAAGCGATGGAAGGCGCGCATCGGGCGCTGGTCGAGCTGCGCGCCGCAGGCGCGATCAAGGCATTCGGCGTCGGCGTCAACGACTGGAACATCCTGATGCGCTTCGCGGCCGACGGCGACTTCGACTGCTTCATGCTCGCCGGCCGCTACACGCTTCTCGACCACAGCGCGCTCGACGCGTTCCTGCCCGACTGCGAGCGACGCGGCATCGCGGTGCTGATGGCGGCGCCGTTCAACTCCGGCATCCTCGCGACCGGCGCGACGCCCGGGGCAACGTTCTTCTATCAGCCGGCCGGCGAAGAGATCGTGGAGCGCACGAGGCTCATCGAGGCCGTGTGCGCGCGCCATGGCGTTGCGCTGGCGGCGGCGGCGCTGCAGTTCCCGCTGGCGCACCCGGCGGTCGCGAGCGTCGTGACCGGCATGCGCAGCGTCGCCGAGGTCGGCGCGAACCTCGCGCATTGCGCGGCGCCGACGCCGGCGGCGTTCTGGGACGAGCTCAGGCACGAGGGGCTGATCGACCCGCGCGCGCCGGTGCCGGCGCGACCCCCCGTCAGAGCGTGAACGCGATCTCGCGCACCAGCGCGCCAGGCAGGCGCGCGCTGGTGAGGTGCCTGGAGCGATAGCTGTCGGCCGAGAGCAAGAGCTCGGTCTCGCGCGTCAGGGCCTCGAGGTTGCTCCCGAGCATCCGGTACAGCGAGTCGTCGAAGCGCAGCACGTCGACCGGCGCCACGATGCGGCCGCGCTGGACGCGAAACGTCGCGAAGCGCGTCATGCCGGTGATGCGGCACGCCGGGCGGTCCGAGTAGTTCGTGTACCAGAGGTTGCCAATCCACAGCCCGTCGTCGAGCGCGGCGAGCGCATCGCTCGCCGCGAGCTCGCCGCCGCTCATCGCGAACGCCTCGGGCGACTCCTCCGCGTTCGCGCCGTTGGCGTCGAGCGAGAACTCGCGCGCCGTGCGCGGCGAGGTGAGCGCGCCGACAAGCTCGCCGTCGCGCACCAGCGGCACGCGCCCCGGCCGCGCGAAGCCTTCGGACTGGAAGCCGGGCGCGACGCCGCCGTCGATGTCCTCGACGATGGTGACGCGCGGGTCGAGCCGCTCGCGCTCGCGCATGCGAGCGAGCGGGCTCTGCCGCGTCTCGAGCGCGCGGGCGGAGAACGCGCCCCAGCTCAGCAGCCCGGCGATCTCCTCCAGCGCGGAGGGCGCGAGGAAGGCGCGGTAGCGCCCGGGCGCCAGCGTCGTCGACGGGCGGGCGACCAGCGCGAGCCGCTCGCGCGCCTCCTGCATCCGCGAGGCGAACGCGTCGCGGCTCCAGGAAAAGCCGGCGTACGCGCTCTTCACCGCCTTGTCGCCGCGATCGACCAGGCTCCATTGCAGGTTGAACGTCGTCGCCGCATGCCAGTTGCGCTGGCCATCGCTGTTGGCGAAGCCGCGCCACACCGGCCCCGCGGCATACAGGCCCACGAGGTCGAGGCCGTCGGCCGCCGCGAGGATCTCGTCGACGACCGCCTCGGCCGCCGGCAGCGCGCCCTGGCGGTCGACCCGCGAGTTCGCGACGCGATCGGGCAGGAGCAGGTGCGGATCGTCGGCGAGGTCGGGAAGCACGGCACGCAGACCTGCGATGGCCGACACGATGGCGGCGCGATCCTCCACCGCGTTGCCCGACATCGCGAGCGCGTGCTCGGCGTGGCGCGCGCCCTGCACCAGCCGGACCGCGAGCTCGTGCTGCTCGACGCTGCCTGCCTGCCGCACCTTGCCGCGATTGAGGCGCGCGAAGTCCGTGGACTCGCCCGCGCAGGTCGCGGTGTAGCGCTCGCCGGGGGCGAGCGCGCTCTCGATCGCGGCGACCCAGTCGCCGAAGCGGTCCTGCGCGGCCGACGGGTCGCCGATCCGGGCCGCCACGTTCACGACTCCCCGCCGAAGACGTCCACCCCGGTGAACACGCAGGCGGGCGATGCGTGCCCGACCCAGATGATCTGCGACGGCTCGCCCTTGCCGCAGTACGGCGTGCCGAGCACCTGCAGCGTCGACGCGTCGCCCACCGCGGCCAGGCTCCGCCAGAACGACGCCGACACGCCGCGGTAGTTGGGGTTCTTCACCACGCCCCCGAGCGCACCGTCCTCGATCAGGACGCCGCGCTCGCAGCCGAACTGGAACTTGTTGCGCGAGTCGTCGATCGACCACGACGCGTTGGTCTGCATGTAGACGCCGCGCTCGATGCCCGCCACCAGCGCCTCGAACGGCCGGTCGCCCGGCTCGAGGTTGAGGTTTGCCATGCGATCGATCGGGGGGCGGTTCCAGTTGTCGGCGCGCGCGTTGGCGACGCCCGGCAGGCCGGCGCGCTGTTGCGAGATCGCGCCGCCGAGCGGACGCTCGAGGATGCCGTCGCGGATGAGCCAGGCGCGCTCGGCGCGCGTCCCCTCGTCGTCGTAGGCGTAGCTTGCGAGCTCCTCGGGCCGCGTCGGGTCGAACGTCACGTTGAGGAGCGGCGAGCCGTAGCGGTAGCTGCCGATCATCTCCGGCGTCACGAAGCTCGTTCCGGCGAAGTTGCGCTCGTCGCCGAGGATGCGGTCGAGCTCGAGCGGGTGGCCGATCGACTCGTGAATCTGCAGGATCATCTGGTCCGGCGCGAGCAGCACGTCCTGCCGGCCCGACGGGCAGTTGGGTGCCAGCACCAGCTCGAGCGCCTCCTCGGCGACGCGGCGCCCCGCGCCGGCGAAGCCGAAGCGCGCGAGCACCTCCGGGCCGCCCTGCTGGCAGATGCCCCGGTAGCCGTTGAGCGTCCGCGTCTGCGTGTCGCCGCCGGCGTGGGCGGTGGCCGCGAGCCCGGGCAGCACGATGCGGTAGCGCTGCACGACGTCGCCGCCTTCGCTGGTGACCAGCCGGTGCGTCGCGTGGCGCACCTCGAGGCTGGCGCTCCAGTCGACGATCCGCGGGTCGATCGCGGCGGCGGTCGACTCGGCCATCAGGAGGTCGTACCACTCGCGTGGCGCCGGCTCGGGGAAGTCGATCGACGGCGACGCATAGGCGCCTCGCGCGGACGGGCGCGGTAGCGGACGCGTGTCGAACAGCGCACGCGCCGCGGTCGCCGCGGCCCAGGCGCGGGCGCGCTCGAGCGCCGCCCGCAACCCCGCAGGCGAAAGGTCGGAGGTGGCGGCGTAGCCGTAGCCGCCGTCCGCGTAGACCGTGGCCATGACCCCCCGGTCGTGGCAGCGCGCGAGCGGGAGCGGCACGTTCTTGCGGACCGCGCAGCTCGTGGAGACCTGGTCGACGAAACGCAGCGACCAGAAGTCGGCGGCCAGGTCGAGGCGGGGAAGATCGAGGTGGGGGAGGTCGAGGGGCATGGAGGTCGGAGCTTAGCGGCTTCCCAGCCGCACCAGCGGCTCGCCCGTCAGGCGGGCGATACGCCAGTCCGGCATCACCGTCGCCCCCATCCGCTCGTAGAAGCCGATGGCCGGCGCGTTCCAGTCGAGGACCGCCCATTCGAAGCGGCCGCAGCCGCGCTCGACCGCCAGCGCCGCGATCGCCCGGAGCAGCCGCGTTCCCAGGCCGTGCGACCGGTGGGCTGGCTGGACGTAAAGATCCTCGAGCCACAGGCCGGGCCGGGCGAGGAAGGTCGAGAAACTTGGATAAAAAAGTGCAAAAGCTACAATTTCTCCGTGAAGGTCCGCCACCAGCACTTCGGCGAGCGGCCGCGGACCCCGGATCGCGTTGGCCAGGTCGTCGCTCGACCCCGTGCACAGGTGGGTGAGCCGCTCGAACGCGGCGAGCTCCCGGATCAGGCCATGGATCGCCGGAACGTCGGCCGCGATCGCGGGCCGGATGACCGCGTCGTCCATCGTCAGCCCACGCGGCGTCCCAGGATCACGAGGTCGCGCTCGATGCCGTCCAGCTCGGCCACGCGGGGCAGCGTTCCCCAGCGCTCGAAGCCATGGCCGGCGAACAGCGCGAGGCTGGGGGCGTTGTGGCCGAACACGAACGCGAGCAACGTCGACAACCCCAGCGACGGTGCGATGGCGACGGCGTGGCCGAGCAGCTCCCGGCCCAGCCCGCGGCGCCGCGCGGACGGCGCCGTGTAGACCCCGAGCTCCGCGGTGCGGTGGTAGGCCGGACGGCCGTAGAACGAACGGACGGAAAGCCACGCCTCGACGGTGCCTCCCGGGCCCGCCGCCACCCATAACGGACGACGATCCGGGTCGAACTCGCCATACCAGCCTTCGCGCGCGGCGACCGTCACCGGCTCGGTGTCCGCCGTGGCCATCCGGCCCGGAATCGACGCATTGTAGATGGCGACGATCGCAGGCAAATCAGCGGGTTGCGCGTGGCGCAGTGTCACGGTTGGCAAAATTGCAACAATTCCGGGCCGGAAGTGTAGCAAAGCGGTCGCGTTCGTTGCCGGCCGAATCGGCCTCCGAGTACATTCGGGTCACGTGGCGCGCCGAGGGAAGTTTCCCGAGCGGGCCACACATTCAACTCTGGGGGTTTTCCATGGCTTTTCAGCGCAGGAAGGTTGCGGCCGCGCTCGCCTACGTGGTGGGCGTCGGGACCGCGGGAATGCTGCTGACCGCAGCGCCCGCGTTCGCACAGGACATCAAGGTCAACGTCACCGGCTCCAACATCAAGCGCGTCGACAACGAGACCGCGTCGCCCGTGGACGTGATCACGCGCCAGGACATCGAGCGCACGGGCGCGGTGTCGATCGGCGAAGTGCTGCAGTTCATCCCGTCGGCCGGCTTCGCGATCGACGATCGCGTAACCAACGGCTTCACCAACGGCGCCTCCGCGCTGAACGTCCGCAACCTGGGCTTCAACAGCACGCTGATCCTGCTCAACGGCCGCCGCCTGCCCACCTATCCGTTCGCGCAGCGTCTGACGACGGGCTCCCAGGGATTCCAGGACCTGAACGCGATCCCGATCACCGCGGTCGAGCGCATCGAGATCCTGAAGGACGGCGCGTCCGCGATCTACGGCGCCGACGCGGTCGGCGGCGTGGTCAACATCATCATGCGCAACACCTACCAGGGGATCGAGGCCGGAGCATCGGCGGGCATCACCGAGTATTCCGACGGCGAGCAGTTCCAGGCGAACGCTTCGCTCGGCTTCGGCGACATCGCGAAGGACCGCTACAACATCTTCGCGAACCTGTTCTACCTGAAGCGCGACAAGATGACGACGAAGGATCGCGACTTCGCGAACAACGAGGACCTGCGCGGCCGGGGAGGCACGGACTTCCGGTCCGGCTTCGGCTACCCGGGTACGGTCATCGACCTCGACACCGGCGAAGTCGCCTACTACCCGAACTGCCCGCCCGAGAGCGTCCGCGCCAGCCGGTGCCGCTACAACCGCGCGGCGTTCGGCGGCGTGAACCCGGAGGTCGAGCGCTACAGCGCCAACGTGCGCGGCGAGTTCGCGATCACGCCGGACATCTCGATCTTCGGGGAAGGCATCTACTCGCAGAGCTGGGCCTACAACATCGGGTTCCCGGCGCCGTCGACCGACGACAACGGTATCGGCTCGAACATCCTGCCGGTCGGCCACCCGAACAACCCGTTCCCGAACGATGCGCTGGTCGCGCACCGCTACGCCGACGTCGGCAACCGCGACAACGACTCGACGACGAAGATGTGGCGCGGCGTGCTGGGCGCGAAGGGCAGCTGGAAGACCTGGGACTGGGAAGTCTACGGCAGCTGGAACGAGATCAAGATCGAGGAGGACCAGCTCAACAACGTCCTGACCCAGACGGCGCTCGACACGATCAACGACGGCTCGTACAACTTCTTCGACCCGTTCAACAACCCGGCGACCACGGCGCGCCTGCGGTACAACGGCTTCCGTCACGGCAAGTCGGAGTTCCAGGACTACGGCGCCAAGGCCTCGGGCGAGGTGTGGAACCTGCCGGCCGGCCCGGTGCTGGCGGCGGTCGGCGTTCAGTACTGGAATTCCAAGGCGGAGGACATCCCGGATCCCAGGATCGCGGCGCTTGAAGCCCTCGGCATCAGCGCCTCCGCGGCGTTCGGCGAGCAGGACATGACCGCGGTGTTCGGCGAGATCATCGTGCCGGTCGTCAAGGGCCTCGAGATCTCCGGCGCGCTCCGCTACGACAAGTACGGCAAGTCGGGTGACTTCTCGAAGACCTCGCCGAAGATCGGCGTGCGCTACCAGCCGGTCCGCAACCTGCTGCTGCGGGCGACGTACTCCGAAGCGTTCCGCGCCCCGTCCATCTTCGACACGACGAGCGCCACCCAGTCGTCGTTCGAGTTCGGCCTGGTCGACCCGACCCGATGCATCACGGGCGAGGAGCCGGACTGCAATCTCGACGTGCGGGTCGTGACGACGGGGAACCCGGCCCTCAAGGCCGAGAAGTCGAAGATCTGGAACATCGGCGTCGTCTGGGAGCCGACGCCGAACTCGTCGCTGTCGGCCGATTACTACCAGATCAAGCGCAAGGACGAGATCAGCCTCTTCTCGACCCAGACGCTGATCAACCTGTTCGTGAATGACCCGAACATCGTCATTCGCAACGCGGCCGGGCTGATCGACCAGGTGAACAACGTCCCGATCCAGGCCGCGAAGACGACGACCTCCGGCATCGACGTCGAGGGCCGCCTGCGGATCCCGCTCGAGCGTTTCGGCCAGGTCAACCTGAGGGGCTCGATCGCGTACGTCGACGACTACACGTTCTCGACGCTGGGCGAAACGGGCGCGATCGAGGACTTCCAGTTCAACGGCACGTACAACCAGCCGCGCACGCGCGCCTCGTGGGACATCTCATGGCTGTACGCGGCGCACGAGGTCTCGCTGAACGGCTACTACGTCGGGCACTACACGCAGCTCAACCCGACGCCTTCGGGCAGCGACGTGTCGGCCGTGGGGATCTGGAACCTGTTCTGGAAGTGGAACGTGAACAAGAACCTGACCTTCAATGCGTCGATCCAGAACCTGATGGACACCGACCCGCCGTTCAGCAACGAGACGTCGGCCTCCAACGCCGGCTACAACCCGTCGCAGAGCGATCCGCGCGGCCGCATGTATCAGGTGGGGGTGAACTACCGGTTCCGCTGACGTGCAACAACGCGCGCCCGCCAGGGCGCGCGGCACCGGACAAGGGGGCGGAAACGCCCCCTTTTCCTTTGCGGACCGCATGGCAACGGCACGCCGGCGGTGAGCGCTACGTTTCTCCGCATCGCCGCGCGAGCGCGAGTGCGAGTCGCTCCGCCGTCTCCCGCTCCCCGCATCGCGGGGAGAGAGTCGGGTGAGGGG